>NZ_JBTYIP020000032.1:0-117774 GCF_054877945.1 Singulisphaera rosea | reverse complement strand
GCAGAGGTATACGGTGGAGCGGACGTTCGCGTGGCTGGGTCGATATCGTAGGCATAGCCGCGACTACGAGGTGCGTACGGAGTCGAGCGAGGCGATGATCAAAATCAGTTCAATTCATCGAATGCTCAGACTATTAAAAAAGGATGAGAAGAGGAAGCGTGCGGCCTTTAAATTCCGGGAAATTGAGGAAAAAGTTACCGGATAGCCTCTTACTGCCCTGATCCCAATCGGATCGAGCGCATTTGGAAGGACTTGCACGACAACGTCACTCGCAACCACCGCTGCGCGACGATGGCGGAATTGATGGTAGAAGAGCGAAGGTACCTCGCGGCACGAAACCGACGTGGTCGTCACACCTATGCCAAGGCGAATGTCGCATGACCCCGCGCGTCCCGGAATTCGACAAGGCTATTTAGAAGGCCCTTTCCGACCAGTCCGCCTGCTGGGCGGAGTTATCCCGATTGGGACGAGCGACGTTAGTCGCGGCGGCGGACCGGCTCGCCAGCGGATCCTCCGCTTGTTTCGGCTCATGCCTCTGTGCTCGGCCATGCGTGCCACGGCGAGTCGCCTCCGATTGGCCCGCGTTCTCCAGCATCCGCGCCCCGCCGGGTCGCCGACTCATGCCACGGTCCGCGAAGGCTTCGTTAGGGTGGGGCTCATCGGCGATCATCGTCGACAAGCCCCGATAGGAGCTGATCCATGGCATCCTCCGACCTCCGGGAACTCTCTCGCCACTCGCCCCGTGCACGATTCCGACTCGCCATATTGTTCGATATCTGTTAATATAACTAAAAATTTTTAGCAATGGCACGGCATGTGCACTAAATTTGAACTAATAAGGCTGCTGAGAATCCAATTGATGTCCGTCGCACTCCTTTAACGGATGACATCCCGACCCGCGACCGGTGGTCGACTGTGCCTCTCACCCGATTCGGAAGAAGAAATTTCTATCCGGACCTCCGAGCTATTCTCTGCCCAGCAGAGAGGGCCCCCTACGCATGCGTGGCTTCGCAACGAGCATCGTCGAGTCCGTCCGCCACCCGCTGTTGATCCTGGACCGTGACCTGCGCGTCCGCCGGGGGAACGCCGCGTTCTACCGTACCTTCGGTGTCACCAAGGAGGATACGGAAGGCTACCTCGTGCACGAATTGGGCGGGGGCCAGTGGGATATCGCGGTGCTGCGGGGGGTGCTGGACGCGGTCAATCGAGACGGCGAGACCTTCCAAGATTTCGAAATCGAACACGACTTCCCGCACGTTGGCATCAAGGTCCTGCTGCTCGACGCCCACCTCGTCTTCGACGCCGACGATGGCGCGTCAATGGTCCTGCTCGCCTTCGAGGATGTGACGGAACGAGTCCGGGCCCGCAAGGAGTTGCAGCGGCTCAGCCGGACGGAGCAGGCCGCATTACTCCTGGCCAGCGTCGTGGAGTCCTCCGATGACGCGATCCTCTCCAAGTCGCGCGAGGGCATGATCACTTCCTGGAACCCCGCCGCCGAGCGGCTCTACGGGTGGACGGCGGCGGAAGCGGTCGGCCGTCACGTATCGCTGATCGTCCCGGCCGACCGTGCGGACGAAGTCGCCCGGATCATGGATCGGCTGGAAGGCGGCGAACGGATCGAGCACTTCGAGACGGTACGGCTTCGCAAGGACGGTAAGCGGGTCGATGTGGCGATCACCGGGTCCCACCTCCGGGATCGGGACGGCCGGAACGTCGGGTACTCGTGGATCGGCCGGGATATCACCGCTCGCAAGCTGGCGGAGGAGGCCCTCGGGGCGACCGAGGAGCGGCTCCGCCTGTTCGTCGAGTACGTATCGGCGCCAATCGCCATGCTGGACAGGGACATGCGATACCTCCACGTCAGTCGACGATGGATGACCGATTACCGCCTGGGGGATCGCGACATCACCGGGCTGAGCCACTACGAGCTGTTCCCCGACGCTCCGCACTATTGGAAGGAGATCCATCAACGTTGCCTGGCCGGGGAGACCGACCGTTGCGAAGAGGCCAGGTTCGATCGGGGTGACGGCTCGGTCCAGTGGATCCGCTGGGAGATCCGACCCTGGCTTCTGCCGAGCGGCGAAGTCGGCGGGATCATCATGTTCACGGAAGACATCACCGAGCGCAAACATTCGGAGGAGGCCCTCCGGGTCGGCGAGGAGCGATACCGGACCTTGATCGCAGCGACCACTTCCATCGTCTGGGATTCTCCGTCGTCGGGGGCGTTCGATTCGGAGCAGCCGGGGTGGACGGCATTCACCGGTCAGGCGGTCGAACAACACCGGGGGTGGGGGTGGTTGGACGCCGTCCACCCGGACGATCGGGAGAACAGCGCGCGGGCGTGGGCGACGTCGATGGCGGAGCGTCGGGAATATCGGGTGGAACACAGGCTCCGGCGGGCGGATGGGGTGTACCGCTGTATGTCGGTACGGGCCGTGCCGATCCTCGCCCCCGGCGGGGCGATCCGGGAATGGGTCGGCGTGCATACCGACGTGACCGACCAATACCGAGCGGAGGCGGACCTTCGGTTGCGGGACCGGGCCATCCAGGCGGCCACCCAGGGCCTGCTCATCACCGACCCTGGCCGGCCGGACAACCCGATCGTCTACGCCAGCCCCGGATTCGAGCGGATCACCGGGTATACCTTCGAGGAAGCCCTCGGCCGGAACTGCAGGTTCCTCCAGGGCAAGGACACCGATCCCGCGGCCACGGCCCGGCTGCGCGCCGCGGTGCGGGCCGAGGAGGCCTGCACGGTCGAGTTGCTGAACTATCAGAAGCACGGGACGCCGTTCTGGAACGAGATGTCGATTTCCCCGATCCGCGACGCGGGCGGGCGGTTGACCAACTTCGTCGGCGTCCTCTCGGACGTCACGGCCCGGCGGGGCCTGGAAGAGCAATTCCGAGCGTCACAGAAACGGCTGGAGCACGTCGTGGCGTCCAGCCCCGCCGTCCTTCTCACGATGTCGGTCGCCGACGATCAAATCCAGGGTATCAGTTGGATCAGCGATAACCTGCGGGATGTGCTCGGGTACCAACCCGACGTGGTATCGGACCCGAACTGGTGGCTGGAACGTCTCCACCCGGAAGACCGGGACCGGGTCGACGCGGAGGCCCACACGACGTTATTCAGCCACGGTCGCACGAACCAGGAGTACCGTTTCCGCCACGAAGACGGCGGTTACCGGTGGTTGCGCGACGAGCGGCGGCTGATCCGCGATGCGACCGATCAACATCCGGAGATCGTCGCCTCGTGGTCGGATATCACCGAACGCAAGAGCCTGGAAGACCAGTTCCGACGGGCCCAGAAGATGGAGGCGTTCGGTCAACTCGCCGGGGGCGTGGCCCACGATTTCAACAACCTCCTCACCATCATCAACGGTTACAGCGAGTTGCTCCTCCAGAGGCTCCCTCAGGACGACCCGTCCCGGAAGCTGATCTCCGAGATCTACAAGGCCGGGGAGCGGTCGGCCGGGCTCACTCGTCAACTCCTGATGTTCAGCCGCCAGGAAGTCCTGGCCACGCAGGTCCTCGACCTGAACGAGGTGCTGGCCGACACCGACAAGATGCTCCGTCGGCTGATCGGGGAGGATGTCCGGCTGACCACCACGTTGGAATCCGAGCCTTGGGCGGTCCGTGCCGACCTCGGGCAGCTCGAGCAGGTGCTCTTGAACCTGGCCGTGAACGCCCGGGACGCGATGCCCGAGGGAGGCCGGCTGACGATCGAGACCCAGAATATCGAGCTGGATGCGGCCTACGTCCGCACCCACGAAGGCGCCCGCGCAGGCGAGCACATCCTCCTGAGCGTGACCGACACCGGGAGTGGCATACCCCCGGACGCGTTGGCGAATATCTTCGAGCCCTTCTTCACGACCAAGGAGCCGGGCAAGGGCACCGGGCTCGGATTGGCCACCGTGTACGGGATCGTCAAGCAGAGCGGCGGCCACATCGTAGTGTATAGCGAAGTCGGGATCGGCACGACGTTCAAGGTCTACCTGCCCCGAGTGGAGAAGGCGTCCGAGGTCTCGAAAGCCCCGTCCCGGAAGCCTCCCCTTTCTCACGGCACGGAAACGATCCTGTTGGCCGAGGATGAGGCCGGGGTGCGGACCCTGACCAGCTACGTCCTCGCCCAATGCGGGTACAAGGTGCTGGAAGCGAATAATGGAGACGAGGCCGTCCGGGTGGCGGCGGGGTATGACGGCCCCATCAACCTATTGATCACCGATGTCGTCATGCCCGGTGCAGGCGGCCGGGCCGTCGCCGAGCATATGACCGAGCAATACCCCGGGATGCGCGTGCTGTACATGTCCGGATACACGGACGATGCGGTCATCCGGCACGGGGTGCTGCGAGAGGGGATGAACTTCATCCAGAAGCCGTTCACACCCTTCGCGCTGGCGTCCAAGGTCCGCACGGTGCTGGACCGGGCCGATTAAGACAGGGCGTAATCCAATGCTGGAGACGGCGAACGACCGCGACGGAGCGAACACTCCGCCTCATCCTGGTCGCGGACGACGAGCCCGCGATCACCGAAATTGTAAGAATGGTGATGGAAGGGGAGGGCCAGCGGGTCGCCGTGGCCGGCGATGGCCAGTCGGCGCTGGAGCGAGCGGCGGAGAGCGTCCCCGACCTGGTAATCGTCGACATCGATATGCCGGAGGTGTCCGGATTCGAGGTCTGCCAGGGGCGAGATCGGCCCGACGATCTGCCGGAAGGACTCACCGGTGAGAGGGTCGGGCCCTTTGGCCGCCCGGTCGAGCCGGAGGAACATAGCACCCGATTCGGATCCCCGGACCTCGAGTCAAGCGGCGCGGTCGTCGATCATGGGGGTGAACTGCCGCGGTGCCTTTGTCGGCCTGACCTTGGCCCGAACGGGTACCGGGGTCGGCTCGACCTGCTTGAGAGGCAATGCCGCCGGGCGATCCCGGAGCGCCCGGCGGACCTCGTCCACTGGGGCTGCGCGGGCAACCCGGTCGCACTCCGGCAAGGGTGCTGCGGGGCAGGACGTGGCGTAGGACGCGAATGCTCGGTTCCTCGCACGAGTGATTCGGGCAGACTCCTCCGCGGTTCAGTCCGGATTGAATCATGGTTCACCTCATCTCCCGAGAGTCGACGACCGGGATCCAAGGATCGAACTCCGCGTCAAACTCGCTCCTGCTCGGATTCGCAGGGACACGGAAACGCGTACTATGGAGATGGAGGGTGGCGTGCTCGCCATCATCCCTTGCGCGCGAGACCGGGCCTGGCCCATCGCGACGACCTGGGCGGAGCTCGATGTCACCCGCGTCCGGTGCGACGATTTGACCGCGGCCCTGGACCTGGCGGAAGGGTTCGCTGACCTGATCCGGAAGTGGCCGCACGAGACACTGACCGACTGGCTGGCCCGAGGCGAGGCCTCCTCCAACCCGGACCTGCGGCGGTTCGACAAGGGTATCCGCCGTGACGAGTCGGCGGTGCACGCCGAGATTCGCGAGGCCGCCATCATCGAAAGTGCGGGAGAACCCAAAAAGCGGACAACTTAACACCTTGCCCGGCTTGGTGAGGGAACTCCTGGCGACCGGTAAGCTGGCCCATCCAGGTCAGTTTGGAGAGTTAGTCAGTCCCTGGGCCCTCGAATGCGAAACATCAGTCTAGCGACCTTCGCCAACGGAGTCGTTCATCATGTCCTGGTCCGCGAACGCGTTAGGTCGCATGTTCAGCTCCGACGGATTCGTCCCGCGTAGGGTCTGCGGCCTCTGGCCCGACTGGCTCGTCTGGGAGCACGTCGCGGGCAATGCCATGGTCTGGCTCGCCTACATCGCCATGCCGCTGATGATCTGGCGGTTGGGGGTGCGACGAGCGGAATGGTCGCCCTTCCGGGGGGTCATCCGCTCCTTCGCGCTGTTCATCGGCCTCTGCGGGCTGGGCCATTTCCTCGACATGCTCGCGTTCTTCTACCCGCTGTACCGGCTCTCGGGGCATGTCCTGGTGGCCACCGGGCTGGTCTCGGGCTGGACGGCCTGGTCGCTCCGCAAGGCGTGGCCAGCCCTCCTGGCGATGAGGAGCCCGATCGAGCTGGAGCGGGTGTTCGCCGAGCGGACGGCGGAGCTGACCCGCGCGCTCGACGACCTAAAACGCTTCGAGGTCGACCGGGCGTACCTCGCGACGATCGTCGAGTCGTCCGAGGACGCGATCGTGGGCAAGGACCTCGGCGGGGTCATCACGTCCTGGAACGTCGGCGCGGAGCGGATCTTCGGCTACTCGGCCGCCGAGTCGATCGGCCGCCCGATCGAGTTCCTCCTCCCCCCCGACCGCCTCGACGAGGAGGCGGCTATCCTGGAGCGGATCGGACGCGGAGAGCGGGTGGATCATTTCGAGTCGGTGCGGTTGAATAGGGTCGGGCGTCGGATCGACGTCGCTTTGACCATCTCTGCGATCCGAAATCCTGACGGCCGGATCCTCGGCGTTTCCCAGATCGCCCGTGATATCAGCGAGCACAAGCTAGCGGAGGCAACGCGGAGGCGGGACGAGGAGAAGTTCCGCCTGCTCGCCGAGTCGATCCCGCAACTCGCCTGGATGGCTCGGCCCGACGGCCACATCTTCTGGTACAACCGGCCCTGGTACGACTACACCGGCACGACCGCCGAGCAGATGGAAGGCTTGGGGTGGCAATCGGTCCACGACCCCGAGGTGCTCCCGGCGGTGATGGAACGCTGGAGCGGGTCGATCGCCAACGGCGAGCGGTTCGACATGGTCTTTCCGCTCCGGGGAGCCGACGGCCAGTTCCGCAAGTTCCTCACCCGGGTTGTGCCTACCCGAAGTGCCGACGGCCAGGTGCTCGGCTGGTTCGGAACGAATACCGACATCGATGAGCAGAAGCGGGCCGAGGAGGCGCTTCAGGACAGCGAGGAACGTCTCCGGCAGGCGAATGAGGACCTGGAGCGGCGGGTCCGCGAGCGGACCGTCGAGTTGGGACTGCAAGCCCGGCTCATCGATCAGGCTCACGACGCCATCCTGGTCCGCGATAGGGCGGGCGTGATCTCCTCCTGGAACCAGGGGGCAGAGCGGCTCTATGGATGGACCGGCGCGGAGGCCGTGGGACACATCTCCCACGAACTGCTGGAGACGCGTTTCCCGAGGCCGTTGGCCGAAATCGAGGCGGAGCTCGAGGAGCTGGGGTCATGGGACGGGGAGCTGAACCACGTCCGTCGGGATGGGGTCCACATCGTCGTCGCGAGCCGCTGGGTGGTTGATCGCGACAGCTCGAACGGCGGGGCGGTCCTCGAGGTCAACAGCGACATCACCGAACGCAGGGCGTCCGAGGAATCGCTCCGGCGGGGCGAGGCGGCATTGAGGGAGTCGCAACGGCTGGCCGGGGTCGGCAGTTGGGAGTGGGACCCGGTCGCGGACGTCGTGAACTGGTCGGACGAACTCTATCGGATCGCGGGTCGAGACCCGGCCCTGCCGCCGCCCCGCTATGCAGAGCACGACCAGCTCTACACCCCGGAGAGCCTCGCCCTCCTGAAACCGGTGGTGGCCAGGGCCCTCGAGATCGGGGAGCCCTACGAGGTCGAGCTGGAGATGACCCGCGAAGACGGCCTCCATCATTGGATCATCGCCAGGGGCGAGGCGATCCGCGACGCGAGCGGTCGGGTCGTCAGGCTCCAGGGCACGTCGCAGGACATCACCGAGCGAAGGGCACAGCACGAGGAACTCCGACAAGCCCACGATCAGGCGGTCGCGGCCACTCAGGCCAAGGGGGATTTCCTCGCCAACATGAGCCACGAGATCCGGACGCCCATGAACGGCGTGATCGGCATGACCGACCTGCTCCTGGACACCCAGCTCAATGATCTCCAGCGCCGCTACGCCGAGACGATCCGCACCAGCGGCGAGGCCCTGATCACGGTCATCAACGACGTCCTCGACATTTCCAAGATCGAGGCCGGCAAGCTGAAGATCGAGGCGGTGGACTTTGACCTTCGCACCGTGATGGAAGAGGTGGTCGACTTGGTCGCGACCATGGCCGAACAGAAGGGCCTGAAAATCCGCTGCCGGGTGGCGCCGGATGTCCCCGGCCGACTGGTGGGCGACCCGGTCCGCATCCGCCAGGTGCTCACCAACCTGGTCGGCAACGCCGTCAAGTTCACCGACCTCGGCACGGTCGATCTTGGGGCGGAATTGATCGCCGATGACGGACCATTCGCCAAGCTCCGAATCCTGGTCCGGGACACCGGCATTGGCATCCCCGAGGACCACCAGGCCGATATCTTCGATAGTTTCATGCAGGTCGAGGGCGGGAACAGCCGCTCATACGGCGGCACGGGTCTCGGTCTCGCGATCTGCCAGAAGCTCACGCAGCTCATGGGGGGGAGGATCGGCCTGGAGAGCCGCCCCGGCTTCGGGAGCACCTTCTGGTTCGAAGTCTCCCTCGGCAGGGGGCAAGGCGAGCCCGACGTGTCGGCCGAAGGGTTGCAGGGGCTCCGCGTGCTGGTCGTCGACGACGAGGAGACCAACCGCGTGATCCTCCGGGAGACGCTCCGCTCCTGGGATTGCCGACCCGAGGTGTCCGCCTCCGGCGTCGATGCCCTGTCCAGGCTCCTGTCGAATGACGGGGATGAAGGATTCGGGCTCATCTTCCTCGATCAGGAGATGCCGGGCATGGACGGGGAGCAGTTGGCCCGCGTCATCAAAGCCATCCCGCGCCATGCCGGTGTCCCGCTGGTGCTCCTCTCCTCGCTCAGCTCGCCCGCAGGGGGCGTGGAATTCGACCCCGGCCTCTGGGCCGCACGGCTAACGAAGCCGATCCGACGCTCGCAGCTCTACAACATCCTCCGCCGGGCTGTCGCCTCGCCCGTCCCCCTCCATACCCATCCGCGATACGTTGACGACGAGCGAAGGAAGCCGCCCCTGGCGCTCAAAATCCTCCTGGCCGAGGACAACGAGGTCAATCGCATGGTGGCGACCCGACTGGCGGAGCGGCTCGGTTGCGTCGTGGAGTCCGTCTGCAACGGCCGCGAGGCGATCGAGGCCCTCGGTCGCGGCCGCCACGACGTCGTCCTGATGGACGTGCAGATGCCGGAGATGGACGGACTCGCCGCCACGGCCGCGATCCGCGAGCGCGAGCGGGGGTCCGACCGGCACGCCCCAATCATCGCCCTGACGGCGCATGCGATGCAGGGGGACCGGGAGCGGTTCCTGGCGGCCGGGATGGACGACTATCTCACGAAGCCGCTCAAGCTAGGCCCTCTTCGCGAGGCCCTCCTCGCCTGGAGTTTCGGAAGCGAGCGTGCGATGTCGGCGGAAGGATAACTCACGGAAACCGCATTTCAGTCGTTCTCCGTCGAGGCACTGAGGGACCTGTGCGGGGGTGAGCTGACGCACATCCGCGAGGTCCTCGGAAGTCTGCTGGGGACAGGTACTGGAGCGGGCCATCGTCCAGAGAGTGGACTGCTGCCGTTTCGTGACGATGAGCTTACGTGCCCTCCCAGGCATGGCTCCGACTCCCAGGTGTTTCGTGAAGGTAGGCAGGTTTTGGGGGTTATCGCAAAGGATCCCCGATCGTGGTAGACCGATTTAGCCGGGATGTACTAGTTGGAGTGCGCGACCCACTGTCCCGCGAGGGACTAGCGGGTCGCCATAAGGACATCTCCGGCCTGGGGAACGCGCGAGCCGAGGAGGTAAACGAGAATCGGCTCGGCCGTAGTGCTCTCGAAGCGTAGAGGCGAGCCCTCCTCGGGCTCGTCATCGTCGGCGATGAGAAGCGGGCGGGCGGCCAAGGATCGGCCCAGCGAGGTCGGCTTGTTGCCGAGATCGACGATCCCGACCAGGCAATTCCCGGACTCGAGGGCCTCGCGAGTCCGCGACTCTTGATCTGTCGATCCATTCACGATGAGGACTCCCAAGGGTTGTCGTTGATTAGTCGAGTCATGCAGGGACGAATGACCGGATCGCCCCGAGCAGGTCCCGTCCCCGCGTCGTCAGGCGATGGGACGCAGACCGGCCGAGGCGGATCCGCTCCACCAGGCTGTCATGCCGGAGCGTCGCGAGCATGTGGCTCATCGTCGACGGGTGCTGGCCCAGCGCCCGGCAGAGATCCGAGACGCCGCGCTCGCCCGGGCCGAGCAACCACAGGGATGGCGAGCCGCGAGGGGCTCACGGCAACCTGGAGGATCGTGGCGGCCTTCGCGATCGATTCGACTGGCATGGCTTGGGGCTGTGAGGTTGCCACTGTGACGGACATGGTCGCCGCTCCGCTCGACCTACGATACGTCGGTATATGGTCCTAGGATAATTGATACTATCATTAAACTGTCACATTGATATCCCGAAAAAGTTATTAGAACTGATTACCCGTATGGCCGCTGGACCTGGGAGGACTCCAGGGAACGGCGCTCCGATTGGTCTCTCGAGGGTCGGGTTGCCTCCTCGGCCGGGCCGCGTTAGCCTGGGAGTTGTGCTGCGTCCCGGCAATAACGGGGCATGATCTCACGGCCCCGGCCGACGCATGAGGCCTCTTGTTTGGCTTGACAGGCTCCATGCCCGTGCTATCGAGATGGGGCCAGTGAGGCGAAGTCCTCCTAGTCGGCGGAGACCGCCTTGCAAGGGTGGCTACTTCGCGAGTTCTCTGGGCCGACGCTCGGGATCGCCCACACATGGGATGTGATCGAGGCGCCGAGAGGCCCCCGCCCGCGTGCCAGGAATGCTGGCTGGACTCTGGGTCCGCCTCATGCTCCAATTCACGCCCGGACGGATCCAGGGATGCGTCCTGACGAGCCTCCCCCGCGTGCACGCTGACGGAGTCAGATCATGTCATCCGCCCCGATCCCCTCGAGTACCGCCCTGACGGTCGTGCAGGCCCTGGACGTCCCCCTGGATCGCGACGTCTTCCTCCGGACCCTGATCCGGGAACTGGCGGGTACGCTCCAGGATGTGGTCGGAATGGAAGAGGCTTCGGGCTTCGTCAGCGTGGTTGGCCAGAAGGTCGGAGAGCAGATCAACGCAAGTTACAAGGCGGCCCTGGGCGTCTCCCGGCTCGACCGGTCGCAGGTCGCGGCGGTCCTGGTCGATCTGAAGCGACGCATCCGGGGCGACTTCTTCATCATCGAGGAAGACGAGGAGAAGATCGTCTTCGGCAACAGAGCCTGTCCATTCGCCGAAAAGGTCGTGGGCCGCCCGGCCATGTGCATGATGACTTCCAACGTCTTCGGAGGCATCGCGGCGGAGAACCTCGGATACGCGAAGGTCGTGCTCGAGGAGACCATCGCAGAGGGCGATCCCGGGTGCCGCGTGGTGGTCTATCTGAAGCCGACCGCCCGGGCGGATGCCGCCTCGGGGCGGGAATACTTCCAGGGATAGGCGAGACCATGGCACTCGACGCGTTCCTCAAGGTCATCGAACGCCTGCCCGAGCCATGGCTTCTCGTTGCGGGCGACGGAGTGATCCTCGGCGCCAACCGCCGTCTCGCTCGGCTCGGACTCGAACCGGATGAGCTCCGCGGCAAGAGGCTCGCCGACGTGACGGCCCAGTCATCCGAGGCCGTCGCGGATTATCTCCGGCGATGCTCGAAGACGTCATCCCCCCTGCCGGGAACCCTGACACTCCGGGGGATCGACGGCCGGGAACTCGCCTGCCGGGCGAATGGATGCGTCCTCCACCCTTCAACGGATGCCCCCCGGGCTGTCATCATGCTCCGCCTAGAGTCGAAGGGCACATCGATCGGCCAATTCCTGGCGCTGAATCAGAAAATCGACGAACTCGGGAGGCAGATCCGGAGGCGACAGCGGGTTGAGGACGAACTGCGGGAGCAGAAAGAATGGCTCGGCGTGACTCTTTCGAGCATCGGGGATGCCGTCATTGCGACCGATACCGAGGGCCGGATCATCTTCATGAACCCGGTCGCCCAGGCCTTGACCGGCTGGGGCCAGGACGAGGCGTCAGATCGCCCGCTTGCCGAGGTCTTCCGGATCATCAACGAGGAGACTCGCCACACGGTCGAGAACCCGGTCGACAAGTGCCTCAGGGAAGGCACTATTGTCGGCCTCGCCAACCACACTCTCCTCATCGCCAAAGACGGGACCGAGCATTCGATCGACGACACGGCCGCCCCGATCCGCGAGCCCGGCGGCCAGGTCAAGGGTGTCGTGCTCGTGTTCCATGACGTGGGCGACCGGCGGACGATGGAGCGGGAACTCTACTCCCGGGCGGAGAAGCTCGCCGAGAACGACCGCAGGAAGGATGAGTTCCTGGCGATGCTCGCCCATGAGCTCCGGAATCCGCTCTCCTCCATCAACAACGCGGTCCAGCTCCTCGGGAAGTTGAAGACCCATGAGGAACATCTTTGGGCAAAGGACGTCGTCCAAAGGCAAGTGAAGCACCTTGCCCGGTTGATTGACGACCTCCTGGACGTCTCGCGGATCTCGCGGGGTAAAATCCGCCTCCGAAAGGAGACCCTCGATCTCTCGCCTGTCGTCGGTGCCGCAGTCGAGGCTGTCCGGCCCTTCATGGAGGAGCGGAAACACGAGCTGGGCGTCTCCCTCGTCAACGAGGGCCTACGACTCGAGGCCGATCCGATCCGGCTCGAGCAGATCCTCGTCAACCTGCTGACGAACGCCGCCAAGTATACCGAGGCCGGGGGACGGATCACGCTCATGGCCTGTCGGGAGCGTGGCGAGGTCGTGATCACGGTCCGGGACAATGGTATGGGTCTCGCCTCGGAGTTGTTGCCCCGTGTCTTCGAGCTCTTCGCCCAGGGTGACCGGACGATCGCCCGGTCCGAGGGGGGGCTTGGGATCGGCTTGACCCTCGTCAGGAAGCTCGCGGAAATGCACGGCGGAACTGTGGTCGCGGCCAGCGAAGGCCCGGGCAAAGGGAGCGAATTCACGGTTCGGCTTCCCGCATTGGTGGACGCGACCAGTCGGTCGCCGAGCCGAGGGGTGAGGCTCCCACGGGTTGCACTCCAGAACTCGCGCGTGCTCGTCGTCGACGACAATGCCGATAGCGCGACGGCGCTTGCGAGGATCTTACGACTCCTCGGGCACGATGTCCGGGTCGCTAACGATGGCCCGGCCGGAATCGAGGAGGCCCGCGCCCACCGACCCGAGGTCGTGCTCCTGGACATCGGCCTGCCGGGGATGGACGGCTACGAGGTCGCCGAGCGACTGAGGGCCGAGGCGAGTTGCCAGTCGGCGTACGTCATCGCGGTGACCGGATACGGCCGTGGGGAGGACCTCCGCCGCTCCCGAGCGGCGGGGTTCGACTATCACTTGGTGAAGCCGGTGGATTATGACACCCTGCTGGCGCTATTCGCCCCCCGGACGGATTGAAGCCCATCCCGCTGACTTCGCCGAAGTGGTGGCCACCCGTCGACCATCTTGACGACGCTGGCGAATATTTCTTTACATCAAGATAAATTCATAGGATGACCGACGAGCGACGTTGGCCGTTGAGTCGGCCGAGCTGATCTGACACCATGGGTCCATGCCGAGTCCGAGAGCCAGCGGCGCGCTCTGGGTATCGCCGAGGATTCAATGCCTGATCCGAAACCGTCCATCCCCTCAAGGGCCAGCCCAGGGCGTGCTACCAATCGCTGCGTAGTCGCTCTCGCCCATCTGAAACCCGCGGCGATGTGGGGCATGCGACTCGGAGCACTGGTCTCGTGGTGGGCCATCATGGGAGCCGTCGCGGCCTGGAGTTTGCCTGCGGGCGCGAGCCCACTCTTGTCGATAGCATTAGGATTCTTCGTGGTAAGCGCCACGGTTGGCGTCCTGGTCGTGAGAATGGTCCTCGCCGGTCGCCCTGGCAGATAGAACTTGCTTGAGCAGACCATGCTGGCCGAGTTTGATGGCCTCATCCAACCCCCACGACGGAAGTCGGGGAACGCCCAAATTTTTCGTGGGGTCAGGAGTATGTAGGAATCGACCTCCAACCAAATGGCCTGGCCAAGCACAGCTTGCGCAGACACCGTAGATCGTGAGATGAGCTCCGAATTTATGCGTCGGACCAGTCCCCCTTGAAACTCGATGCCAACACGATATCTCCTTCAACCTATTCGGATCCGAATCACGATAAAATCGCCAAGGTTTCAAGCCTAAGCGAATACATGGTCTTCCCGGTTCCGGAGTGGCCTGTTGATGGCGATTTCGAAGCTTGCCTCTTCACTTCTTGTCGGCCTCATCTTGATCACCCTTACCCAACGGGGCTACTCGCAAGAATCCGGATCTTCAGCATCGAGTCCGACGGCGCCGGCCCGGTCGGCTGCTGACCCGTCGCCGGATCCTAACCTGGCGGCCTCGTCTCCGTCGATTCCTGGGGCGAGGCCGCCTGAGGGATCCGAGGAGGCTGCCGCACGCCGTGGGTTCGGTGGCTTCGTACCGCTGCCCCTCCCTTCGGCCCGGTCCGCTCCTCCGGGTGTTCCCCCTAGGTTTGGCCGCCCGAGGCCCGGTGGCATCTTCGACCCCGGGGCGACGGGGCCGGGGATCAGCCAAAAGGAGCAGAACTTCCTCGATGGGGCACTCGACCCCGACACCGGCTGGCCGTTCGTCTTCCTCGACCATTTCGCCCCCAGGCCCGAACGCGTCGAGCGTTTCTGGGTCGTGGATACCCGCGAGTGTCCCCAGGAGATGGGATCCGACCCCTGGTCAAAACTGCGAGTCCAACATTTCGATGCGCAGGGCCACCTGGTCGACACCGATCCGGCGATCCTGTTTTCCCAGGCGGCGGGATCCCCGGTCCTGATCCAGGTACAAGGGAGTTTGACGACGCCCGACATCGCGCTCGGTGGCTTGCTCTGGACGCACAGTTGGCTGGAACGCAACCGGGCGATCTTGCCCGGCACGGTGATCATCGCATTCGACTGGCCGAGCCAGCGGGTCTATTCTAACGACGTGCGTGACATCAACGAAAAGGGTCGGCGTGCCTACATCGCCGGCTATCACCTCGCTCGCTTCGTCCAGGCGTTCCCAACCCAAAGCCGGATCTGCCTGTTGGGCCAGAGCTATGGAGGACGCGTCGTCCCTTCAGCGGTCCATCTGTTGGGCGGCGGCCGGTTGAACAGCCAGGACCACGACCCGAAGGTCGGCCTCCCGATGATGCGGCCTGACCTCTTCATCCACGCGGTGATCCTGGCCGGTGCCAGCGACCACACCTGGCTCAACCCGTCCGCACGACTCGATCACGTGCTGCTCGGCTGCCAGGCGTTCCTGAACTTGTACAACCGGCGCGACGAGGCCCTCCGCTTCTATCCCATGCTCTCGCGGAGCGATCACCACAGATCGTTAGGGAAACTCGGGCTCACCAACCACGACTTTGGGAAGCTCGGCCCTCTGGCCGCCCGCTATTTCGAGCATGACCTCCACGACCTACTCGGTCAGGAACACACCCTCCTGGATGCCGTGGCCAACCGCCAGATCGCCAGGTGGATCGCACCCTACGTGTGGGCACCAGACCCGGGTCCCTCCGAGCCCTGGGAGGAGACCCAGTCTCGACTCGACTCTCGCGGCAATCGTGGCCGAGGGTGGCTATTCCGCCTCAGGGGCACGAGCAATTGAGACCGCCCATCGCCTCGCCGTGTGCAGCGTCGGAGCGACGAACGACTACGGGCACCCGAGCCCCCAGACGCTCGCGCTGGTGGCACGCCAGGGCGTCCGGTTGCTCCACGGACCTGGACGGGACGGTCGAGGTCCAGAGCGATGGGAGGACCTGGAGCGTCGTCGAGCGACACCTCGCGACTCGAGGGCCGCCGGCCGGGAAGGGCCAGCGGAGACTCGAGAAGGGCGGGACGTCGGGCCTGGTGAACATCAACACGGCGAGCCTGGCCGAGCTCGAGGCGCTGCCGGGAATCGGGAAGACGCTGGCGAGGCGGATCGGCGAGGGAAGGCCGTGCCGGGCAGGTTGAGGATCTCGAACGGGCCAAATCCTACTGCTGGGATAAGGTGGGGCGGATGGCGTCGGGGATGGTAAGCGGGAGATGAAACGGGCCTCCCGGCGTACTCCAAGCGACACCCAATGGGTGTCATCGCCACCACCGGATTACGTCCACGGTGACGAGTGAGAACCTTCGTCACCGCTAGCGGTCGTCCCCTGCTGTCCATGGTCGATCAGCCGTTCGTGGGTCCCCGCAAACTCCGCCTGCCGGGCGTCGGCCAAGGCGAGTTCGAAGGCTGCCATGAAGTCGGCGTCGAGGCGTCGGCCGACCTCGGAGCCGTATCGGCCCACGAGCCGCTCCCCCACCGGAATGGCGACCAGTTCCACCGCATCGCCGAGCGAGGTTTCCCAATCCGAGAGTCGCCCCACGACGACGGCGATCTCGGCGACCAGCTTCGCCTTCGAGCGTAACCAACGCTCGGTGTCATGGTAACGGTCCAAAGTGGCCAGACAGGAATCGATCGTCTCCCGGACCTGCTGTTCGCGGACCATGCATGAGTCCCCTGCGACTCGCCGTCCAAGCATGCCTTCGAGCGGGGTAATCACCGACGCCCTCGAAGCCCCCTGCGGAGCAGGGACGGCAGCGAGGGATGCGGCATGCTCACCATACCAGACAGGGGCGAACGCACCAACAGCGTTTCGAGATCTGTCCAAATTCATACGTCAGGAGGGCGGCATGGCCTTCCATCCGTTCGGCGCGTACCCATCCCCTTTGCGAGCCTCAATAGCCATGCCGGTCAGGGACGTATCCTCCACTCCAGCCGAGTCGGAAGCGGAGGCAACCCGGCAGCAACGGCCCGTCCATCGGGCCGGGAAGGCGTCGGTCGATCTTCAAGCCGCGGGGCTGGCCCCTTCGCAGGACGACTTGCGGAAGCGCGTTGGTCGAACCAAGTGATCATGAGGCCGGGGCCAACGTCGATGGTTTTAGGCAAACCCTATATCCCGTCGATCCTGCCGGCGAGGCTCGCCACGACCGCCGCCAGCTCCGCCGGGTCGACCGGCTTCGTCACGTGGATCTGGAACCCGGCCAGCAAGGCCCGCCTGCGTTCCTCCGGGCGTGCGAAGGCCGTGAGGGCCGCCGCGGGGAGGTCTTTGGCCGAGTGCTTTGACCTTACCTTCCGGATGAAACTGTATCCGTCCTCGTCGGGCATCCCGATGTCGCTGACGATCACATGAGGGTGGGATCGTCCGAGGGCCTGCATCGCCTCCGGTGCCGACGAAGCCAGGGTCACTTCGGCTCCGCAGCGTTCCAGGGCTCGCCTCAAGAGCTCGCGGGCATCCGGCTCGTCGTCGACAACCAGCACACTTACACCTGCCAGTGAAACCGCCGTAACGCTCGCCCCCGAGTCGCTCGGCTTGGTCTTCTCGGATCCCGACGGTCGCGGGTGCACGACCGTGATCGGCAACGTCACGATGAAGTGGGCGCCTTGACCCTCTCCAGGGCTTTTCACCCGTACCGACCCGCCGTGCAGTTCGACGAGTTGCTTGACGATCGACAGTCCGAGCCCGAGGCCACCTTGCCTCCTCGTCGTGGAGGAGTCGGCCTGGCGGAATCGGTCGAAGACCAGCGGCAAGAAGTCGGGCGCGATACCGACTCCGCTGTCGATGACGCTGATCTCGATGTGCGAGTTGACCCGCTCCAGCAGGATTTTTACCTTGCCACCCTTGGGGGTGAACTTCACCGCGTTGGAGAGCAGGTTCCAGACGACCTGCTGGAGCCTGGCGAAATCCCCGGAAACGGGGCCCGCGATCGAATCGAGTACCTTCTGGAGCCGGATCCCCTTGGAGATCGCGGCCGGAGTCACGGCCGCGATCGCGGCCTCGATGACCTCTTGGATGTCGACCGGTCGGACTTCGAGCCGAAAATTGCCCGAGACGATCCGGGAGATGTCGAGGATGTCCTCGATGATCTGTGCTTGCGCGACTGCGTTTCGCTCGATCGCGGAGAGCCCATCTTCGAGGTCCGTCGGGTCGACCGGCCCGGAGTGGAGGATCTTCGCCCAACCGAGGATGGCGTTCAGGGGCGTGCGCAGCTCGTGGCTGAGCGTCGCGAGGAACTCGTCCTTCATGCGGTTGGCGGACTCGGCCTCCTGCCTTGCCGTCTGAGTCTGTTCCAACAAGGCCGCCATCGCGGCCTCGGTACTCTTCCGGGCGGAGATGTCGTGGGCGATCTTGGACGCCCCGATGATCTTCCCCTGGCGGTCGCGGACGGGCGAGATGGTCAAGGAGATGTCGATCAGCCGGCCGTCCTTGGTGCGCCGGACGGTCTCGAAGTGCTCGACTCGCTCGCCTCGCTGGAGTCGTCTCAGGATCTCGGGTTCTTCGTTGTGACGATCGGGCGGGATGATCAGGGTGATGGGATGGCCGACCGCCTCGTGGGCCGCGTAGCCGAAGAGGCGTTCGGCCCCGGCGTTCCACGAACGGATCACCCCGTCGAGGGTCTTGCTGACGATCGCATCATCGGACGAGTCGACGATGGAGGCCAGAAGGGCTCGGGTTTCCTCGGCACGCCGACGTTCCGTGAGGTCGCGGAAAACAAGGACTGCCCCCGCGGCATCTCCATTGCGGGCGTTGACGAATGTCGTCGACAGTTCGATGGCTCGCTCGGTCCCGTCGCGCCCTTGCAGGATTACCCGCCGTGTAGTCGGCGCCGAGTCCCCTTCGTCGGGACGTGGTCCCGAGAGATTCTCGACCGCTCGCCCGGTCTCCTCCTCGGTGAGACGGAGTAGCTCGGCCAGGGGCCGTCCGATCGAATCGGCCTGGGACCAACCGGTCATGACTTCGGCCTCGCGGTTGAGGAACGTCACATGTCCCCCGGCGTCGGCGGCGATGACGCCCTCGACGATGCTCAAGAGCACGATCCGCTCCCACTCGGACTGAGTCGGCGACGGGACGTGTTCTCGAGGAAAGTGCGCAGTCATGCTCGTGGTTTCCTGCCAAGCCTTCGAGGAGGCGGAGCCTGCGTCCGGCTCTTCGTTTGCTACGGCACCGATGTTCAAGGCAAATTCCTTAGTCGATCAGCTTCCTTTGCAGCAAGTGTTGTGCCGACCGTCGGGAATAAGCATGGAGAAGGACGTGGGCAATGTTGAGGCGTTGGCATTCTTGGCCGAGGCTTCACCCCAGCAGCCGTACGATGATGGCCCCGTGTGGTCCAGAGATGTTGACGCGGCCGCCGTGGACACTTGTCCGAATGGGCAGTGGCCCAGGAATATTAGGAGGAGCCAGTTCCGCCTCGGCCGCCCGATCCGCGGCTGATGCGAGCTCGAGTCGCCCGTCAAATCCTTCCACATGCGGGGCGGTCAGGCCCCGAGGCCCCTTATGAGCTCGGGTTCGTCGAGCTTCGGATCCTCGACCTTCGTCTCATCGGGCGAGGACTTCGCCCGGCCAGGCAGATCGGGGCGTTCCTCGGCTCCCGCCTTGGTCGTCGCCCCCGCCTTCCGAGCCAGGAGATTGGGGGCGAGGTAAACGGGCGGGGTCCAGCTGGCCTGCTCGGCGTAGTCGCCGTGATCCGCCGGCCGGGCCTTCCTGTAGACGATCCGGCATTCTCGGATCTTCAACGTGTCGGATTGGGTCCGGCTCGAGGTCCGGCCTAGCTTCGCCACCGAGAATAGATCGATCGGCCCGGCCGCGTCGATCTCGGCCGCGTTCGTACCCTTGATGGTCAACGTCCTCGAACCCTCATCCACCTCCTCGGCGCGGACGATCTCGTAGCCTTCCGGGAAATGCTTCGCCATCAGCTCTTCCGCATGCTTGCGATAGTTCATGGGCGACCGCGAGGTGTTCTCGGGGAGCCCGACCACCCCAGACTCTCCGTCCTGGTAGACGTAACGCACCTCGCGCACGCCGGCGCACCCCACAGTGCCTAACCCGAGGATCCCCAAGAGCGCGACCGTCCTGATCTTGGCGAACATAGCAACCACCCTGCGGGAAGCGGGTCGTCTCCTGGAGCCCGCTTCCCAGGTTGTGTATTGAGGCTCGGCCGCGTCCCTGCTGGGAGGCCGGACACGGCACGTGACTTGGTTCGGTTCGACCGGAGATGAGCGAGGTGTGAATCAGGGAGTGACGAACATCAATGCAAGACACGTGCCCAAGTCCTGGGGACCGCCCACTTGGTCCGCGAGTTGCGGGAGCTTCGAAGAACGATCCGGCACACGCGATAAACAGGGGTTGGCGACAGCGATGAACAAGAATCAGAGCCTGCACGGGAACGCGCCCGACAAGTCGAGCGTGGCGCTCCTGATGATCGACACGATCAATGACCTGGAGTTCCCCGAGGGGGATCAGATCCTTCGGCCGGCACTGGCGATGGCCGATCGCCTCGTCGAGCTGAAACGGCGAGCGAAAGCGGCGGGGATCCCCGTGGTCTACGTCAACGACAACTTCGGACGCTGGCAGTCCAATTTCCATGCCCAGGTCGAGCATTGCCTCCAGGACAAGGTCCGGGGGAAGCCGCTCGTCGAACGCCTCAAGCCCGATGAGGACGATTATTTCGTCCTGAAGCCCAAGCACTCCGGCTTCTTCTCCACGACACTCGACATCCTGCTCGACTACCTGGGCGTCCGGACCCTGATCCTGACCGGGATCGCCGGGAACATCTGCGTGCTCTTCACGGCGAACGACGCCTACATGCGGGACCTCGCGCTGGTCGTGCCGGCCGACTGCACGGCGTCGAACTCCGAGGAGATCAACGAGATCGCCCTGGCCCAGATGGAGAAGGTCCTCAAGGCGGACATCCGTCCTTCGGCGGAGGTCGATCTCGAGGCACTCATCCGACGCCACCCCGCTTCGCCATCGAAGCCGACGACGCGGACACAATGAGTTATCTTTGAGAAGAGAGGCCCGGATGGCGTGGCGCCCGAGTTCGGGACTCGCCACGGCCAGGCCAGTGATCGAGGCTCACATCCCCCCCACCGTGAAAGCGATCCCTCTCGACCGATTCGGATTCGGCAGGTTTTCGGACGCCGACGGGGAGTACGAACGTGTTCAAGCTGCGAACGGCAGATCGCTTGGAAACGATGGCGGGTTGGGCGGCCGGATTCGCGAGCGGGCCGTGGGGAACCCATGCGGGGTTCGCCTTACTCGCCTTCTGGCTCGGTGCGGCCGTTGTGGTCGGGTGGTCGCAGGCGTATCAATACGTCGACGAGATCGTGACGATGACCTCGTTCCTGCTGCTCTTCCTGCTCCAGAGGGCCCAGGCGAAGGACACCCTGGCCATGCAGGTCAAGCTGAACGAGTTGCTGGCGGCCGTGAACAAGGCCAGCCCGACGCTCATCAACCTGGAGGATCGTCCCGAGAGCGAGGTGCAGCAGATCCATGACATGTACGAGAAGGTCCAAGAGAACCACAATGCGTGCACTTCGATCGACGACCTGGTCAATGGCTCGGGAGACGAAAGCTCAGAGTCACCGCAAGGGGCCGGCCAAGGGAGTGGCGCTCATGGGCTGCCCCGGAGTCGGGGAGACGGGCCCTCGGGAGGCTGGAAAAACGGCCGAGCTCGGTAAGTACGTAACGAGGATGTTCGCGATCGCGGGCCACTCGGGGAAGACTCGCCGGGGCTCGCATGGCCGAGCAGCCGATCCGAAGCGAGCCATTCGCGGCCCGGCTCGGTCCGGAAGGAAGCACATCGGTCGACACAGCAAGTAACGCCCTTTCGAGGCGGCCGGTCATTGAACCAGATCCCTCCCAAGACCCGCCGAGGCCGCCCCCGGGAAACGCCGATGCGCGAGGGCATGGTGAGGGCGGGAGTCGGGCCTGGTGAACACCAACACGGCGAGCGTGGCCGAGCTCGAGGCCTTGCCAGGGATCGGGAAGGTCCTGGCAAGGCGGATCGTCGAGGGGCGGCCCTATGCGACGGTGGACGAGCTCGAGCGGGTGCCGGGGATCGGGCCGAAGCGACTGGCGGAGATCCGGCCACTGACAAGGGCGGAGTAGGTTCGTTGATCGCAGGATGGGATGCCTAATCGAACTCTTCATCGGGCGGCTCGATTAGTTTGCCTGCGTCGCCAGCCGCAATCACCGTGTTCCGGTTTGCCGTGTAGAGGGTAATCCCGGACAGCGTTGCCATATCCTGGTCATCACTCAAGATGTGGCAAATGTTTGCCCCGACGGCTGCCCTTCCCAACGATGAGTCAAACCAGTCGGCATGAGAGCCGATCCATTCCTTCAGGGTTAGATTGAAGGCTGAATCCGGGCTGGACTTCGGGAAGAATACGAGGCGTAGCGATCTTTTGGCGGACTCGGTCAAGACTCGAACCCGGTCCCGCAATTCAGTCAAGTTTAATTGCTCGTTATACCTGAATTCTTTGGCGTTAAAAGAGCTACTGTCGTACCCCTTTCTCAGATATTCACAATAAAGCTCCGAGTGCTCCATCGTCTCGACCAATTCGCCCATCACGTCGATGGTCGTAAAGAACTCCGATTTCGCATTCAGGGCTCTGCGAAGCCATCCTCCATACTGGCGAAGTTGCCTAGTGTTTGGCGTATTTTTCGCACCCAAGTCTCGAAGCGTACCGAAGTTAGTATATGAAAAAAAATAAAGCGCATTTGCATCTAGTGCAATGCGCTTCGGAGGGGGACAATGGTCCCACCTACTATCAGATATGTCTGCGACGTCCGCCTTGACAAGTGTGTCGCGGATCATCAATGGCAATACGCAAGATGATCCGAGTGATCAGCAAGCTGAGCCTTTTGGGAATCACTCGAGGAGTAGAATCGGATCGCGTTATCGCGAACGACCCTCATGAACTCGAGGTCCAAGTCATCCAGGCCCACTGGCTCCAGTTTGGCATCGACATACTCGTGCGGGAATTTCCCGTACAGGCAGCCGATGGCGGAGTTCAGAAAAAGAGTCGCAAGGGAGCTTACTCCCTCGAAATCAACCTGCACATGCTCTCCCGAAGCCAAGGCAGCCGCCAAGACGTCGCAAAGATCCGTTCCGGCGTCCGGGTCAACGCAGACAGGACCAAATTTTTCAGCGACTTTGACCACTTGCACGGGAGTGTCCCCCTCTCCAGAAGTCTCCATCGTGACATTATAGCCGGTTTTCTGGACAGTCAAGGCGGAAACGAAATTCAACCAAAGTTCCCTGCAAAGCAGTGCCCAGTAGGCCTGAACCGGCGTCACCTTCGCCTGCGGAGTAATAGCCTCTGTTCGCATAGATTCGGATTTTGCCGCCACCTTGTTCAATAATCCGCCGTCGAAGGATGTGAAGACCGACGCCCGAGGGCTTATCGACAACCGTCGAGTTTCCGGACTCCATCGCCCACAGAATCGCACTCGGGGCGGATTCGGTGGCAAAGCCGCTAGAGTGGACCATGTCTACCAGGCCTCGGCCACCGTCGCAAACGCAAATCTGCAGTTCGCCGGCGCGGCGATGAACTTGACCGATGACGATCGCCCCGATCGAAGACTTCGCATGCTGAAACACGTTGCCAAGGAGTTCATGGATGTCACAACGGGCACACTTCGTAAAAACCCTTGACCATTCCAACCAGCAAAGAATGTGCCTTTCGATGTACCCTGTTACTGCGGAATGGTCGACACCGGGCAATCGCAGAAGAGGGATTTCCGGCCGAACACCTCCGTGCTCACTATCCCCAAAAAGCGCTGAGACCTGCCACTTTCGGAGTCGGTTCAGGATCCGAGGCGAGGCGGTATCCCAATCGATGCCCGTGGTCAGCCCCTTTTGGTCTCGCAGAAGCTTCATCGTGACCAGGATCGCACACGCGTCGGCGCATAGGCCGCGGCAGCGGGAGAAATCGAGCATGACGGCCTTCGGGCTACCCCAAGCGGTATCGAGCTGACGGAGTGCCCGAGCAATGCCAGGTGGCCCTTCCCGATATTCGACCGTTGGCACAGAGCAACGGTTCGCTACAAGCTGGCTCGCCATCCGTTGCTTGTGCCCCCTTGACCGTTAGGTGACAGCCGATCATCCCAATCTAAGCGCCGCACCCAGCGTGACAAGAGCAAAATCACGGAATCAGCGGGGAATAGCGGGAAAATATTGGGATGGGCAGTTGTGCTGAATTTCACCCTCCTTGGCAAGTTCCATTGCAGCGGGGCGAAGGGTTAAGCAAGTTGGTGGGAGTCGAACCTCCTACAACGTCCTACGCCTTTAAAAAAGGGTCGAGAAGCCGGCCCCGCGTTTGCATGCATGTAGCCGGCGAATCGTCGCCGATCGCGAGGACAGGATTCCCACGGAATCGTTCGATCAACTCCCCGATACGGTCCGCTTCCACTGCCGGACCTGCGGCCATCTCGAGCCGGGTACGGCCGAGGATGTCCGCCTCTACATCCGGGACGACGTCCTCTGGCCCCGATGCTGCGGGACTCGGATGTCCGTCGTGTTCATTGATGAGGGCGAAGAAAGGGCAGACCTTATTCCGCCGTAGCGACGTACCTGAACCGTTCGGGTAGCTTGGCCCTTCGGCGACGACCCCGAACGGTTCGGCCTCGGAAGACTCCGATGGGCGCAGGCGAACCCGATCGGGTTTAGGCCCTGCTCAAGATTCTTCTTGTGCAGGGAATCTCGGCGACATGCTGCCTTCGGGTGACTCGGCCTTCGCTCCACAACCTCGAGGGCAAAGGCCAAGCCTAAAGGCCTGGGTGGCGTGGCCGCCCTTCGAGGCGGCATTGCCTCGTGCGGCGTTCAATCCGGCATGAACCCCTTGGCCTTCCGAAGGACCTCTTCCCCGAAAGCCGTGGGCTTGTAGATCACGGTTTTCCCAGACTGCCGATGCTCGACCAACCCCGCGAGTTTCAGCTTGGCGAGGGCATGGCTGACGGTACTCGGGTCATCCACCTCGAGGTCACCCCACAAGTCGGTGACGCATCGCTCTCTCGAGTCGAGTAGCCAGAGAATCGAATCGGGCTCGAGATGACCTGAAGGATCGCCGCGGCTTCCGAGATAGCCTCGACGGGGATTTGCTCGGTAGCTTGGGCCGCGGTCATATCCAGCATGGGAGCACCTCCGAATCGTGAATGATCGGTGGAGCGGATGCCTCAACGGATGGTTGATGCCATCACTAATACGAGCCTAGCACGCATTATTAGACCGTTCAACGGAGCGATCGGCGCATCGGAAGCTTTGTGCGGGAAAGTCTTCGGCAGGCTCGCCGCAATTTCGAGGGCGGGGCTTGTCGCTGGCTGCCGCGTGCGTATAACTCCCATCAGCAACTCAATCCTGCGACGGCTGGTAGGTCCACCAACCCGAGCTGCTCCCCTTCACCCTTTGGGAGCCATCGATGAATCTGACGCTGTCTGTCGGCCGATTCGACCCCCCATTAGTCGTCCTGTTGAGCGAGCTCGGCACGCCAATCAGGGTCACGGCGGAACGGATCCCCGAGGACTCGAAGGTAGGGGATGTGCTCGACGTAACCTTCGAAAGGGGCGAGGGCGGACAGTGGCACGTCGCCAAGGCATCGAAGGCCGTTGAGAGGTCGGACCTTCGCCGTTGATTTCTGTGAAGGCAAGGAACCGCTGACACCCATTGGGTGTCATGAGCGAGGCTCGGCCCACAGTCAATTCTCGCCATCCCCGGGCATGGTCACGATCGCCTCGAACGCCGCGGCCAGCGAGACCAGATCCGTCAATCGCCCTCGATGCTTGGACGCGAGATCCTCGAGCGTCGACCTGCCCAGGCGTTGCACCTGGCGGTAGAGGGTGACCTCGTCCGTGGAGTCGTCTTCGTCGCCACAGTAGACGGCTACCACGTACGCGGCCTCGGGCTCGGATAGCCCCGGTTGGGCCTTCCGCAGTGACGCGGCCAGTATCCCCCGGAACGACTCCAGGCACCGGTGCAGAGCCTCGACCGCTTGGGCCTCGTCCTGATCGCCATCGAAGGTGGGTTTCTCGAACCTCGCCCGGAGCGGCCCCACCATAGGGAGTAACCGCCTGCGGTAGAGGTCGTCGAGGTCACTATGGTCGAGTGAAGTGAGCCTGAAGGCCAAGCCGGCAATAATCCAGGTCGAGGGGCGTTTGGTGTCCATGTGGGCTCCGGAGCGGCGTTGCTCGGGGCGGGGAGGACGTTCAAGCCGGTGGATGGCGGTGGGGATGTCTTAGTGAATCCTTGACGCCATCAGTAATGATTATTTAACACATCCGCGGCGGCCGTGCAACTTCCATCGCGACGACTGGCCTGAGAGGGGAAGACCCCGGACTCGAACCTCGCCTCGCCCGTGCCGAGTGCGGAATTCCGCAACCGATCTCCTGACACCCATTGGGGATCAAACCCGATTCGCTCAGGCGACCTGGTCTGCCCCTGCGTCGGGATCGATCTTCTCATGCTTCGGATCGGTCCAGAGCATCGTCAGGATGTCGACCAGTTCTTGTTTGTCGGGAGAGCCGATAACCTCGCCCCGCTCTGGGTAGCGGGCCAGGCATGCGGCCCCGAGGGCGACGACCTCACTCAGGGCGGACAGGAAGACGGCCCGGTCGCCATCGTGACGGGCCGACTCCCCTTGTGCCTCCTCAAGCTTCGCCTGCATGGCGAGTAGCGTCGCCTTGGTGTCGGGATGTTCCCAGGACGGCGTGAAGCGGAACATGCTCTACCTGGCTTTGT
This sequence comes from Singulisphaera rosea, assembly GCF_054877945.1. Lineage (NCBI taxonomy): Bacteria > Pseudomonadati > Planctomycetota > Planctomycetia > Isosphaerales > Isosphaeraceae > Singulisphaera > Singulisphaera rosea. The sequence continues at coordinate 91,316 of NZ_JBTYIP020000032.1, read as the reverse complement.
AGCGACTTTGAATCAGGAAAAGGGATGTTCATCCTCGATGTTTCGCTCGACCTCCCGTAACAGACAGACGGCGTGCTCGAATTTGCCCGCCAGCATGACCAGCAACTCGAACCTCTCTCGGTACTGAGAGACGAGGTTCTCGAGCGTCAATTCGCCGACCTGTCGGGCTTCCTGGAAGAGCCGCCCCTCATCCCTTTGCCCGCGAGGATCGCGGCAATACACTGACACGATCGTGGCCGAGGCGCGTGGCCCGATCCAGGGTTGGCCCTTCAAAAGCGATGCCGAAAGTATCGACTCATACGATTCGACGCATCGACGGAACGCCCCGGGCTCTGCCGCTGAGGCTGGATCCTTCCCTCTCATGAAGAGGGACTGGGGGTGAGGTAACAGTCGATCCTTATAGAGCCGATCGAGGTCGATGTGATCCAGGGGTACGAGCGACATATCCATCCCGAAAAATTGCCAGATGATCGCAGGGGGAGACGGCATCGTAGCCTCTTGATGAGTTAGTCCTGCTCTCGGTGTAGGCGAGGTCGCGACGTCGACAACGGGTTCGTAGGGAGGCCATGGGTCGCCATAGGTCGGATTACGGGCGGACGGAAAGCCATCCCGCCTGGATCGCATACGCGACGACGGCGGCTCGGCTGTCGAGGCCGAGCTTCCTCATCGCGCGACCCCTGTAGGTCTCGACAGACTTGGCGGCGAGGAAGAGTTGGGCCGCGATTTCACGGTTGGTGAAGCCGCGGGCGACGAGACGTAGCACGCCCCACTCACGATCGCTCATCGCCTGCTTCGAGGAGTTTGGCCGATGCGAACATTCGGTGAGTACGCCGAGCAAGTCTCCGGTCAGGTTCGGGTCGAAATGAGTGCCACCCTGGGCCAGCGTGCGGATGGCGCGGATCAGGTCGTCGGCCGTGGCCCGCTTGAGCAGGTAGCCCATGGCACCGGCTTTTATCATCCGCCGGAGATAGCCGCGGTCCTCGTGGACCGTCAAGGCCAGCACCTTCACCTCGGGCCGTTCTCGGCGGAGACTCTCGGTGGCCTGCACTCCGTCCATCACCGGCAGGGAGATGTCCATGACCACCACATCGGGGGCCAGATCGACCGCCAGCCTGTAGGCCTCCTCGCCGTCGGTGGCCTCGGCGACGACCTTCATGTCGGGCTGCGAGTCGATCACGGCTCTCAGCCCAGCACGGATGAGGTTGTGGTCGTCGGCGAGGAGGACGCGCAGCTTGGGTTCCACTGGTCTCCCCTGCGGATGGGGGCCTCGATGGGATGTGGGAGTGGATCGTTTCCCCTGTCACCCACCCGTCTCAACCAACAGCGTCCCAGCGATCAGTCCGATCTGCTCCTGACGATCGATGCCTATTGACCATGCCCGAGCGGACCCGCGAATTCCGACTGTCGGACGTCGGCCCAGGCGATCTCGAAGGCCTCCATGAACTCGCCGTCGAGGCGTCGACCGACCTCAAAGCCGTAACGCATCTCGAGCCTCTCCCCCACCGGCCTGGCGATCAGTTCCACCGCGTCGCCGAGTGTGATCCCCCATTCCGACAGCCATCCCACGACAACGGCGATCTCGGCGGTCAGCTTCGCCTTCGAGCGTAGTCGTCGCTCGGTGTCATGGTAGTGGTTCAAGGTAGCCAGGCAGGAATCGATCGTCTCCCGAACCTGTTGATCGGTGAGCACGCATGAGCCTCCTTTCACCTTGTCGTCCAGGCGTGCCTTTAAGCCGAGAGATCGCCCTCGCAGCCTTCTCCTTTCCGCAGGTTGTGCTGCGAAGAAGGGCGACCATCTCCAGCTGATTCAAGGCGCCGACTGCGATACAGGCCGACGAGGGATCGTCAACCCACATCACGCACGAAGCCGCAATTGCAGCTTACCCAACATATCAAGGCGGGGCGGGCCAACCAATAGAATTTCGAGATCTTTCCGAATTTCAACTCAAAGCATGCGTGTATTGTCCTTGGATTCGCCCGGCGCAAACCACTCCCCTTACGGGCCATGATAGCCGTTTAGGGTCAGGGGCAGGCCCCAGGGATATTTCGGCTCCCGGCGTTGCCGCTCGGGGTCAGTTTCCGCCTCAGACCGCTTAAGCCGACCTGGATACGTCTCGCCCGCCGAAGCGGGTCATGGCCCCCAGGGCGCCGGGGTAGGCGTTTCCTGGATTGGGTGAATGAAGACGCACGTCCCAGGCCGTTAACCGGCGAGCCTGTGGGCTGACTCGCTGGACCTTGCTTGACACAACCCCGACCCTATTGGGCCAAGGCGCGGTTCGGAGACGAGAGCGGCTGATGGGGAAATCGCCCAGGGAAACCCGTAGGTCGGCCCACCGAGCCCCAGCCCGGATACCCGACCAATTTTGACAGGGCGTTTTTTGCCGCATGCTCGTCCGTGAGTTGGCGAAGACCTCGCCGGCGGACACCTCTGCCCGCCAATTCGGTATCGCCCCCACGATTTCAGCATGGCCGTAAACCAACACGACCCGGCGTCCTCTTGCGAGGAAACCGGGTCGTGAGGGAGGTGTTTTCGGCAAGTCTTCGCCAACACTATCAGTATACGCCCCGCGGAATCGTCGACGGGCGAAATGACACCCATTGGGTGTCATTCAGGGCGGTCGGTCAACGATCAGCCTTCGGTATCCCGGGGCGTCTTGGCGAAGGTCTCGAAATCTGCGGCCAGAGCTACCAGTTCGGTTAGCCGCTCCCGATGCTGAGATTCGAGACCGTCGAGAGTCGACTTGCCCAGGATCTGAACCTCACGGAAGAGGGTGACGTCGTCTTCACGACCGTCCGCGTCGCCGCAGTAGATCGCCACGAGTATCTCCGCCTCGGGTTGGCTCAGCCAAGGCTGGGCCTTGCGAAGCGAGGTGGCCAGCACGGCTCGGAATGATTCGAGGCAACGGTGCAAGGCCTCGACCGCCTGGGCCTCGTCCCGATCATCTTCGAAGACGAGTTTGTCGAATCTCGCGCGGAGCGGCCGGGCCATCGGGAGCAACCGACGACGGTAGAGCCTGTCGAGGTCTCGATGGTTGAGCGGAGCGAGGCGGAAGGTTGAACCGGCAACAAGCCAGGGCGAGGAACGTTCGACGTTCATGCGGACTCCGGGACGGCACAGCTCGAGCTGGCCGGGGAAGCCGAGTCGAAGGGCGTGAGCGGGGGGGATGCCTTGGCGAATGGTTATCACCATCACCGATGTCAACCTAGCACATCATAAGCGATCGGGCAACCGCCCGGAATGAGGGCCTCGCCAGATACGCATCGGACAGAAAGACCGTAGTCGCGACGTCATCGCTCCATCGGATTGGACGACCACCCAAGTCTGGGCCGTGACACCCGTGGGTGTCACGGCTGGATACGGAGTTCAACCCCTGTCCACTTCGAGGGCGAGGGCTGAGCCCGTCGGTACTTCCGCCCGCTCGATCGAAGCCACGATTGTCGGTGCCTTCCTTCGAGTCAAAGCTGCCGCTCGCTTCCGTACTGGCACCGACCAAGCGTGCTCCGGCGTTGCGCGGAGTTGTTGGTCAACGATGCCGCGGAGCCCTTCCGCTTCGCCCTCGATCGCGTCCTCGAGACGATCCAACGCCTCCGACATTCTTTCCTCGAGCCGACCCCGTTTCAGAATCTTCGTGGTGAGCCGCCGGCGCAACCCGGCCTCCACTTCTCCGCGAAGCTGCCCGAGGAGGACTTCGGTCGGCGGAACGACCTTCCCGGCCTCGCCCGCAAACTTGGCATCGAGCCAGGAGAGGAATTGCGGCGTGGTCATTGCGTTGAGCTCGACACGTTTCGACTGGAGCCACTCTTTCCCATCGACATCGACGTAATCCGCCACGGCCGCCGACCTCGCCCCTTCGCGCTTGACCTCCTCAACTTGGAGCCTCATCCCCAACGCTTCCTCAGGATCGAAGCCGAGGTTCAGGATGCGGACCTTCCTGCCGGCCCTCGCTCGCGTCTCCTCCTGCAGCGTCTGATAGATCATGGTTCCCGAGGCATCGGCGTCGTGGACACAGTAGATGAAAAGTTCCTCGTTCGTCTCGCCGAGCAGGTCAAGGAGGTCTCGAGCGGCCCTCGACGCGAACCCCTTCGATGTCATCAACGCACAGTCGTGCCGCTCGGGCCACTTCGTCTCGCGAAGGATCGGGAAGAGGCCCTCCTTCTCACAGTAGAGGACCTTGTTGAACGTCCACTCGGGCCGACGATACTTCTCGATGCTGAGCGTCCCCAGCGGGATCTCCTCGCCGGTATGCGGGTGATAGAGGGTTCCCCTCGGGTCGCGGTACATGCCCGAGATGTCGCCGTTCGCGGCCTCGTAATCGGTGATGACTTGGGAGAAGTAATCGTACTTTGGTTCGACCCTCATCGCTTCGAGCACGTAGGGCCGGACCGCGTAGTACAACTGACGGATGGAGAACCGATACTGCCCGTCGCCGCTCGCCTTCGCCACCGCGTCGGGTATACGCGCAACGATGATATCCTTCTGGGACACCTTCCCCTCGGTTGGCGATGATGCGATGGCCGACGCTAGTTTCTTGGCCCTCTTGAAAGCCTGGCCGATGGCCGAGCGAATCATCTCGAGCATGGGCCCAAGATTCGGCGCCTTGCCGTCGGAGGTTATCGGCATGTATGGCGTCGTGATGTTCAACAAGAGGCGGCCTGGTCTTCGTCCGGTGTCTACCCGAATAGAGAGCCCGCATCCTTGGATAGTGAGGGCCGGTTTTGAGTAAGACGCCTTGAAGGGGGCTGTGACTGGCGTGCGGTTCACGAAGAGCTGCCCATCGGCGTTTCCGTCGTGAACCTCCGCCCAAGCCTCGACAACCACGGGCAGGAGCGTCTCCGGCCCCGAGCCCGTGCGGATCGAGAACGTCCCTTCTTCCTTGGCGTAAGCCGCAGGGAGGTGTGAGGCACGACCGACGCATCCCAAGCGACTCGGCCTCACCGCCGTGACATGGGCCATCAGGATCATCTTCAGCTGATCCGCTTCGCCCCTCGTCAGATCCCGCGACAATCGCCCTTTGAAGCCCGCAACGATCTTGCCGGCCTTCGGCTCGGCGCATCCATCAAAGCCGGCGACGAGGTCCCGGATCGTCCGTTCTTTGGCCGCTTGGAGCAGCTCAAAGAACGAGTCGGGATCGAACCAGTGGGGCGACGGCTTGCCCGTGTAACTCGGTCCTCCATTCCTTGCCATCGCGATCGCGTCTTCCGCCCATCGCAGGGCGGTTCCGGGCACTGGGAGCGACGCGCCAAACTCCACTGTGACGATCGTGCCAGACACCGAATGCTCTCCGACGACCTCGGCCGATGTCGTGCCGGTCCTGTAGTCGGGGATCAAGCGGAGGATCCTCCCTCGGGTCGCAATCTGTAAATGGCCCTGGGTAGCGAGAACCGCCCCGGCGACCACACGCAGGCCGTTCCCGAGTGCCCCTCGCAAGGGGCGACGCAGGAGTTTGCTCGAAGGAGAGCACAAAGGACATGCAGCGCAGTCTTGACGTTCTGCCTCGACGTCGCTACTGTCCTGATGATCAGACGATGCCCCGCGCCAACCTGGTCGATCCGGCCGTCACTCGATGGTATCATTGCATCACGCGCTGCGTCCGACGTGCCTTCCTCCTGGGTGATCCCGAGCACAGTCGCAAGGACTGGATCGACCAGCGGCTCAAAGAACTCGGGGAGATCTTCGCCGTTTCGGTCGCCGCGTTCTCGGTCAGGGATAACCACCTGCACGTCCTCGTCCGCCTCGACCCTGATGTCGCCAGGAGATGGTCCGATGAGGAGGTCGTCCGACGCTGGGGCCGACTTTTCCCGCCGCGCGACCGATCCCGTAAGCCGCTGCCCGTCTCGGACGAGTGGGTCCAGGGACGGCTCACTGGTGTCGAGTGGGTGGCGAACGCGCGCCGACGATTGCAAAGCCTGAGTTGGTTCATGAAGTATGTGAAAGAGCCGCTTTCAAGGCTTGCGAATCTTCAGGACGGATGTCGGGGAGCGTTTTTCGAAAGCCGCTTCAAAAGCGTGGGGATCCTCGATGCGGAGGCGCTGCTGGCGACCTGTGCCTACATCGACCTCAACCCGGTCGCGGCCGGCCTGATCGATGTGCGCGAGGCGAGCCCGCACACCTCGATCAAGGAGCGCGTCGATCACGTCAAGGACCAGGAGCGGTGCGAGGACCTCGAGGCGTCGCGTCGCGGGGTCGGACGCGTCGTCGGGCCTGGAGGACGCGCTTTGGCTCTGCCCGGTCGAGGATCGTCGCCCGTTGGGTTCGACTCGGGAAGGGATGCTCGAAGGGTTCCCACTGGGGAACTATCTCCTGCTGGTCGATTACACCTCCCGGCTATTCCGCGAGGGTAAAGCGACGGTGGCTCGCGAGGTGTCCGAGGTCCTCAATCGGTTAGGGTCGAGCGCGGAGACCTGGCAAGCACGGCTCGAGAGATTGAGGAAGGATCGGCTTCTCGGGCGATTCCTGGCGTCGAGCCGGTCGCGTCTCGGGGAGGTCGCGGCTCGTCTGGGCCTGGGTCGTGTGGCGAACCTCAATGGGTGCCCCGTCGTCTAAGTACCGCTCACACCAAATAAGGACTGGAATTCCCTGAAACCCAACTTTCGGTCATGATCTCTGCATGGCACCCATGGATTCCACGGCTAGGAGGCGCCGATGAGAGGCCGCAAGACGTCGTTGCGTGTTGACCTGACCATGTTGGAGCGGTCTGAGTTGGAACAGCGTCTTCGGTTCATGAACACCTCGCTTGGGTTGGCTCGGCGTTGTCGAACAATTCTCGCCGTCGCCGACGGGCTGCCACTCGTCGAAGTCACCCAGTTGGTCGACCTGACGGAGAAGCACGTCCGGAAGTGGGTGCAGCGGTTCTTGAAGGATCGTCTGGAAGGGTTACGCGATCGTCCGGGACGCGGCCGCAAGCCGGTCTTTTCCCCCCGAGGTCGCGATTTACGTGGTGAAGATCGCCTGTGAACGACCGGATGAGGTCGGGCAGTCCTTGTCGCAGTGGGACTGCACGGAGATCGCCCGGCGGTTGGTCCGTGACGGAGTGGTGACGTCGATCTCGGCGGAGACGGTCCGTCAGATCTTGCTCCATCACCGCCTTAAGCCGTGGCGGCAGAAGATGTGGCTGTCGGCCAAGGTGCCTCGCGACGCGGCCTTCGCCGCACAGGTCCAAGGGATTTGCGACCTGTACACTCGACCGTTGCAGCCCGACGAGGCCGTCTTGTGTGTCGACGAGATGACCAGCCTTCAGCCGCGCCCGCGGAAGTCGCCGACCAAGGCCGCAAAGGAGGACCGACCGACGTTGGTCGAACACGAATACGGTCGGTGTGGCGCACTGAACCTGTTCGCGGCCTTCGACACACGGACCGGGAAGGTCTACGGGATGACCGCATCGCGGAAACGTCAGTCGGAGTTCATCACCTTCCTGGAACAGCTCGACCGGGAGATCCCCACGTCGGTGAAGACGATCCACATCGTGCTCGACAACCTGCGGAAGCACAAAGGCAAACAAGTGCAAGCGTGGTTGGCCGAGCACCCACGGTTCGTGTTTCATCATCCGCCCGTCCATTGTTCGTGGATGAATCAGGTAGAACAGTGGTTCGGCATTCTCAAGCGAAAACGACTCCGGATCGCCGACTTCCCCGACAAGGCGAAGCTGGCGGAACGGTTGATGGCCTTCATCCGCGATTGGAATGAGATCGCTCATCCGTTCAAGTGGACCTCCAAATCGGTAGCCAAGGTCATGGCCAAATGCCAAATCGAGGATGCGAAGCCCTTGGCTGCAACTGCGTAGGATTTCCGATCCTTATTTGCTGTGAGCGGTACTTAGTGGCGCTGACATCAGTATAGCCAATCTTGTTGGGGCTGACCTTGGCGGGGGTAACCTTTTCAGGGTCAACCTTTGTGAGACCAATCTTAGTGAAGCTCACCTTGTCGAGGCCGACCTTAGCGGGGCAAAACTCATTCAGGCCCGAATGCCACGAAGATAGCTTACATATTCTTCGCCGGCAACGATTTGCGTAGTTCCGATCGCGGCTTCTGCATGAGCGTATACTGCTTGGCCCTTCGTTTCTTCACCCGTGGCTCGACCCGACCTCGACGCGACGGATTGACGACCAACACCGACAGATCACCACCCTCGATCCCGATCAACCAACGCATCGCATCCACCAACCCGATCCGGTCGGGATCTACCCCTTGCAGACGGGCCGACTCACCCATCAGCGAACGAACCAGGTTGTATGCCAACGAGAACATTGCCAGTTCCTTCAACACTCCTTCCACCGTCTGGCATCGCAGGACATCCATTTTCATCGTAAGTTTTAAATGTCTGATATTGCTTTCAACTTGCCACCTTCGGAAGTGGAGTTCGGCCAGCGCCTAGGCCGGGTACTCCGTAGCATAAATCAGGCTCGTCACCAACGCAATCTCGCGCACCCGGTAGCACGGGACCTCCACCCGGTAACGCAACTCACGCACCGTGATCTCCTCGGGCAGTGCCCCATACTCCTCCGCCGTCATCCGCGAAGGCTTACTCTTCGGCTTGTACCAGACGACGACCTGGTCCGAGTCCCCCTGCGCCAGCACCCATCGCGAACGGGGCAGCCCCGGCATGTCCTTCGCCCCCCCTCGAGTCCCCGGCCGGCCGGGGGTGAAATCGACGATCTGCTTCTGATGGATCCGGAACACACCGTGCAGATTGCGGCCGCGCAATAGGGTGAGATGGGCATAGGAGCAGAACCCGCGATCCCCCAGCACGAGGTCGCCGGGCTCCAACTCACTCGAGATCGCCGCGGCCCGAGACATCTCGTGGCTTCGCAACGGCGCCGTTATCGAGCGGAGCAGCATCCCGTTCGTGAGATCGAACATGACCAACCACTTGGCGACGGGGAAGCCGCAGCCCTTCTTCTGATTGCCGGGTTGGCCGAAGTGTTGTTGCAACTCGGGCTCGTCGGGCATGGAGAAGCTAGAGCCGTCGACGACCCAGACCCGATGGCCGAGCCACCGCGAAGTGTCGTCGGTCGCCGCGACCTTCTCGAGGAGCCAGTGGAGGACGGCCAGCGGGAGCCGCTTGCGGGCCTGGCAGTAGGCGCTGTCGGTGAAGGACCAGTTGCCGAAGTGGGCGACGTGTTTGCAGGCGGTGTTGCCGTGGAGGACTTGGAGCAGGAAGGCGTAGATGGTGATGGCCGGGTCGAGGGCACGGCTCCGCCAGGAGTGGTTGCACTGGCGGCATCCTTCCTCGATAGCTTCCTTGGTCAATTCGGCGGCGACGTCTTGGCGCAGTCGTCCGAGGATGGGGATGATACGCGGCAGCATGGGAGGGCTCCGTCTGTAACCCAAGTGGCCTTGTAAGCAACCACCAGGGTGACGGACGCCCTTCCTGTGCTCAAGAAGCTATAAATCGTTCACTAGCCATAATTTGTGCGCTATCTACGCGGCATCCCGCTCCGTCCCCTTTTAGTAGTCCCATGACGATTCGGAGGTCGACCTAAAGGACGTTCGGTCGCTGGATGCGAAAATGGATCGCGTGGTCCTTTCGGCCAACCTCCGGCGCGGGTTGATCAGAAGGAAAGGAGACCTTTCCGGAACGGGCTTGAGGTGAGGATCCCCTGGGGCACGGGCGTCTTGGTCGTCGTGGACGTACCCGTCGATCGGGTTGTTACGCTCGCATTGGTCGAGGTCTTCGCGGAGGTCGTGCGAAGCGAACTCGTCGACGACGTGGTCGATTCCGAATTGACCAACGGCGTCGTCCTGATGATGCTGTTGGCCACGATGCCATTGCTCGTCACCGGGCCGGACGTCGTGACGAGCGGCACGCTGTAGACCGTCGGCTGGTGATAGCCGTAGTTGAAGACGGACTGGCTACTGCCGCCGACGAACTGGCCCTGGCTATTCAAGAAAGTCAGTGCGAACTTGTCGTCGGGGGGGACGTAGACGCCGACGTCGGTGATACCGTCGCCATTGTAATCCCCGGTGATCGGGACACTGTAGACACCTCCGGTGTGGTAGCTGTAGGTGAAGACGGACTGGCTGGACCCGCCGACGAACTGGCCCTGGCTATTCAAGAAAGTCAGTGCGAACTTGTCGTCGGGGGGGACGTAGACGCCGACGTCGGTGATGCCGTCGCCGTTGAAGTCTCCGGTGATGGGAACGCTATAGGCGCCGCCGGTGTGATAGCTGTAGGTGAAGATGGACTGGTTGCTGGCCCCGCCGAGGTACTGTCCCTGGCCGTTGAGGAGCGCCAACTCGAACTTGTCGTCCCCCGGGATGTAGACGCCGACGTCGGTGACGCCGTCGCCGTTGAAGTCTCCCGTGATCGGGACGCTATTGACGCTGCCGTTGTGGTAGCCGTAAGTGAAGACGGATTGGCTGGACCCGCCGACGAACTGTCCCTGGCTGTTAAGGAAGGTGAGTGCGAACTTGTTATCCGTGGGGACGTAGACGCCGACGTCGGTGATGCCGTCGCCGTTGAAGTCGCCGGTGATCGGGACGCTATTAACACCCCCGGTGTGGTAGCCGAAGTTGAAGACGGACACGCTGCTCCCGCCCACGAACTGTCCCTGGGCGTTGAGGAACGTCAGCGCGAACTTGTCCTGGCTGGGGATGTAGACGCCGACATCGGTGATGCCGTCGCCGTTGAAGTCCCCTGTGATCGGGATATTGTAGACGCCCCCGGTGTGGGAGCTGTAGGTAAAGACAGACTGGCTACTCCCGCCGACGAACTGGCCCTGGCTGTTGAGGAACGTCAGCGCGAACTTGTCGTCGGTGGGGACGTAGATCCCGACGTCGGCAATGCCGTCGCCGTTGTAGTCGGCCCCGGTGTCCTGGTAGACCCCCTGGTAGGAGAGGCTCCGTTGCTGGTTGCGGACGACCGTGGACGCGATCGTCGCCGCGCGCACGTCTTCATAGACGCCGTGCGTACGAAGGTTCGTCGTGTTCCCCGAGTCCGTCAGGCGCAGTTCCCCGGCGTCGATCGGGGGGGCGGTGAGCGTCGCGGGGCTCTGGGTCCCACTGTAGTCGTAGCCGGCCGGATAGGACGGCGCTCCCACCGTGATCCCGAGGTAGGGCCCGGCCTGGGGATGGGCGCTGAGATAGGCCGGCGAGAAGTTGAACTGGTTGTCCGTGAGGCTGCCCGAGAAGTAGACCCTACCGGAGTCGAGAGCCGTCAAGGGCGTATGCAACACGCCGATATGGGAGCTCGTGGAATCCCAGACGATGTTGCCGGTGATCGTCACACCGAGCATCGGCGTGTGGAACTGGCCCCAACGAGGGGTGACCTGCCAGGCGCTCCCGCTCTCGTAGTCCTGAGTCACGGCCGCGGTGATGTCGAAGGAGTTCTTCCCGAGGAAGACGTTCTGCGCGACGGTGAGCCCGTAGTTGTTTCCGGGGAAGACCATCCCCGTGTCCTTGGGGTTGAGGCTCGGGTCCCGGAGGTCGATCCGGTTGGCCTTGTACGTCGAGTTCACGAAGCCGCGGTTGATCGAGATGATGCAGCCCTGCGGGAGCGGCTTATCCAGGAGGACCGTGGTGTAATTATTGAAGGACCCGCTCGAGGGGTCGATGACCTGGCTGATCTGGATCCAGTCGCCCGGCTGGGCGCCGGTCCCGGAGCTCGACCGGGAGAGGATGGACAGGATGTCGCCCGACTGGAGCGGGGCGCCCGTGCTCCGCAGGAATGGGACCTGGACGACGTACCCGTCCGCCGAGACCGAGGACGGCTTGCCTTCGAAGAACGGCCAGTAGTTCTCCGTCAGCATCATCTCGGGGGCGTTGTCCTGGACGGTCTGACCGAACCCCCCGTCGATGGTGTTGTTCTGGATCGTGTCGCCGAACGAGTTCCCGTAGAAGCTCGACCCCATGGTCAGGAATCGCTGGGTCACCCCCGAGGTCCCCACGTTGTGGGCATGATTATATTCAAGGGTCAAATCGTGAGAGTTGACGGTCTCGAAGAGCGTGGGGGATGTCGTGTTCGGGGCCGCCCCCTGGTAGTCGTTCCAGGAGACTTCCCAGGGCCCGGAAGACAGCGAGATTGTCCCGCCCTTGAGGGTGTTGCTCGAGATCGTCCCGCTCGAGCCGCCGCCGACCATGATCGAGTGGCTATAGCCTGTATTCGGCGGGAGCGAATTCGGGTCGATGAGCGTCATGCCCGTGATCGAGACCGCGATCGTGTCGGTCCCGGTGCGGATCAGGGGGACGTCGGCATTCAGCGAGGAGGGATAGAGGAGCTCGAAGCCCTGGAGGGTGACGTGGCTGCTGTTGATCTGGACCGCCGCCGAGGCGCTCGCGATCCCGGTGAAGGAGAGGATGACGTTGGGATCGGCGTCGATCTGGACGGGATAGTTGAGCACCAGGGGCTGGGTCATGTTATAAGTCCCGGCGCTCAGGTGGATCTTCGCCACCTGGTGCGTGCTGTCGGCCGCGTGGGACGTGTCGACGGCGGCGAGCAATTGGCTCACGGTCGAGACGGTGAGGCTCGTCGTCCCGATCGGGGTGCCCCTCGCGTTCACGGAGCACGCGCCGCCCTGGAATTGGAAGAAGTACTGGGTCCCCCCGAAATTCAGGGTGAGCGTCATCAGGTCATTGCTCTCGTCGTTCCTCAAGGGGAGGAAGAAGAGGTCGGCGTTGGAAGATCCGGCGGTGTGCTGGACGTTCAGGGCGGCGGTCCCGCCCGAGCCGGTCTGCCAGGTCATCCCGTACTCGTTGCTGAGCACGGCCGAGAGGGCCGCGGTGCTCGTCGGTAGCCCGGTCAAGTGGACGTGGACCGACCCGGTCGGCATGCCCCCGGCTCCGTCCTGGCCGAGCCAGCTCGCCGCGCCGGTGGTCAGCTTCGTCACTGTCGGGGCGGCGTGCGGGTCGACCCAGGCGAGCGTGGCGTTGGTGTGTCCGCCGTTGGCGCCCGCGGACCGCGCCGGAGAGCCGACCGGGATCGTGAAGGTGTCCTGCTTGTAGGCGAGGTTGTTGTTATCACCGATATAGCGAACGATCAGGGTGAGCGGCGTGTTGAACAGGTCCGAGCTCGGGGGGCTGACGAAGAAGTCGCCGACGAGCTCGTGGTTCCCGGTCGAGTTCGCGACGGAACTGATCGCCCGGTTGACGAACTCGGAGACCTGGGACGCGTCCTGGTTGCTCCCGTAACGCCAGGTCGTCGCGCCGGCGGCGTCGGGGTTCGCCGGGTTCGTCGTGAGGATGATCTCGAGGGTGCTCGGGGAGAACGGGGACCCCTGCTGTGAGATGTTGGAAATCGCGAGGTGGAGGTCCTGATAGCCGTCGGGGCCCGCGGCGAGTCCCGGCCCGGTCCAATCCTGCCCGTCCTGGCCGAGCCACTGCACCGACAGCTTCGAGTCGGGCATCCGGAGGTTCGGGTTGACGGTCGTCGCACCCGCGGGGATCTGGAACGGGTCGTTCTCCGAGCCCGTCGCATAAGTGATGATAAATTGGTCGAACAGAGTGCCCGCCGGATCGGCCTGGATCGGATCGTAGTAGAAATCGGCCGTGCCCGGGCCGGTATACGCGAGGTAGCCGCTCGAACCGGCCGGGTTGTTCAGCAGGTAGGTCGCGCCCTCGCCCCCGCTGAATCGGACGAGACTAATCGACTGGATCGGGACATTATTGCCTTGGGCATCTGTCTTCAGGCCCGTCAGTTGCAGGTGGACGTCCTGGTAATCGTTCGGCCGGGTTGTTCCGGTCCCGACGAAATCGTGGCCGTCCTGGCCGACCCAGTGGACCACCGCGCTTAGCTGGACCCGTTCTTCCAACCGGGTTACCGACGGATTAACCTTGCGACGACGGGTGCCCTTGAGACGCGTACTCATCAGGTGAAAATCCTAAGAAGGGGGACCTTCGCTCGATGCAACAACGACGATTCTCTCTCGCGGTGTGCGTCCGGGCAGGCCCGCGGACGCCCGCGATGTCGCCCCTCGGTCGCACGGAGACGCGGAATGTCGCGAATCCATCTCGCAAGATAATTGAGATATTTTGAGGATATCTCCTTTTTGCGCGAACGGAGGTTAGGAAAAATTTAGCGGGCTTAATATTCGTTGTCAATCGGCCATCCGCGGAATTCACGGTTCGTTCGCGTTCTTGAAATATGAATAAAGAAAGTATCGAAAACGAAATAAGTCGATGGCGTGCGCAAGTGATCCGTCCTCCTCGGCGTGGGCCCGAATCGTACGCATACCAGCTCGTTCGTGGAGGCCGTCGAGTAGCTCCGCCGACGGCTCTACGCCCTGGCCGTCCCTCGGGAAAGGCCGACGAAGCGGGAGCCACCCGGGCTCTCGCGGACTCCGACGCAAAGTCGCCGCCGAGGCGCTTCGCGGTCGAACTGGTGGGTTTGCGTGAACAGGGAGTTCCGCCGACTGGGCGAGGCGGCCGAGTTGGAGTGACTCCCCTGCTCTGCTTGGGTCATCTTGTCGGCACCGGCAAAGTGATTCAGGATGGTCGACCTTGGTCCGGATGGTGAGCGGATCTGAGCTCGGTCTGATTCGCCAGGATCCATCGCATGAGGCGGTCGATCCCATCGGCGGCGGAAACCTTGGGACGCCAGACGAGGGCCGACAGAGCCTTGCGGTTATCCGAGATGTAGACTCGCTGATCGCCGGGTCGCCAGGCGGCAAACCTCGTCTCGAGGGGCATCCGAAGCGACGATTCAATGGCGCCGATCGCGTCCATGAGACTCAGGGCATTCTCCGGGCCGCCCCCGACGTTGAACGCCTCGCCGGAGACGCGGTCCATCTTGCGGGCCGCCAGCTCGTAGGCATCGATCAGGTCGTCGACCCAGAGGAGGTCGCGGACCTGGCGACCGTCGCCGCGGATCGTGACCGGTCGGCCATCGACGGCGGCGGTGCCGAACCACGACACCCACCCCCTGCCCTCCGTGCCCACCTGGCGAGGGCCGTAGATCGACGACTGACGGAACACGACCGTCCTGAGGCCGTACATCCGCGCGTAGTCGCGGACGTACTGGTCGGCCGCGCCCTTCGAGCATCCGTATGGACAGTGGAAGTCAAGCGGCTGTTCCTCGTCGACCCCGTGGGCGGTCGCGAAGGCGTAGCGTCCGTCGCGGACCACGAGGTCGAGGGATTCGAGATCTCCATACACTTTATTTGTCGATGCATAGATGAGGGCAGGGCGGCCGTTCGCGTGCTTTCGGATCGACTCGAGGATGTGCATGGTGCCGACGGCGTTCGTCTCGAAGTCCGCCATCGGGTCGAGAAGGGACCGGGAGACCAGGTCCTGCGCGGCGAGGTGGAGGATGACGTCGGCGTCGGCGTGCTGGCCGATGATCGAGTTCATCGCGTAGAGGTTTCGGACGTCCGCCTCGTAGGTGGTGAGGTCGCCCCCCTGCCCTCTCAGCCACTCGAGGTTCTCGCGTGAAGCCCGTCGCTTCAAATTATCGACAAGTATGACCGTGTCACCCTGGGCCAGGAACCTCGACGCAGCCGTCGCCCCGATGAAACCCGCGCCGCCGGTCACGACCCATTTCATTTTTCCGACTCCTCGCCGACTCTATTGACAGGCACCGTCTTCGGTGATACCAATACCTATACAAGATTACAGTATGAAACGAAAGACAAAAATCCAGTCCAATAAAAAAACCCCGGGATTTCCCGGGGTGATGTGGCAACGAAGATGATCCCAACCTCATCTCATGCCGCGACCGATTGGTCACCCTCGGCCATCGCGAGGGCCCTCATCAGAGCTTCGACAATCTCCCGGTGGGGAGCGTCGGCCTTTTCGATCTGGATCGTGACCCGGATACCGTCACCGACCGCGTAGGTCGCCTTCGTCTGCTGAGGGCGGCTCCGGATCGATTCGCGGACCGTGGCACGCGAGACCGTGCCCTCCGAGGCCGCTTTCACGAGGACGGCCCGCGCGGCGGGATCCTCGACCTTCGCAATCTCGCGGGCGGTGGCGGGGCTGATCTCCTCGGTCTGGACCTTGTCCTTCAGGTCCTCGGGGAGGTCGAGGACTGCGACGGCTCGGAGGACGGTCGACGGAGAAAGGTGAAGGTGTTCGGCGAGTTGCCGGGCGCTCCACCCTCGGCGGGTCATGTAGCTCTTGAAGGCCTGCGCGCGGTCGACCGGGTGGAGGTCTTGGCGGACGCAGTTCTCGGCGATCTGCATGTCCCGGACCATGTCCTCGCCGGCCCGGCCCTCGCCGAGCTCGACGACGTCGATGGTCTCCAGGCCCGCAATCCTGGACGCTCGCCAACGTCGTTCGCCAGAGACAATGATCCAGGAGTCGGCCGACTCGGACCACCTGACCAGGATCGGCATGAGCTGGCCGAGATCCTTCAGCGACGCGGCGAGGTTCGCGAGCTCGTCCTCGTCGAACTGCTTGCGCGGTTGCTCGGGGTCAGGGATGATCCGAGACACGGGGAGGGTCAGGCCGCCCTTGATCCTCGGGACGCCGGCGTATCGGTTCGTCGGCTTCGGGGCGGTCGCGGCCTCCGCCCCCGGCAGGTCCCCTGCCCCGCCCTTGCGATCCCTGTTGATCGACTGGGCAATGTTGCCGCCCAGACGCTCTCGCAACTTCGCGGATCCGCTCATGCCGCCCCCTTCTTCTTGGTGGTCTCGATGGCGACGGTGGCGAGTCCGGTCCGGGCCATCAGCTCCTCGGCGATTGCGACGATCGCCTTGGCCGGCGCCGACTTCGGCTTATACAGGGCGATCGGCATCCGGGCGCTGACCGACTCCTTGAAGTCCTTCGCGAACGGGAAGACGTTCGTGAAGACGTCCTCGCCGTACGCGGCCCGCAGGTCGGCATCGTAGGTCTGGTGAATCAGCAGACGCTTATCGAACAGGGTCGGCAGATACCCACCCAACCGGAGGGCCGGGTTCGGGCCACGCTGGACCGCTTCGATCGCGGCCGAGACGGGAGCGAGCCCCTGGGATCCGAAGTCCTCGCACTGGACCGGGACCACGATGTATTGGGACGCACAGAGCGATGACCAGGAGCAGAGGTAGATGTTCGGCGGGCTGTCGACGAGGACTACGTCGAAGTCCGACGAGATCGAGTCGAGGAACCGACCCATCCCGAACTGGTAGGTCGCCCAGTCTCGGAGCGGGACCATGTTCCAGTGGTTGAGGTGGATGCTGCCCGGGATCAGAGTGATGCCGGGAACGCCGCTCGGCAAGAGGAGCGACTCTGGGGAGGGGTCGGAATCCTCGTCGTAGAGGGCGGCGACGGACGCCTCGCGGGGGATCTCGAGCATCCGGTCGGGGCCGATGAACCCCTGGGTGAGCGAGGCCTGGGGGTCGTTGTCGAGGAGCAGGACGCGCTGGCCCATCTTCGCCAGCGCCGCCGAGAGGTGGAATACGGAGGAGGTCTTCCCGACCCCCCCCTTCTGATTGAAGAACGTAATGGCGATCATCGGGATTCCGTTCGTCGGTCGGACCTTGCGGTCGATGGGCGTCCCGCGATGAGACGTCCCCGACGATGTTATCGGCGTCGCTTCGGTCGACCCCTCACCGAATCCCAAGGTGTTGCACCGTGCAGCGCGCCAACGCCGATCAATCCCTCCCCTACCCTATGACCCGGAATCCTCGCGATTTTGTCGCGGCCAGTAAATGGGCAGCCGCAGCGGAGAGGCGTTCGTTGAAAGTGCTGACGAGCCGCGTGCCACCTTCGAGATCCGAGCCGAGCGACCAACCGATGGGGACGGAAACGATAAACCGATGGCAATGGACGCCGACGAAAGGCTCGAACCGGAAACATCCCGCGTAGGCCCAGACCACCAGGGGCCACCCGCGATCCTCGGCGGGTGTTGCACGGTGCAGCGCGCCAACCCTGGTTGGGCACGAGGGGCTGTGGCCGCTGGCCGTCTCATAGATGACGATCGGGTTGCACGTGCATACCGATTTGGTGGACATAGTTCTACTCGGCCTGAGAGGGTTGTCCCTGGGGGCGGTGGAGGCGCTGCACCGTGCAGCGCGGACGTCGACGATGGTCGAACTGAACGGTGGTCCGGGCCCCATCCGTGGTCGGGCAACAATCCGGAAATTCCGGAACGTTCGCGCCGAGGCGTTGCACGGTGCAGCGCGTCATACCCCGGAGGTTCCGGGCCTCAGGGTGTTGCGCGGTGCAGCGCCGAGCCGCTTCAAGGTCGAGATCAGGAAGCCGTCCAAGGCCCCTCGGAGCACGGATTGGGCGTCGCCCGCGGAGTGGCCGGTCCGATGGTCGACAACGCCCTGGCTATTTCCGCACAGGCGATAGGTCCGGATCGCGTTTCCGAAAGCGGCCTCCGGCTTCGCCTGCCATTCGAGCTGACGGGCCGCCTCGGCCCGGTCGGTGTGGAGGCGGTCGACCTTCGCCTGGAGCGTCACCATCGCGGCGGCCTCGTTCGCGTGCCGGGACCGCTCCGACTTGCCCTCGGCGACGAGTCCGGTCGGGACGTGGACCAGGCGGACGCACGTCTCGGTCTTGTTCTTGTGCTGGCCGCCGGGGCCGGAGCCTCGGAAGAAGGTTCGGCGGATGTCCGCGCGGTTAATCGGTACGTGCATTCAGGTGTCCTCCTTCGGAGTGACTGTTTCGAGAACCGGAATCTGCTCGATCACGACACCGCCGCGGGAGTCGAGGTGATAGATGAGGCGGCCGAATTCCCAACGTCCCCCCCTGCCCTTGATTTCCTCGACCATCACCGCGGTCGCTGCGCCGAACTCCGGATCCGGGACTCTCCAGGTCGCGGCGAAGCGACGTCGGGCCGCGTGGAACGACCGGATCGGCTCCGGCAGATCCGGCGAGTCTGGAGGGTCGAAAGCCCCTCTGGGGTCAGACTCGGACGACACGTTTCCCTCGCTTCCGTGTTGGGGTCGCCGCCTTCGATCGACGCCTGGACTCCGCCCGACGCCTGGCCAACGCCGCCGTCTCTCGCTTATGGCAAGGTACGCAGAGCGTTCGGACGTTCCCCATGTCAAACCAATCGCCACCCTCGACGATCGGGACGATGTGATCCGCCTGCCAGGGCGTCTCGTGCGGGGAGACACGGTTCTCGGCCCGCCAGAGGGCCGCGGCGTCGATCAGGCCAAGCCAGTGCGAGGGCGGCCAAAGGTGCCCGTCGGCGTCGGCCTCGGGCGGAGTTTTCCACGATCGCCAGTCCTCTCCCGGGCTGGCGATGGCTCGCCTCGTCAGGCAGAGTTGTCGCTCGAGTCGCAGCAGGTCGACAGACTGGGTGTCGAACCCGCACGAAGCACAGACACCCTTGTCACGCTCGAAGACGTGGTCCCGGAACACGCTCGGTTGGGTCCGACGTGTCCATTCCCGGACGCAGGCCGGATCCGCGCACCAGTTCCGCCTGCCCTTCGCGACCGGGCCCTTGCACCAGCGGCAGGGGCGTTTCCCGTCGGCCCTGACGAATGCCGTCTTTCGGTCCCAGTGGTAGCCGGCGGGGCGGGGAGGTTTCCTCATCCTGAGACCTCCGCACCTGGTTTGACGCGGTGTTTCGGGGTGGCCGCGAACCACTCGTCGTCCCCCTGGATCGGGTCGCCGACCGCGATCGAGTCGAGCCGTCGCCTCGCCTCGTCGGCGTAGTCCGGCGAGAGCTCGGCCCCGAGGTAGTGGCGGCCGAGCTTCTTCGCCACGGCCTGGGTTGTGCCGGTTCCGGCGAACGGGTCGAGGACGAGGTCGGACGGCCGGCTGCACGCGCGAATGATCCGGGCGAGGACCCGCTCGGGCATCTGGCATTTGTGGTGGCCCCGACGCTCGCCGAAGGTCCCGCAAACACGGGACACGTTCCAGGTGTCGCCTTCGGGGGGGAATCCATCGGGCACGTCCTGGGGTCGGAGGATCCAAGTATCGTCGGGGAGGCGGCCGCCCGGCTTGGCCCGCTTGTCGGCGTAGACGAGTTGCCGAGCCGACGGCACCTTGATCGCGTCGACGTCGAAGTGGAACTGGTCGGACCGCGTGAAGTAGAGCAGGTGGGTGTGGCTGCGGGTGAACTTCGCGGTACAGTTCACGCCGAACGTGTAGTACCAGACGACCCAGCTCCGGAACCGCAACCCGAGCTCGCGGTGGAAGAGTACCTTGAGCTCCGCCGCATACTCATCGCCGATCGCCAGCCAGAAGGAACCCTCCGGCTTGAGGATCCGGACGATTTCGGTTCCCCAAGCGCGACACGAGCCGAGATAGTCGTCGTCGCTCTTCTTGTCCTTGTAGAGGTCGTACTCGTAGCCGATGTTGAAGGGCGGGTCGGCGAAGGCGAGGTCGACGGACTCGGGCGGCATCGCACGCAGGACCTCGAGACAGTCGCCGGTCGTGATCGTGTCGAGCTCGAGGGGGATCATGCCGGGATTGCCCCCCAGTCGGCGAGGATCCGGTTGATCATGGAGGATGCCTCCGCGAGCCGGTGAGGGTAGGGGAGGTCGGAGACGACCATAAATTGCTGGACGCACTTGAGTCGTCGCACGATTTCCGCCCTCTCCTCGATCGCCTGGCGGAGATAGACGACCTGGTCGAGACCCTCCTGATACGCGTCGACGATCGGGTCCCGGCCGTTGAACGGCTGGAGCGGGGTCCCGTACTTTTTCCGGCCGCCCTCGTCCCGTTCGGTCATGTCGCGGATCACGAGCGGCCAGACCGCCGGTCGGTCGCTCGGCCGGGGCGGATCCTGTTCGGTCACGTATTGTCCCACACTCATGGGAGCATGTCCTTTGGTGATCGTTGGGAATGGGATGGGATGGACGGGGCGTAGGGTCGCCCCGTCCGATGGTCAGTTCACCATCTTTGCAGGGCTGCAAAGATGGCTGTCGCCCGGGTCAACCGCAGCCGCCGGCCTCGCCGCACTGGGGGCAGGTGTAGCAGGCGCCGGTGCGGACGGTGGCGGCTCCGCAGCTCCGGCAGGGCGGGGTGTGGGATTCGGGCCTTCGCCTCAGCCTCGAGGTGTCCGCGATGTGGACCATTTCCGGGTTCAGCTCGGCCAGGGCTCCCGTGAGGCTGCCGACCGTCTCGAGGAGGGTGTCGAGGTTGGCCGAGAGCGCGGCCGGCTCGGCGCCCCGATGGGGCGCATGCTCGACCCGGTATCCGTCGAGGAACATCATCCCCAGCCAGCGGAAGATGTAGTCGGCCACGCTCCGGGCGATCGGGATGTCGGGATCGCCCTGCGCCATCCCCGATGGGGCGAAGTGGACATAGGCGAACTTCTCGACGAACACCTCGAGCGGCACACCGTATTGGAGTCCGACCGAGATCGACGTGCCCAGCACGTCCATCAGGCCGCCGATGGTCGAACCTTCCTTGGCCATCGTGATGAACAATTCGCCAGGTCGGCCGTCCGGGTAGAGGCCGACCGTGACATAGCCCTCGTGGCCGTCGACCGAGAACTTGTGGGTCAGACTCTGCCGGGTCGCCGGGAGCCGTTCCCGGTGTGGGGCAGGGGGGCCATACGCGATCGCCGGCGGGTCGAACGATCCCAGCGGAGCCGTCGGGGCCGATACCTCCTCGAGCAGGATCGCCGTCTCGTCGGGTTTCGCCGGGCCCGAGGTCGTGAGGGGCTGGACGCCCTTCGAGCCGTCTCGGTAGATGGCCAGCGCCTTCAGGCCGAGCTTCCAGCCGTCGAGATAGGCTTGCCGGATGTCCGCGACCGTCGAGTCCGCGGGCATGTTGCAGGTCTTCGAAATCGCCCCGGACAGGAACGGCTGGACCCTGGACATCATCAGCAGGTGGCCCATCCAGTGGATCGACCGGCCCTCGGGCGAGATCGGGAACGCACAGTCGAAGACGGGAAGATGCTCGGGCTTCAGTCCTGGCGCCCCCTCGATGGTCCCGTGATCCTCCAGGTAATCGAGGATCTGGTCGGTCTCAGTGGGTGTGACTCGAGGTGGGTTCATGTGACGCGATTGAGTCCGAGGGCCGTACCCCAACACCTCGAGCGCCAACGGCACCGTCCGGTTCACGAGCGTCAGCGTCCCCCCTCCGGCCAGCGACTTGTGCGCCACCAGGGCCACGGAGGGTTCGACTCCGGTGGTATCGCAGTCCATCATGAACGCGATCGTCCCGGTCGGCGCGAGGACCGTGACCTGGGAGTTCCGGTGTCCATATTGGCTTCCGAGCTCCTCAGCCTCGGTCCAGGTCCTGAAGGCGATGTCCGCCAATCTCGCCGCGGTAGACCGCGGCATGACCCGCATCGTGAGCTCGTAGGCGGCGTTGGCGTGCTGGCCGACGACCCCGAGCATGGGCTGGCGATTCGCCGCGAATCCGTCGAAGGGGCCTTTTACTACGGCCAACTCGGCGCTCGTGCGGTATGCCTCCGCACCCATGAGGGACGTGATCGATGCCGCTAGGTCTCGGCCTTCCTCTGAGTCATAGGGCAGGCCGCACGCCATAAGGAGGCTGCCGAGGTTCGCGTAGCCAAGCCCGAGCTGTCGGAATCGGTGGGTGTTCGAAGCGATTCCCTTGGTCGGATAGCTTGCCCTGTCGACGAGGATCTCCTGGGCGACGACGAAGACGCGACACGCGGCCCGAAATCCTTCGGCATCGAACCCGCCGTCAACCGTCCTGAACTTCGCCAGGTTGATCGATGCGAGGTTGCACGCCGACTCATCGATGTGCATGTATTCCGAGCATGGGTTGCTCGAGTTGATCGGCGCCGTGTTGGGGCAGGTGTGCCAGCGCTGGATCGTGTCCTCGTATTGCATGCCGGGGTCGCCGCACCGCCAGGTCCCCTCGGCGATCCGATCTAGGACCTCGGAGGCGTCCAGCACGGGCATCCCTTCGGAACGCCCGGTCGTGACGGCCCGGGTCGGCCAAGGTTCGCCCGCCTCTGCCCTTTGCATGAACTCGTCGGTGACCCGGACCGACAGGTTTGCATTCTGGAAGGCCACCGACGAATAGGCTTCGTCGTCGCTGCCGGTCAAACCCGACGAGTAGCCGGCCGCAATCAAGGCCCTGGCTTTGGCGTCTTCCTTGGGTTTGGCGTCGACGAAATCGAGGATGTCAGGATGCCAGACCTTGAGAGTCTGCATCTTGGCGGCGCGACGGGTCTTTCCCCCGGACTTGACCACGCTCGCGACCGCGTCATAGACCCGCATGAAGCTGACGGGTCCCGAGGGCTTTCCTCCCCCGGCGAGCGTCTCATGAGTCGACCGTAGGGTCGACAGGTCGGTGCCGGTGCCGCTCCCGTACTTGAAGAGCATCGCCTCCGACCGGGCCAGGTCCATGATCCCACCCATGTCGTCGGTCACGCTTTGGATGAAGCAGGCGGACGCCTGTGGGTTGAGATAGGCGTCTTCGCAGGGGACGACGCTTCTCGCGATGTCATCCCAACGCCAGTTGTTGGCCGAACCCTTGAGGTTGTAGCTCCCCGAGAGTCCGACGTTGAACCAAACGGGCGAGTTGAACGCGCCATACTGGCCGAGGCAAAGGGAGGCGAGTTCCGCACGGAAGCGAGTCGCGTCTTCCCAGAACGTGAAATATCCGTCCTGAAATCCCCAGTAGGCGATTTGGGAAGCGACCCGATTGACGAGCTGCCGTACGGAGTATTCTCGGCCTCCGACCGATGGATCCCCCTCGACGCGATGGTCGCCGTAGAAATACTTCGAGGCGACGATCCTCGCGGCCTGGTCGCTCCAGTCGAAGGGGACTTCGACGTTCTTCTGGACGAACACGACGTTGCCGTCGGCGTCCTTGATCTCGGCGGTCGTGGTCCGCCAGTGCAGCCGCTCGAAGGGATCCTGATCCTCGGGGCAGAAGTGGGGGAGGAATTTCAGGCCCCCATGCGGAGGGCGATCATTAGGAGTCGCGGCGAGAGTTGGCGGTGCGGACGAGGCGACGGCCTCGTCGGATTCGAGCTCTTGCGTATGCATCAGGATCTCCAGATGTTCAGCGTCGAAGGTTGGAGGCGACTTGTGGACGGCGCAGACCCTACACCGCGACCTCGCCCTTGAGGGCGGGATGGTGCCGGTAGTCGACGAGGTGGAAGTTATCGGCGGAGACCTCATCGAGCGTGCGGGGTGGGCTGACGTAGAGCTCGGGGAGCTTGTGGGGTTCCCTGCCTATCTGCTCGCGGACCTGATCGATGTGGTTATCATAGATATGAAGGTCCGAGAACGAGACGATCAACTCGCCCGGCTCGAGTCCGGTCATGGCGGCGACGAGGTGAGTCAGCGCCGCGTAGGAGGCGATGTTGTAGGGAACGCCAAGGAAAAGGTCGGCACTCCGCATGAACATGTGACACGACAGAGAACCGCCGATCACTCCGAACTGGAACAACGTATGGCAGGGCGGAAGGCCCATGTCGGCGACCTGGGGAGGGTTCCACGCCGAAACGATGAGGCGACGCCTGGGACTGGCCGACGGATCGTCGCGGACGAGCTCGATGTCCCTCAGGACGTTGGCGAGCTGATCGGTCTCGACCCCCTGGTGGGATTTCCAGTCGAAGCCGAGGTGACGTCGCCATTGGACGCCATAGACCGGGCCGAGGAACCCACTCTTGTCCGCCCACTGGTCCCAGATGTGGACATTGTTCCTGGTCAGGTAACTGATGTTTGTGCTACCCGTGATGAACCAGACGAGCTCATGCACGATGTTGTGCCACGAGACTTTCTTCGTCGTCAGCAGGGGAAATCCGTTCCGGAGGTTGTGCCGAAACTGGTGTCCGAAGATCGAGATCGCCCCGATCTTCTGGCCCGTCGATTGGAGCACGGCCCGAGTCGGGACCGACTTGCCCTCGTCCAGGATCGTCTTGAGCAAAGCTTGATAGGATCTCATTTGTCAGGGCTCCTCATGTGGCGTTGATAAGAAAGGAATCGATTCGCGAGCCGGACATCCACGGTAGCCGGGCTCCAGATGAGGCGGCTGCGTGGGCAGTCGGTGCAGTCTTCGACGATGGCGGAGAAGCCCTCGAACCGGTGCTCGCGTCGCAACCAGTGGTGACGGCCGATCTGACAGGGGAAGGGGCGGGGCATCTTGGCGAGCCGTCGTTCGCGGATCCGGACGACGGACTCTCGGCGATCAGCCCGAGCGAGGGCCGTCCGGAGACGGTCCAGGGTTCGGGCCAGGTGGTCGGCCGGCCGGATCGCGAGGGCCCATCCGACGAGATAGCCGGGCCGGGTGACCGTGATCCGACGGACCCCGAAAGCGTCGGGCGGCTCGAAGGCGACGACGGCCCGGTTGCGGCAGAGCCACGCCTCGATCGCCGGGTCGAGGCATGGCTGGTCGATTGCCGTTGCGGCCCTCATGGGATGGTTCTCCCAGCGGGCTGGTCGGGGACCGGCGTCGCCGCGGCTTCTTCGTGGTGCCGTCTCCAGCGGATCCGCCATTGGATCGGGGCGACGAAGACGACTTCGAGCCGGCCCCGGCGGTTACCCCTCTGCGCGTACTTCGCCCGGAACCGGATCGTCTCGCCCTGGTGGGTGACGTAATACCAGTGGCCGTTCCGGCCGAGCCGGAAGTCTCCGGACGACGTCACGTAGACCCAAACCTGTCCGTCGGGATTGGGGGACCAGTCGAAGCGGAGGACGAGCGCATCCCCGCCGTGCCCGATCGTGACCTCCTCGGACTCGTCCCAGATCCAGTGCGTTAGGTGCTTGTCGTCTCCCATCAGGGGCTCCGATTATTTGGCGAAGGGGAAAGGGCCAGGGTGATGGGGGTCGACGGCCACAACCTGGATCCAGACGAGCGATCGGGACCAATAGACCTTTTGAATCGAGACATCCGTGACCTGGTTGTCGTCGGCGATGATCCGGCCGGTCGGCATCGGGGGCATGTTCGCCGAGCGGATCTTCTTGCCGGTCGCGTCCTTGCCGGATTTCTTGAACACGTTCCCGGAGATCGAGTCTCCGCATCCCTTGAAGAGGTTGTCCGCGTCAGGGCGGGCATCCCACCGTTCGCCGGGCGTCCGGTTCTTGGGGCAGGCGCGACAGGCGATCAGCCGGACGTATACGGGCCCGGCGTAGGGGGCGATCCCCGCGGACTCGCCGAACCCGGCCTCGTGGGCCGCCATCGCGACGGTCTCTTTCCACTCCTTCACCCTCTTCTCGCTGAAGGTGACGCCTCGCTTCGTGACCCGGCCGGGCCTCCAGGGGACGGGCTCCCCCTCAACTTCGAAGGTGGCGATGACCGTCCCGGCCGGCTGGAGGGCGAGGGTGCGTTTCGGCTTCTTGGTGCGCGTCGCGGTCATCACGTCCCCATAAACACGAACGGTTGAACGAGTCCGAATACGTTGGTCCCGATCCGGAACCGGAAGGGCCCGACGTCGTCGAGCCCGGAGAGGGCCGGCGGCCACACCGTCGCCCGGTCTCGCCAGAGGAGCGAGGCGTACCGGCGGTCGAGGCCGATGGTTCGCGACTTCGCCGACGCCGGGACGATCGGCACGCCGACGCCCGTCCTGGCCCGCCGCCCGGTCCCGTTGCACCGTGCGCACGGGCCTTCCTTGCCACTCCCCTGGCCCCCGCATTCGCGGCATCGCGGCCGAGAAGGCGTGGGCAGGTGATCCATCGCGGGCAGCGAGACGGGCAGGTCCTCGAACCGGTCGAACTCGCGGACGAAGTCGAACAGATCCTTGGGCCTGCGGGCGCTCCACCGGGGCAGGACCTGGAGCGTTTCGGGCCGGAGGTGTCGCCCCTCCATCCAGACGACGATCGCCCCGTCCGTCGCGAAGACGTGCCGACCCTCGACCCAGGGAGTGCTGTGGTCGCGGTCGGGGAGGGAGTCATCGCAGGCATCAATGAAGATGTGCGGGAGATCCCAATTCGGCTGGAACATCAAGGTGCCGAACACTCGGTAAGAAGTCGTCATGATGCGGCCCTCTCGAGTCGTCGTCGACGAGTCTTCGGCAGCGGGGCCGCCTCCGCCGCGAAGTTGGCGCGGACCAATGCCTCGGCCAACTGCGGAGGGACCGAGTTGCCACACATTCGCACTTGAGCCGTCTTCGAGAGCGGCTTCAGCAGCCGATACTCGGGGCCCTTTCCTCGACGGGCCATCACCGGGATCTCGATCACGTAGTCATCGGGGAAGCCCTGGCATCGGTAGAGCTCCCTCGCGGTGAGCATCCTGAGGCCGATGTCGTTGCACTCGTAATCGAAGCCGTTGACGGTCACGAGGCCGAAACGGGCCTTCGCGGTGATCGTATGGAGGGGAGAATCCACACCCTGACCATCGCGGGCTGACCCGAAGTATTTGGTGAGGAAGACGGTCACGAGGCCGTGGTGATTGGCACCCGCGAGGATCGTCCTCAGGGGTTCCTGGACGTCGCTCCACTGTTTCTCGCCATGATTCATGTGGATCATGTGGGCCGCGACGAGGCAGTGTTCGGCCTTGGAGACGACGGTCGTCAAGGGGTCGGAGACGCTGTTCGCATAAGACCCGTTGCCACCGGATTGGCCGATCCTTATGAGGTTCGCCGCGGTGACCGTCGGCTCGAGCGACGCCGCGAGGATCCCTGTTTTCAGGACCTGGGCCGTTACGGTCGGGCACGGCGAGTCCGCCACCTGGCCGATGCTCCGGCCGTTGAACTGCGTCAGGCTGGCGGCGACGATCGCGTGATGGTCGACCGCGGTGATCGTGGGGAGCGGCCCATCGATCGACGAGCCGACGACGGGCCGCTCTCCGCCGAAGTAGCGGGACAGGTAGGATGAGATCAGGGGGAACCCGCCTCCCGCGCGGGGCGTGATGGTCGGTAACGGGTCGTCGACGGAGTGGGCTCTGGGATCCTGGCCGGTTCGCTCGCCAAACTGGGCGATCGTATAGGGAGCAATCGAAGGGTAGACAAGCCCGTACCCGTGGCGTTGGGTAATCGTCGCAAGCGGGTCGTTCAGCCCCTGGCCGCGGAATTGGCCGCCGCCGTGATTGCACTGGACGATGTAGGGTTTGGGGTTGTCGACGACAAACCGCTTGAACCCGAGGGCGATCCGCCGCATCGTCTTGTCCGCGAGCGGGCGTTTCACGCCGATCGCCCTGGCTTCCTCTTTAGAGAGGAAGATAGAGGGGCAGGGGATGCTCCAGTCGATACACTCGGCGGCGGTCCGGTAGGGGAGTCGACCCTTGCCGTGCGTCGGCTCGGGCCAGACGATCGGGCGACCGTCCCGGCGTGCGATCAGGAAGAACCGCTTACGACTCGTGGGGGCGCCGAAATCGCAGGCCCTGAGGCAGCGGAATTCCACGTCGTACCCGAGCTTCCGGAGCTGGCCAAGCCACATCCGGAACGTCTCACCCTTGCGAGCCGGATCCGGGATCATCTTCGGGGACCCGTCTTCTCCGAGGACGAGCTCACCCCTCTTATCCCGCTTAGGGATCAGCGGTCCCCAGTCCTGGAATTCGGGTACATTCTCAAGCATGATCACGCGGGGTTCGGCTCGTTTCGCCCAACGAATCACGACCCAGGCCAGGCCGCGGATCCTTTTCTCGACGGGCCGGCTGCCCTTGGCCCGGGAGAAGTGCTTGCAGTCGGGCGAGAACCAGGCGAGGCCGACGGGCCGTCCGGCCGTCGCCTCGACGGGATCCACGGTCCAGACCGACTCGCAGTAGTGGCGGGTCTGCGGGTGATTCGCCATGTGCATGGCGATCGCCTCGGGATCGTGGTTGATGGCCACGTCGACCATCCGGCCGAGCGCCCGCTCGATGCCGTGGCTCGCGCCTCCTCCGCCTGCGAAGTTGTCGACGACGATCTCATCGAACAGCCCCGAGGCGAACCTCGGGCGAGTACGGGTCGCCACGTGTCCTGATCCTTTCACGATGTCAGGTAATTGAGGAGGGATATGATCAGGCTGCGAACAGCAAGGAAGCCGATGGCTAAGAGCCAGGCCATCGGCCAGGCGTCGTCCTCAGGCGGCCTCGGGGGAGGGGGCACTCGGACGAGCCTCCACTCGCACCCGGATCCGGTGGGCCTGCGCCGCCCAGGTGAGCACCCGCTCCGCCGCGAGTTGGGGCAGCCCCTGAATCGCCGACGAAACCGCCTCCATCGCACGGAGTTCCTGGGCGATCGGGCTTTCGCCGACCGGGGTGGGCTTGGCCGCTTCGGGGACGGGGCGTTGGATCGGCGCGGGCGGGATCGGTGCCTTGATCGACATCGTGCTCTCCTGAGTTGGTGAGGCTTCGTCGGGGAAATTGAGCTTGGAACGGTCGGCGCCGTGGGCGATCACGAGCGCGTCATAGCCTCGGGCCGCCTCGATGGCGGTCGCGTACCTGCCTCCCGTGATCGTCTTCCCGCCGTGACAGAGCTGGCATCGCCAGGGCTTGGGGGATTCGCCTTTGTTTCTCGTGATGCCCCGGAAACCGTGGTTGGTTTCGTCGAGGATCGGGGGGAATTCGGGAACGACGGTCGGGACCTTCGGAGCGGGCGGAGCAGGGGGAGTGGCCCGGACCGGTGGCGGAGTCGGTGGTTTTGGCTTCGGCGGGTTCTGCCTCGCATCGACCTTGGCCCGGCTCGCTCGCTGCATCTCGGCGACCACGACGGCCGCCAGGAGCTTCGCCATCCTTTCGGGTGTCATGTCCTCGAAGGTGGCCTCGCTGTAACGATGCGCGAGGACCGTCGCGTTTGCCTTCGGATCGGCCCGATAAAGGTTCGTGACGATCTCGAGCTGATGGCTGGGATACGATTCGGCTGATGACATGGCGAGGCCCCTCTTCACCGAGGTTCAGGGAACTGTTGGTGCGTACGGCCATCGAGCTTCGAACCCGAGTGTTTCTTGCCGATGCGACGGGTTAGTGTCACTGGGCCATGAAACAGCGGTTCATGCGTGACATCTCGGCCGTTGCTGTCGAAAAACATCTCGGGTCGATCATTGATCACGTCGCTGATACAGGGGATCGCTTGGCCGGGAGTCATCCACTCGCCCCATTGCTTGAAGAAGAAAGCAACGTTGGCCGCGAGACATTTGTCCCTGGCCGTGCGGAACCACTCGATGTACGAGGGCCGGGCCGACGGTCCGCTCTCGCCACCCGCGATCAGCCAATCGAACTTGGGGCCCGAGGGTTGATCGAGATAGGGCGACCAATCGATAGGGCCTAGGGCCGGCTCGTACGAGACGAAGCTGACCGGGGCACCAATCTTTACAATGTCGTCGATCCGCCAGGCCCACTCCTGGGACTCGACCGTGCATCCCAGCCAACAATTTGAGGGCATGCCTTCGAGCCAGACGTCCCATCCGAGGGCCTCAGACGCCATCGGGCGGACATTCTTGGTTCGCTTCGTCAGGAGCAGGTAATCGAGGTTGGTCGTCTCGCGGATGATCCGGAACGCCCGCGTCCGGAGGTCGTTCGCGTTCAGCAGTCGTTTGTCGAAGACAAACCCAGGCGTCCCATCGTCGGCCAACCAAAGGTCGTTGACGGTATCGACCCAGATGATGCGTCCACGAACGTCGAGGATGAATCCTTTCCAGTCCTCGAAGATGTCGGCCATGCTCGCGAGGAAGACTTTCCGCCTAACCCCTGCCTTGCGAGCCGCGGCGTCCCACTTGTAGGGGAGATGCCAGTAGTTCTCGGCCGCGCCCGTCCTTGTGCCGTCGTCACCCCATTCCCCGAGGACGAGCGGGTTCCGCTTGGCCAGGTCCGCCGCGTAGCAGTGATCACATGCCGGGCTGATCTTGGTGCAACCCCGCCAGGGATTCCATGTGTGATCGCACCATTCGATGCCGGTCTCAACGCCCATCGTTCGAGGCTCCTTTCGCCTTCGCCGCGAGCCTGGCCCAGTGGCGCTCGACCTCGGCGGCGGACTTCGAGTACGCGATCTCGCGGCTGGGACGGGTGCGGCGGCCGTAGACGAGGTCGTCTCGCTTCGCGAGGCGGATCGCCTTGTCGCCGTAACACCGCTCGCAGTAGACGTGGTTTTGGTTGAACTCTCGGCCCCGGGTCACGTACAGGACGCTCTTGCACCCGCAGGGGCAGCCCTTCCGGGCGTCTTCGACGTGAACTCCGCATCGCGAGATTGGATCGTAGATCCAGTCGTCGCCGAAGAGTTCCGAATCGGCAATCGGCCTGGATTCGACGGGCGGCTCATCGAGCAGAGTGGGCATGATTCCTCGCCCGGCGAGTTTTGCGGGTCCTTTATTCCCGATAGTGGAATCATTGCCGGAAATAATTCCAGTTTCAATCCCGTTTTGGAATTATTCTCAGAATTCCGGCCCTGGGGCTGGGAATTGATCCGGCGAGGGTCCGACCCAATCCTCGAACCGCCCGATCTCCTTGATGAAGCGGAGCGGGACGGTCCCGGTGGCGCCGTTGCGGTTCTTCGCGACGATCAGTTCGGCGAACCCGGGGAGCTGCATGGGGTCGTAATATTCCGGTCGGTGGAGGAGCATGACGAGGTCCGCGTCTTGCTCGATGGCGCCCGATTCGCGGAGGTCGGCCATCCTCGGCCGCTTGTCCTCGCGGCCCTCGCTGGCGCGGTTTAGCTGGGACAGGCACACCACCGGGATCTTGAGCTCGCGGGCGATCCGCTTCAGGTCGCGGCTGATATAGGCGACCTGTTCGTGGCGTCGATCGCCGTCGCCCGGCGTGATCAACTGGAGGTAGTCGACGACCAGGAGCTTGAGGTCGCCCCGGGACTTCGCCCGCCTGGCCAGCGCGAGGATCTGGAGCGTCGTCAGGGCAGGGGACTCGTCTATCAGGATCGGGGCCTTCGAGAGCTCCTCGTCGGCGATGACGAGCCGATCCCATTCGTGGGGCGAGATGTCGTCTGGGGACTTGAGCAGTGTGTTGGGGACGCCACTCCGGGACACGGCGAGCCTCTCGCCGATGTCGATCGCCCCCATCTCGAGGCTGATGAAGAGGACTTCCTCGCGTCTGGCGAGGGCCGTGTACTCCACGAAATTCAGGGCGATCTGCGTCTTGCCCATGCTCGGCCGGGCCGCCAGGATCACGAGCTGCTCGGGCTGGAATCCGTCGGTGAGCGCGTCGAGCTGCGAGAGTCCCGTCGAGACCCCGGAAGGTCCCCGATTGCGGCGACAGAGCCGGGCCATCGCCTGCGAGACCGCAGCACTGGCCGGGATCGTGCTCTCCGAGGACTGGGATTCGGCGATGTTGAACACCGCACGCTCGGCCCGGTCGAGCAACTCCTCGGCCGTGTACTGGTCGGAGTGGACCTCGGCGGAGATGGTACGGGCCGCGTGGGCGAGCTGGCGGCCGATCGATTTCTGGCGGACGATGCCGGCGTAATACTTCGCGTTTGCCGACGAGGGTGTGCTTGAGAAGAGATCCGAGATTGCGTCGGCGCCGCCGATCGCCTCATATTCGCCCCGGCGAATCAGTTCATCCGAGAGGGTGATTCCGTCGATCGGCTTGCCGAGGCGGTAGAGGTCCAGGATCGTCGCATAGATTTTCTGGTGCGTGTCCCGGTAGAAATCCTCGGGCGAGAGGATCGGGACGATCTCGTGGAGGACTTCGTTCACGAAGAGGATCGAGCCGAGGGTCGCCTTCTCGGTCTCGAGGCTGTGGGGGGGCAGCCGAAACGAGAGGTCCTCGTCCCGGATTCGTGTGGCCCCAGGTTGGCCGCTCGGGAGAGTCACGCTAGAGACCCTCCCTGGCGGCCGGACTTCGCCTTCGCTTGGCGGGCGATCGACTCGTCGCGGAGTTTGGCCACGACGCCGCCGGGATAGTTCCCGATCGTCGGGTCGGGCGGAGAGGGGTCGGCCGGGGCCGTCTGGCGGGCGTAGCGGCGTATCTGCGCTTCGGTGAGCACGGGTGGCGGCGGGATCGGGGCGGGTTTCTCCGCAGGCCTCTGGGACGGCTTCGGCGGGGACGGGTGAGGCTTGCCCTTGGGGTTCGAGATCGCGACCCGCTCGACGTAGCTGATCGCGTCGAGGCCCGGCTTGCGCTTCGCACTATCCCGGAGGGCGAACTGCCATGCGACGGTCGAATGGTGTTGCTGACGCTCCCAGTACCCGTAGGCGATCGACGTGCCCGGGAAACAGGCCCAGGCGAGCCGGAACGTCTGGGCCACCTCCTCCGGGGTCGGCCGATGATTACCCGGCCAGATCTCCCAGGGGCCGTCCGGCAGGGGCAGGGGAGGGCAGGGCTTGGCCGCCGGGTCGGCCTCGCGTGCGTGCGTGGGCTCGCTCGCGGGCGTGTCCGTGCGCGAATTTGAATTAATTAACATCACATTTTTATTATGTGATGTTAATTCTAATTCGCGGGCGCCCGCGGGCACACGCGAGGAAGTGTCAGGATAACCTGACACTTTGTCCGGCAAACGGTCAGCTTTTCCCGACACCTGGGCGTCCGGAGCGGTCGAGGTGTCAGGATATCCTGACAGTCGCTCCGGCGGGGTGTCAGCTTTTCCTGACACCTGCGACCCGGCACTCCGGGCGGTGTCAGCTTTTGCTGACAGTGGATCAGGCGAGGTGTCAGGAATTCCTGACACGTGGGAGCCGACGATGTTTGGGGTGTCAGGTTTTCCTGACACTTTGTGGTGCAAACTGTCAGCTTTTCCTGACACCTTGGACTCGGCACTGGGTTGGGTGTCAGGACTTCCTGACAGTTGGCCACGCAAAGTGTCAGCTTTTCCTGACACCTTCGAATCACCGCCAGCCGGGGTGTCAGGATTTCCTGACACCCCGCAGTACGCCCGGACGGACCCCTTCTTGAGGAAAGTCGCTCGTCTCCACCCGGTTTCGTAGTTCTCGTCCAAGAGGAGACCGTCGGGGGTGTCGACGAGGGTGCCGGCCTCCAGGAGCATCGTCTTCGCCTCGCTGAGGGTCGCGCGATTGAGGCCCGTCTGTTCGGCCAGGCGGGTGAAGTTGATTTGGCATGGGGTAGGGGATTTCCGCTC
Source organism: Singulisphaera rosea (assembly GCF_054877945.1). Classification (NCBI taxonomy): domain Bacteria; kingdom Pseudomonadati; phylum Planctomycetota; class Planctomycetia; order Isosphaerales; family Isosphaeraceae; genus Singulisphaera; species Singulisphaera rosea. The sequence goes on along the minus strand of NZ_JBTYIP020000032.1, from coordinate 57,634 downwards.
GGCGGACGGATCCAGGAGGCCCGTCCGCTCGAGGACGGCCCCGAGGACAACGCCCTTGTGGCCGCCCACTTCGGCGAGGATCGCCTTCAAAAGGCCGATGGCGATCCGCCCCTCGTTTCCCGCCATGCTCCCGCGCCCCCATCCGGTCGATGTGCGCGCACCGGCACCGGTCACGCCGTGCCGTTGCGCGAAGTCTTGGTGCGGCTCAAACCCGGATCCGCGTCGATCCGGTCATTGGCGTCCGGGGTTCGATCAGTTCTCGGGAGCTTCGTCGATCGAGTCGGAGCTCGCCGCTTTGAGTGCATAGAGCTTACGGCTGGCCTCCGCGTAGGCGATGCTCACCTGCTCGGCATCCCAATCGACCATCCTGCCGGAGAACTCTTGGAGCTTGGCCCATCCGTTGAGGTACTTCAACAACCCGACGGAGTGGCGTTGCTCCTGGTCTCGCACCCAAGCGAACAGGGCTTTACCAGAACGGGGCGGCGTTTGATGTCCGTTCCCGTTGCCGTTCGGCTTCCCGCTCGTCGCTTGGCTCGCCTGGGGCGGGGGAGAGGTCGACGCCACGTGGGCCTCGGCAGCCTCAGGATGCCCGTCGGCCGGGTATCGTTCGCGGACGAAGCTCGGCACCCCGTCTCGATACAGGTAGCGGGCGACCCCGAACTTCACCGCGGCGCGCTTGAACGAGTCGCTGTAGCCGGACTTGTCGTCGTCACCCGAGTCGGCCATGCCCGCATAGCCACCGGCGTCGGACTTCATCAGCGTGGATCCGTCCGGGAGCCGGATCGTCAACTCGCAGAGGACCGAGTTTTCGCCAGGCACGTAGCGGTCCCACCAGTTCTCGGGCCCGAGGACTTCGTCGAGCCGGTTCATCACGGTCCTGGCCGTGATGTAACTGAGCTGGCGGCCGCTCTGCGACCGGACCTTGACCTCGCTGGGGTCGAACGGCGCGGCGAGGGCCGCGAATAGGTCGGGATGCTGGGTCATGGGCAGATCCTTTTCGCGATGGCGAATAATTCCCCGATCGATGCGGGATCGAAACGCGGAATCGATGCGGGATCAAATTCCGCAAAGTCACGTTTGCGCGGGTTTCGGCGATGGTATAATCTTGGACGGACGGGGCGGCGTTAGGACGCCGCCGCAAGGTCGAGGACCTGCCGTTCGAACTCATCCCAGAGCGACTGGAGTCGTTCGCGTTGCAAGGGGCCGATCTTGGCCGCCGCCTGCATCACCTGCTTGGACCGCGAAAGCCGCTCGAATCCTTCGGCGTCGAAGACTTTCGTCGGACCGAAGTCGACGCGCTCGGTCCCGCTGAGATACCAGAGCGCCTCCGCCTGGGATCGCGGGATCCCTAATTCGTCCGCCGCCTCCTTCGTCTTGCGACAGCCCCGCAGGTCGATTCCGTTTACCGCTGGCATGGATTGGCCTCCCAGTTACCGTTCCCCGAGTGATTATTCAGGTTTTGATTCCGATCTGGAATCATTTTAGCGCCTGAAGATCCGGGTTTCAATCGCGATTCGGAAATAATTTCGGATCTGATTCACGACAAGGATTACGGCGATGTCGCGAATGAGTACCCTGAAGGTTAAGGCGACGGCGTCAGAGGTGTTGGAGGCCGTCCCCTGTGGCGCACCGTATGCGGAGCCGACCATGAAGTTCGGTGAGAAGCTTGTGAGTCTGCTCGAAAAGAAGCAGCGGACCCAGTACGACCTCGCGGCCATCGTCGGCCGTTCGCAGAGCCGGGTCTCGAAGTGGTCGAACGGGGTGGGCCATCCGACGCCGAGCGACATGCTGGCAATAGCCCGATACTTTGACGTCCCTATGGAATTCCTCGCCGACGACAGTTGGGACGAATACGACGGCGATGAGGAAAGGAATTCACGGGAGGCGGCCCCGGCGCCACCCCCGTTGCCCTCTCCCTCGGCCCCTCCGTGGCCGCCTGTTCAGCAGATGTCCGGAGCCGAGCAGCTCCTTTGGGAGGCGATCCGACGGATCGGGGTCCACGAGGCCTTGAACCGGATCCTCGGCACGACCGGCTCGTCCGCAGATTCCGAGGTCGGCGTCGAGTACCGACGCGGCCTGGGAAACCCGGTCGGGTTGCCTTCGCCGACGACGCCGCGTCCGACGCCCGAGCCGTACCGGCCGACGCGGAGCAGGCCGGCCGGACGAGAAGGCTGATCAGGCCAGGCACCGGAGCGCGATCACGACCCGACCTCTCTCGATCGCCTGCCATCGCTCGTCGCGGGATTGCGGGAGATTCCGCCATTCCTCGGGCGATGCGACCAGGACGTCCGATTCCAGGACGCGATCTCCGCCGAGGTCGTTATGGAATCTGACCATCTCGCAGAGCGGAGCAGGGGCCGCACAGCGACCGTGTCGAGAGAAGGCGCGAATATGGGTCGATGACGCGGGATCCGCGTCCCTGGAGGAGCGTAGTGACATCGTTCACCTGTAGCGGCTTCGGGGAGATCAGAGCGGTCTTCATCGACGCCTGTCGAGCGGCACACTTAAAAATACATACGCGCGACGTGATGCCGCAATAGATTCCGTTTTGGAATCGCGCGCGGAATCATTCCCGGAATCTCGATCAGGTCTCCGCAGTGGCACAGGAAATGGTGTCAAATACGCTTTTTGTCTTTCCGCTGGACTTTCTTCCGTATCGCGTCAACATTGTTACAGAGAACGCAGGTAGGAACCGAAGGAAAAAAACGATGGGATGGATTGAACCGATTTGCCCATCGCCGACTCCCAAGGCCATCGCGATGAAAACGTATACAGACAGCCGTGAAGCGGCCCAGGCAGTGGTCAGTACAATCCGGCAAGCTGGAATCGAGATCGCGCCTGAGTTCCTTCAGGAATATGAGCGTCAGATCGAGCGGGCTATCGTCCGCGCCTGGGCGGAGGAGCAAGTCCGCCAGCAGATCGATAGAGGGGCTTTGCGACAGTTACGAAAGATCAGCCGGAGACTCAGTAGTCTTTACTCGGGATCGTTCTGATGACCGGCGACTCTCATACCGACCCACCGGACTCTGAGATTGAACGAGTTCGGGACGCGGAAACAGTCGCCACGGTGTCTCCTCCGCCACCGTCTGAGTCGACTATAGTTTCCCCGGTCTCACCATTTCCCAATCTTGTCTCTGCGCAGCCGCCGATCTTGACCGGCCACAATCTTGGCGTCCAAGTAGCCTTTGGCCCACCAGCAACCGCCCAAGACTCGCTCGTCGGCAAGCTGACCGAGGCCCAAATGACCTCGGTCATCACTCAATCTGAAAGCTCCGACAAGAGGAAACATGACGAGCGATTGTGGGGCATGTGGTTGACCGCCGGGATCGTTGGTGCCACGATTGTACTCATCCCCTTTCTTTGCCTTATTTTTCTCACCTTCCAGCAATCCGCTGCCCTCGAGAAGGTGCTGAACCTCATCTTAGGTTTCGTGGCAGGTAGCGCCGGCGGCTTCGGCATAGGGCGTTGGACGGCACAAAAGCCTGACGCCAGGTGAGGCGGCTTACGTTGACTACCCCGCTTCGATAGATTCCGCTTTGAAACCGCTCGAGATCTTGGCCTGATCTCGCCAAAGTTTCCCCTTCGTTTGTCGCACGAATTGCCGATCCGTCACAAATCGACTAAGCTGGCGTATATTCGCAGCTTGGGGTGCGCGCCAAATCGCCGGTCATGCGGGATTGGCCTGAACCTCCGCTCACTCCTGCCCGTCCAGGGCAACTCTTGGCGACCCGAACAATGAGCGAGGGGAACGAAAGAGGAGAGCAGGGCATCCAGGAACCCAGAGGCCGCGGGATCCGCGACCTGATTGGGCGACACCGAATCCTGAATGCGATGGTAGTCGGGGCGTGCTTATCCACTCCGCTTGCAATGCTGGCGTGGGGGTTACCGCAGCCGAAGAATCGGCGACTCTCATCCTTCCAGGTGATCCGCGAAGCGATTCAATACCAGATCAAATCATGGCGAGGCGACTATGAGTTCGATTGGGAAACTCCGTACCAGAAGCAAGACGCGAGGTTTCACGCTGGTCGAACTGCTGGTCGTGATCACGATCGTCCTGATCGTCTCGGCCATCGTCCTTCCGACGGTGATCAACGCGGTCAGTAATCGCCAGACGAGCGAAGCGGCCCGGATCCTCCAGGCGGCTTTGGTCGGAGCTCGTGATGCAGCGATCCGCTCGAATTCGCCGCGAGGGATTCGACTCATCCCGGACCCTACGCTGCTCGATCCGCCCTATAGCGCCGGGGCTACCGCAGGCTCCAATACGCTTGCCTATAGCCGACTCATAAATATCGAGATCCCGGGCGACTACTCGGAAGGCAAGGTCACAATTGCCCCAATGCCCCCGCTCGGGGCGACCATCGCGAACTATCCTCCGGCCTATCCGGAGAAATTGGGCGGCTCTTACCCTTACCCCGACGTGAACGATTCGGTGAATCCCCAAAAGGTCCTCATGCTTGAGGAATCACCCTACCAAGGGGGATATGTCGTTGGAGCGACGGCCATCCCTAACCCCCCGACATCATGGTACTGGAACATCCGGGTCGGTGAGAAAATCCGCATAAACGATTCCGGTGCAACTTACACGATTGTCGGCCCCTGCACGGTTAACCCCAACACTGTACCAGGCCAAAACCCTGAGCTCTTCGTGAATGTTGGCCCCCCGGGAACGACTCCGCCTCTCCTGCGAAATTACTACAGCGATACCTCTGGGGCAACCTCGATTGCCACGCACAACCCGGAATTCCTTTACGTCGTCAACGGTCAAGATGATGACAAGGATGGATATGTAGACGAAGGGTTCAACGGCATCGACGACAATCCCATAAACTCGACAGTGATGGGTGTGACGACATCAAACTACAATGGCCACGTGGACGAGGTTATGCCGTTCACGGTCGGCACCCTCACCTACGGTTCCGAATGGGAAGTCGAGAAGTGGCTAGGAGCTACCTCCGGATCCACATTGATTGACCCCGGGACGGAAACCACGTATCCGACGCCGACTTGGCTCGCCGTGAACTATCAGAAGATGGCGCATGACCTACCCTATTCCATCACGCGACGCCCCGTGCCGGTCGAAGGGGCTCGCGAGACGCAACTACCTGGGAGCGTCGTGATCGATGCTTCTACCTTCCTCACCACGGAGGAGCGATCTCGAGGGCTTCCGATCGACCCGAACAGTCTGATCTGCGAAATCCTGGTAAACGCGGACGGCCAAATCGTACCGCAAACGATCTATTCCACGCCCGCCAGTTTCAATGTTCCGTTTTTCCATCTCTGGCTTGCCGACAGGCGAGACGTTGTGCCGCCTGTGGACAACAGAAGTGCGACCACGCCAGTCCCATACTTACTCCCCATGCCTGCGGGAAGCCTTAACTACCCCCATGCGGGAGATACGACCGGACGAACGCTGAACAATGACCGCATGTTGGTGACCATATTCACCAAGAGTGGACTCATCACGACGAGTTCCATCGAGAACTTCGACGGGACGAGCACTTTCACGCCGTTTGCGGAATCGCAGCTCGGCGTGAGGGATGCCAAGTAGTCGGATCCGTCTTTAGCCCCGCTCCAGCGAAACGCCCGGCCGATTGGCCGGGCGTTTTCGTTTTACGAGGTCTCCAGGCACGACTCGCAAACGGCGATCGAGACCTTCTGCCCGGGTCGCTTCCCGCCTTCGACGCATTGGACGTCCGGGCACGCACACGACGGGATCCGGGCGAACGTGCAGCGGCCGACGATCTTCAGTCGCTCCGCCTCGCCAGTAGGCTTTGGCCTCATCGCGGGTCCGGTCCCTTCGTTGGCACGCCCTATCAGGAGACGCCGATAGTCGGACCTGGTTGCGGCCAACTCGCAAAGCCGAGAGGCGTGTTCTCCGTGGCACACCAAACCGGTTGAGACCGGGCACCCTTCGCACTTCATAGCGAGATGGTCCAAGTCAGGTGCGTCGGGACGGGGTCCGAGCCGCGGATACATCCGTGGAAGACGACCATGAGCGGATCGAACGAGGCCGAGTCGAGAACCATTAGGCTATTGAAGTAGGGATTGAAAGTAGAAGTGTTGCAAATCTTGACACCGGGATCTGAGGGGTAACATGGCGGCCCCACGTCCCACTGGAGAGTCGGCGTGCTCCCGTGACAGGTGAACGTGAAGACCCCGGCTACAGGGCCAAGGGGGCTTGGCGGATTCCCCAAGATCCCATAGCAGTCCGATGACGTGAACGTGTTGCGCGAGACCCAGACGCCGCTCGATCGCTGCGTCATCGTCGGGCAATGGCCGGTGTGTCCGGAGTTGTCAGAGACCGACAAGGTGATCGTCGATGGGATGTCGGCACAACTCTTCTCTCGCTTTCGCTTGCCCTTTCCATCTGCTACCCAGCGGTAATCAGCGAATCGGACGAGCGCCATGTCGCCTTGCGAAAACAAGTCGTTCCCCAGCATGACTGCCTGGCGAGTGACGCTGGCGTCGTGGGAGATCGTGTATGAGCCGCCCTCGACCTCGTTCCCCAGGATTTCAGCGGGATTCCAATTGAAGAAATGGTCCTCTGAAATTTGAGCATCGTCTGATGCTACGTATCCCAGGGCGGCGGCCAATCCGGGCCGGGTAGGCGATGGAGGCGTCGGGCGGACCCGCTGGCGACGAACGCGATCGAGATCGTATGGCACCAGTCCCTCGTGCGGAATGCCGCGTTCAAGAGTCTGTGTATCGGAATATCCAGCGATGGGGGACACGCTGGCATTCGACCTTCGTCCCTTCGGGAGGGACTGAGTCACCGAGGTTGGCAGCGAAGAACCCTCCACCGTCATTGCTGAATGAGGCCGCGCCGCCCTCGGTCTCGGTTCCGAGGACGGCCTGGGGAACGACCCAATAGAAGACCTGCGCGGTGGTAGGGTAGGTCGTCTTGTGGCTCGTGACGCAGACGACGAAGGGGCTGTCCTCGGGGGCGGGTTGGTCGGAGCGAGTCGCCTGGTCGACCTGGGATTGGTCGTCGATCCGGAGCCGGGCCGCCTCGGTGTAGCTCATGCGTTGTCTCGCTCCGAGCGGGGGACGTAGTCGGAGATGCCCGAGGGGGGCTTGTGGGGGATCGAGACGGATCCTCCTCCCCCTCGATAGCCCTTCTTCACGAAGCGGCCGGCCCTGGGCCGTCCCTTCGCGATCTGGCGGTGGTTCACGCCACGGTCGGAGAGCGTGAGGTGCGTGACCTGGTTGTCCCCGTCGAGCTCCCACCGCCTCGCGACCACGACCGGCAACACGGGCATCACGCCAGGTCCGCCGCCGTCGGTGCGGAGTCCGAGGTCTCGGCCCTCGATCTGGTCGATCCGGTCGCCGATCTCGTAGTAGGCGGTGAAGTAGGGGATCGTGATCTCGGCCGCGAAGACCCCCGCCTCCTTCGCCGTCTGGACCGTCAGCGCCTCGGCTTTGAGGAAGTCATCCTCGTCCTGGATCTTCTGGGGATCGGAGTCGGAGTTGAACTCCGAATTCGCGGCGATCCACCTGGTGGCGAGGCGGTCGCGGGCGTCGACCCGCTCCTCGATCGGGTAGTTGATCGGGCTCGAGGGCCTGCGGTCCGCCTTGAACTCCGTACACTGGTCACCCTCGATGACGCAGGTCAGGCGGACGAAGAACTTCGGGTTCGCGGTGGTCGGGTTGGCCTGGCACTCCACCGCCTTGACGACACCGTCGGGGAACGGGGCGTTGCTGTCTGAGCTCTTGCCGATGTTCCACTTATTCGGGTCGTCGACCGTGATCCGGATCCCCAGCCGGTCCGTCAGGAGGGTTACTCCCCCTTCGACGTGTTGCCAGTGCTCGCTCCCCGGAACCCAGAGGCCCGGGGCAGGGCCGGTGTAGTCGGTCGAGACAGCCACCCGGTAGCGGAGCGTGTTGCCGGACTGGTCGGTGCTGAAGAGGTCGCCGATTGGGACCCGGCGTCGGACCACGTATTTGGGCTCGAGGTCGTCGCCGGGGGCGCCGAAGACGTCGTCGAGCGACGAGACGTCCGTGAGTTTAGTGGTCGACCCCGGAGCGTAGTGGCCTTCGCCGGTCTCGTCGAAGACGTAGAGGCGATAGGCGTCGTAGTTGTCCGAGGTTGCGAAGGCGGGGTCGGTCGACCGGAACTTCGCCAGGGCCGAGGCGGAGGTGGCGTCGCTCGACTGGCTGGGGAACCCACACTGGAGCACGAGGGTGACCTCGTATCGCTCGAGCCCACCCTCGGCGATGACGGTGTTAACGACGTCGGAGATGTCCCGCTCGAGGTCGGCCGACCCGACGTTGTTGCGAGAGGGGTCGAAGTCCTCGCCCCTCGCGTCGAGGTAGAGGCTCTTCACGTCACCGGCCTGATTATGAAACATCCGGAGCGTCGTGACCGGCTCGCCACTCCCGTCGGTGGTGAGGTCGAACGACATGCCGAACCCATATTCCTGGGTCAGCAGGCGGAGCGCCGTCGGCCAACGCTGGCCCGTGAGGGGCGTGTCCGTGGCGGCGATGTCGGCCGCCGCGTAGGTCGAGGCGTCGTTCGGGTTCATGGTGACGCCGGCGATCGGCTCCCGCCCCATCAGGAGGGCATCGAGGTCCGCGCCTTTGGGGTTCGTGACGAACTCCTCATCCTCGTTGATGACGAAGCAGAGGTAGCGTGCCGCCATCGGCAGCGTCCACTTCCGCTGGGGAGGATCGTCGCCCGGAGGGCTCGTGAGGAGCGGGTCCAGGAACACGGCATACGTCTTCGCCCCGTCGCCGCTGTCGCCCTCACGGGTCGCGTTCGACTTGCCCTTGGGGTTGAACTGGACCACGAGGTCGGTCTGGACGTCTTTGCCCGCCTCCGTCTTCTGGTCGGCACCCCGCATGAGCTGGCCGGGGATGGTGGCGTCGAACGCCCGCGTGGCGACCCCGACCGCGGAGATGGCCACGCCCTCGAGCTCGTCGTCCCAACGGCCGGCGAAGCTCATCGGGTATCCGTCGAAGATCCACTCGCTCTGCCCGTCGGCCCTGGTGGCCGAGACGAGCAGGCGGTCCCCGACGTTCACCGTGCCGGGGAGGTTCCAGGCCGTCGAGAGGGCCTGTTCGACCGTGATCGGCCCACCGATCCGCTCGTCGAAGGCATAGCGGAAAACGGCCGAGCCGGGGTCCGGGCCCTCATGGCGCTGGATCGTCACGCACCGGAGCGTCGGGAGCTCCTCGATTTCGCCCTCGCCGAGATAGCGGTAGACGGCGACGGGAGTTCCCACGCGGACAGGAGGGATATCCCCTCCGTCCCATTTCCAGGGATCGTTGATGGCCATTCGGATATCCCGGAGAGTGGTTCAACGCGACAGTTCTGAAGCAGGTCCGTGAAGCTGATAAACAAGACTTATCCGGACATCACGGGCTTGATGCAGAACAGATCGTGGGAGAGGTTGGAATTGAAGTAGACTGATGCGTGGTCGATCCCAGCCTTGTTGCAAGGACTGTTGCTTATCCGGTCACGCAATGCAATCAGTCAAACTTAGCTAGCCGCCAAGAGAGGATACAGCCAAGTTATAGTGCCGAAGACCTTGTACTCGGACAACGCCCAATTCTACAAACCGCGAATCGTCTAAAAATTATAAAAAGTTTTAAAACATGCTACAGTAGATGCCACTCACAAATCTGTCATCAAAGAACAGCAATTGGCAAAAAATATAACGACGTCCATATTCTTGTATTACGTTCATCTTAAGTTTTTGGCCGCGTTTGTCACCGAACTTTTGACACTCCCTAAGCGAGCCCTATCTTTTTTCAACACATCGATCGCCGAGCATAGAAAGTTGGCGGTCTTGAAGGCTGTTTCCGCAAGCCTTTTTGTTTCACCGGCGGGATCGCTCAAATCATAGTCTGCCACAGTTCTGTAGTTTTTAAGATCATTGTAGTCCGAACATTTTTTAAGAAAAACGGTATCCCCCATACTGTTTAGTAGCGTGTTCACCTGTGAATGGCAATTAGATCTTTGAGATAAAGATACACCGAAACCAACAAATAAGTCTACAAGTTCATTGTATATCGCGTAATACGACCTATTTACGCAGGTCCTATATTCGGCAGGACCTGGATTGGTTTTGTTGAGTTGCTCTTTCGCGATTGCCAGAAAGTCTCGTGCTTTCATGTTGTTTGTTAGCGGCCTTCGATAAATTCGGGGAAGATTCTGATCTTGGAGAGTACGGAGTAACCGAATTGGTCGAACGCCAGATCAATGGCGCGATCCTTCTCCTCCAAGAACTCGTCCGACGAACCTCTCACTTTTATGCGAACCACCAAATAAGTGTCATCATCCTCAGGATCAACACGAACGATGACGCTAGGCTCCCCCACAATGGAAATGTTCTTGGAGATCACGTCCACAAATGCCAACACAGTGTCCGTCGACATTTTGTGCTGGTCGCAAAAATATTCGACATCGCGAGAAATCTTCGGCACATTGCCTTTGATAGTGGACCCGTATGACAGCGACACTTGCGTCCACTTTCGGCTGCGTTGCATCGGCTCTTGCGACTTACCTACAGGCTGTTTATCCACATCAAAGTCGACTAGCAATGCGGGGAATTCGTACCCGGCCGAAGCGATATCCGCGTGCCTAGCAGAAACACATGAAGCGCATCCGAATATCTCAAGCTTGCGATGTAGCGCACCGGCAGTCGGGCCTGAGAAACGAACTCCTTTGACCGCCCAATTGGGCTGCGCTTTTGCTTTGAACGCCGCTCTTTTAGGGTTGTCAGTATGCAGCATCGTTGATCCTTTCGCCGAGGAAGTGGATACGTAGCGCCACATCCAAGAACATCATGAGGTCGACCAAGTAATCAGGTATCACTTTTCCATTTAATATGGTTTCCATAATAATCTTCGCATGCTTTCCATCGCGAGCAATCATGCACTGAATACGTTCAATAATTGCATCTTCTGCAAAGAATGCAGATGCTATAGTTTTGACTTCTGAATTCTTTTTTGTATGACTTTTCACCATGGCTGAGGCGATGGAATTTTTAGCTATCCGTGAAGTCGGAAGTATAAAAATGCCGGTGAGATCGACCTCGATGTTTTTCCTCAGGAAGGGACTTATCGCTGATTGGAATGCGTCCTGATCAATCTCCTCAACAGCGTCTCCCTCGAATGAGTCTCGGATCAAATCTAGGTCGGAAGCAATCTCGACATGGAAATGCGGGCTGAGACGCTCCGGATTGGAGCTGCCAAACCCGGCGTACGCCCAACATTCGGCACCTTCGACACCGAAATTCGTCACAAGGCTGCGTGGACGCCCGTGCAGAAGGGACAATACCTTCCGGTCTTTAGTTTCGATGGTTCCACAGGCAACGAGGTTGACGCAAAACGTATCGCTCAAATTTGGCAGTATGATTGGCATTGACTCGATATCGATCCTCTCTACGGGATTCTGCGCGCACAACGATCTTCTTGAGGCATTCAATAAAGAGTGTATGGTCGATGTCGTAACAAAATCAAGCGTCTAGGTGAACCCCGCTCTGAGCCCTGACGTGCGAGAAATTCCAACCGCTGGTGTTGGCGATCCGGGGTCGCCAAAAGCAGGCATGCAAGCTCGAGAGCGAGGTACCGAACAATATCAGGACGCCGAGGAAGCGGTTCGGATCTTTAGCGTCGAGTCAACGCCGCTCGAGTTCGTGAGGCTGATCTGACTCACGTCCGACGCGAAAGGCTGTGCGAAGTAGCCCTGGGAATCCCAGGCGAGCGGGACGTTCGCCTTGACGTTGAGCGTCGTGTCGGGATTCGCTCCGGCAGTGGTGGCAGTGAAGGTCGAGGCGGGTGATGTGCCGCCGGTGAGGCTGTCGACCTTCGTGATCGTGGCGACCGGTTGCACGCCCAGCGTTCCGGCGAACGTGATCACGACCGGCGTGGCGGGTAGGGGACCGCCGGTGCAGACGACACCCGTGGACCCGATCGAAGACAGGGCCCTCAGGAGCGTCTGGACCTGTGCCGCCGTCGAATTATACGGGATTGTGGCGGTCTGGCCGCCGAAGGTCGCGGCGATGTTGCCGCCAGTGGGGGTGCCCGAGATCGAGAGCGTTTGGACGGCATTCCGGCCGCCCGCCTTCAGGGTAACGGCCTGGTCGCAGACCAGAAAGATCGACTTGACCACCGCCAAGATGATCGAGAATGCGGCGGGCAGGTTCTGTGAGCCGTTCGGGACACCCAGGTCGAGCGCACCACCGGCGTCGGTGATGATGGTCCGCTGGGCCGAAATGGTTGCGTTGTCGCGGGTCCAGGTGAACTTGATATCGTCGCGGACGGACATGGTCAGAGCACTCCAGTGGATCAGAGGATGAGGAACGTGGCGTGGTACCGGCGGACGACGCCGCCTCCGCCTTCGAAGTAAGTCCGGCCCATCGGGCGGAACATCTCGAGGATCGCGAGCTCCCAGACCGTGCCGTCCGGCTCGACGAGCGTGTAGGCGCCGCCGTCGAGCTGGTACTCCCGGAAGTTCGCGAACAGGGTCCCGAGGGTGAAGAAGTCCTGCGCCCAGAGCACGCCCTCGACCTCGGCCCCGCCGGCGCGGGTGCCCATGTTCAGGACCTCGATCCCGTTCACGCCCGGGTAGCGGTTGATCTGCCGGGCGACGGGGTTGGCGAAGGCCTCGACCTCGCAGATCGGGCCGAGGTCGAGGCCGTCGAACGTGCCGCCGGACGGCGTCGGGATGACCAGCATCGGTCGCCCTCGAGGGGTGTGAGGATCAGGAGACGACCGAGTAGGAGAGCGGGTCCGTCATGCCGTCGGGCGCCCACGCGGTGAGGTTGACCTCGCCGGTCGCGAACTTGCCAGTCGACCCCTTCGTCGGGGCCCCGATGACCACGCACGGCGTGAGGGTGAAGTTGAGGGCGCCGCTGCTAGTCCCGTTGACCGCGTCCCTCAGCGTGGTGGTGAAGGTGGACGGCGTGTTCCACGGCAGGCTGAGGAGCTTTCGGACGTCGCCGCCCGAGACTTTCACTCGCCGACGTTGCCGCTGGGCGACGACGAGCTTCGGGAAGAGGGAGCCGTCGGCCATCCACTCCTCTTCCTCGCCGGACACGTCGAAGTCGATGTCGGTGACTTCGTCGATGGCGAGCGATGCTCCACCGGAGATCGAGACGATCGCGGTGTTGACATAGCTGATAAACAGGTTCGACGGATCGGCCATGAGTCTGGCTCCCTGGTGGGGTTAACGGATCGTTTGGAATCGGCGGTCGAACAGATTGCCGAGGTCGTGGAGCGCCAGGTCGTTCAGCGCGTAGAACTTCCGGGGAGGGCGGTTCTGCTCCTCGTTCCCCTCCTGGAACCACTCGGCCTCCAGCTTGGCATCCTCGTCGGTGCCGTACTCCTGGACGAGCTCGTTCGGGGTGATGTTGGGCTCGCCCCGGAGCTGCATCGGATCCTTCATCTTGAGCTCGAGCTCGCCCATCTTCCGGCCCGGATAGTGCCTCTCCTTCCAGGCCTGGTAGGCGGGAGCGAGGTCGATCCACTGGCCGCCATCGGGACTCGTCTCGGCGTCCATGTACTCGAAGATCGCGGCGGCCGTCGCCTCGGCCACCTCCTCGCCGAACCCGTCCCGGTCGAAGTCGAAGATATGCGGGACCTGCTCGAGATCCCGGATGATCGCGTTCATCTGGGCCGACATCGGTCACTCCCAACTGTTGGCATCACTGAACAAACGCTTCCACTGTCGGCTGGCTCGGATTGAGATTAGATTGGCCCGATCCCACACCTCGCATAGTCCGGGAGTATCGACGATGTTCAGGGAAAGCCGGAAAACGACGTTTACAGAGACGATGATCTATGTAATTGCCGGAATATCGCTTATATGGATTGCGACTACGCCCTTCTACGAAGGATCCAGGGACGTCGAGCGGAAGAGGCAGATCGTCTACTTGAAATCCCAGAATGACCTCGAAGGCATCAAGGATCTCAAGGCCGCCGAGGGTGTCGATCATCTAAGGTCGGCCATGAGCATCCAGGGGGCCTGGGTTTGTCTCGCCGTGTCCCTGGTCGGGATCAGTCTCTGCGGACGCCTCAGGGATCTTTTCGAGTCACCATCTGGAGCAGCCGTGAGCGCTTCGCCGCCGCCTCGCTCGAGCTGATGAACTGGCTCGCGGGGATGGTCCGCCGGCTCATAACCAGCACGTCGAGCACGTCCGGGAGGAGTTGGGGCGGAACGATCGAGGGCTCGATGCCGGCCGCGTAGAGCGACGCGAGGGCCCACTCGGAATAGGTCCGGTGGTTACGCTGGGACCCGAACAGGGAGTCCATCACCGCCTGGGCCAAGGCCTGCTCCTGCTCCTTGGGCAGTCCTTCGAGGAGCGTGGTGATCTCCTCGTCGGTGAGCTCGTAGTTGGCCAGCAGGAGGGCCCACGCGGCGATGAGTACGTCGCCCATGACGACCTGGTGGCGGATGGCCCGGTCGTCATAGAGCCGGTCGATCGTCTTGAGGAGCGTCGGGGCGAGGCCGCCGTGCGCGAGGATCCATGTCCTCTTGTCGGACAGCACGGCGGGCACGCCCTGGGGGTACGGGACGCGACGCCTCGACTCGGGCGTCGGGGTCGGATCGGTCATCGGTTGGACCTCGTGGTTGGGGTTATCCGCCGACCCGCCTGGGGCCGCCTGGGACGGGAGCGGGGCCGAGCGGGGGAGTCGCAGGGTCTCCGCCCCTCGGCCCCGCCGGTGCCTTCACGGCGTCGCGGATCTGTTGGAGCGTGCGGAGCTGCTCGCGCTGGACCTGATCGCCGGCGGGGTTGGGCAGGGCTGCGGGTACGGTCGCACCAGGGATCGCCGCGACGCCCGGAGGGGCGACGGGGACCGAGGCCTGACCTGGGATCTGATCGACCTTCCGCAACGCCCCGGCCATGGCAGCCTTCCGGCCCAAGGGGTCGCCGCCCGCGGCCGAGACTTCCCTCGACGCCGCCTCGAAGGCCTGCGCCCTCGTCTCGTAATCACCCGACCCGAGCCCGGGGAATCGCTTCCCAAGGTCCTTGATCCCGACCCGCTCGGCCTCGCGGCGCAGGTTGGGGATGGCCCCGTAGATCGCGTGCGATTCTCGGGTGTTGTCGTAACCGCCGACTCCGGAGACGGCGTAACTGATCGGGGACGATGCCAGTTCGAGCACTCTCCGGAACGGGCTGCGGTAGTCGGAGTCGTTGAGCCGCATCCGCTCCTCGGCGAACTTCTTGGCCGTCTCGAAGGTCTCGACACCGGCCCCTTCGGCCTTGTCGACGACCTCGGTGATCGACCTCGCCTCGGCGTTGACGTTCACCCGTTCGTTCGCCCGGGCCGCCCCGTTCTCCGCGATGACCTGCTTTCCGAACTGGTTCCCCTTCAGCTTTGCCCGGGCCGTCTCGAGGCGTTGCTTGAGCACGTCCGACACCTTCATGCCGGCGGTGACGGCCTCGCGGGTGGCCTCGGAGCCGATGTTCCGCTCGGTCATCCACTTGACGGGGTCGAGGTTCGGGTTTGCCTTGAAGAAGTCGCCGAGCTGGATCAGCCGGGCCGGGTCGTCCATCTTGTCGGTGATGCCCGCCTCGGCCAGCGCCTTCTGCTTGTCCTCGTCTACCGGGTTCAGGGTTCGGCTGATCTGGACCATCCGGTGATAGGCCTGGTCGGCCGTGCCCGTGCCGAGCGACATCGCCCCGAGGTAGATGCCCGCGTCGCCGTAGCTCTGGACCCGACCCGGCTTCGCCCCCTCCTCGGCGGCGTCGCTGGGGTCGACGAGCTTGGCCGCCGCCTTGTTGAGCGCCACCACACCCTTGGTGTATTGGAGCTTGCCCATCGAGAGCCCGCTGAGGGCCATGCCGAGCTGGTCCATCGCCGACTCGTTCGAGTCGAACGAGTGGAAGAGGCCGGCCGTGCCGATGGCCTCGCCGGCCGCGCCTTCGCTGATGCCAAACCTTCGAGCGGTCCGCCCCGTCTCCGCGAGGATCGCGTGCTCGAGCTCCGCCGGCGTCCCTTGCTTCGGCTGGTAGTGGCCCTTGTCGCGGACCGTCGGCCCGACGTTCTCATAGCTCTGGGCCAGTTCCATCGCCTGCTCGGGCGTGGTGCCGGTCTCGAGGGCCAGGCGGAGCGTCTCCGCATAGACGGCGTTGTTCGGCCCGTTCTGGCCCTTGATGTTCGCGAGCTCGCGGAGGTCGTCGCGGAACTCGGCCGCCTCCTGGGCGAGCTTCTTCCAACGATCTTCGATCTCCGCGGAAGCCTCCATCACCGCGTGGAACGTCTGGCGGACCAGGGCGAGGCCGGCCGCGACTTCGAGGAATGAGGCGACCGACCGCCTCGACGCATTCACCTGCTGGTTCACCTGGCCGGCGGCCGATGCCATCCCGTTGAGGGCCTGCTTGGCGCCGTTGGCGGACGTCTCGACCTTCTTCACGTTCGAGGCGAGGCGACCCGCCTCCGTGGCCGCGACGCTGATCCGGTTCGAGGATCCGGCGGCGAATCCGTTCAGGGACTTCGAAGCCGTGGCGAGGTTTGCGTTGACCCTGCCCAATGAAACATCGAGCCGCCTGGCCGCCGACGCAGTCGCCCCGAGGTTCTTTGCGGAACCGGCCCCCAGGTTCGTCAGGGCGGCGTTCGAGGCTGTGGCCACCGCCTGTATCTGCTGGAGCGCCTGGGCCAGAGCCTGGGCGGCCTTCGCGGTCGCGTTCGCCCCTCGATTCGATCCCGAGGCGTACGAGGCGAGCTTCGGCTTGACGGCCGTGGCGACCGCGTCGAGCTGCTGGAGCGCCGTGATCAGTTGGTTCGTCTTGGACAGGCAGTCGGCGTTGTCCGACTTGTAATTGATTGCGTATGTCTTGTCGGGCACTTAACCGTTCCTCCGGATCCGCACCAGGAACGAGAGCTCGGCCCATCGGATCAACCCACGGTTGCCGGGCAGCCGCGTGGTCCCTTTGCCCTCGTTGAGGTCGACACGCTTGAGGGGCGTGGACCATCCCCCGGGCCACGACAGGCCGGGGGCGGCCTCCAGGATCGCGGTGAAGGTCTTGGCCGCGTCCATCGCGGGCCCCGTGGTGGGGGCGTATATCCTCACCTTGAGGGTCGCGTCGTCGACCTTCGAGGTGGAGGTCTCGAGCCTGAGCGGGGACTTCGGCAGCTTCGCCACCGCATAGGGGTATTCCTCGACGATCGCCCCTTCGTCGAGGTGCCAGCCGCCGGGGATCTGGCCGATCAGGTCGGGGGTCGCTTCGACGAGCTCGCGGAGCGCGGACAGGAAATCAGTCGCCATGGTCCGCCCCCGGTCAGTTTGTGTACTCGATGGCGTCGCAGTACCAGTGGTGACCCATCTGGTGTGCGTTCACGATCTTTCCGAGGATGTAGAGATACCGATACGTCCCGTCGTCGGGATCGATGATTACGAGCCGATTCCGGATGTCGACCGACACGAACTGCCCGAACAGCACCCGCCACCGGAGCGTCTCCGACGGCTTGTCCGCGAGCTGGAGTGATCGCGGGTTCCGGGCCTGGACCAGTCGGCACCGGTAGGCATACGGGTCGGCGAGCGGCGTCCAGTCCTCGAGACGATCGCCGCGTTCGCCCTTGCTGGCCCCTTCGGCGTTGGCGTCGAACTCGACCAGGCAGAATGAGTTCAACCCTTCGACGAAGTCCGGGTCCGCCCCCGACGGGATCGGGGCGACCGAGAATTGGCTCGCGAGATAATAGATCAGCATCAGTTGCTGTAACCGATGAGGATGAAGGTGTCATCGGGCTCCGGATTCTTCGGGAAGCCCAGTGCGAATCCGAACCGAACCACGCCGTTGACGTTGGTATGGCTGGTCACCTTGGCCGTTTTTCCGCGGTTAACCCCGCTCGTGAACGCCAGGAGCGAGGCCGGCTTCGCGAAGAACCCGCTCGGCTGGTCCAGGCCCGTCGCCTCGAACGAAGCTCCCGTCGGGCTGGTCCCGGAGACGGTGCCCCCGACGGAGCTCAGGCACTGGCCCAGCAGGCTTGCCGCGGCGTCGCTCGATCCGACCAGGGTCTGGATGTCGGCGAGCGTGTGGCCGTCGGGGTTCGTGGCGATCGGCCTCGTCGGGTCGGCAAGGATGCTCGCCGCGATCGATTCCGTGGTCGGCGACGCGTATCCCGCGGGGGGCGTGTCCGGCAACGTTACCGCCGACGCGACCGAGGCGACGGCGGGCAAGGTCGTGCCGTTGGCGAAGGTGGCGGAGCCGATCGTGCCGGCGGCCAGCGCCATCGCCGAGCCGACGGCCGCCGGGCTTGCGGGGAGGTTGTCGGTCTTGGCCTTGATCGCCGGGACGATCGTCGTCGTGGCCGTCGTGTCCCCCTTCACCGACGCGACGTCCGCCGCCAGGCTACCGCCGCTGGGCGTCCCGAGCCGCGAGTAGACCGAGCCGAACCGCACCGCCTGGCTTCCGTCCCAGGTCAGGTCCTGGGTCGTGAGTACCGTATCTCCGAGTGCAGGGGAGGAACCCAACTGGGAGAAGATCGTCACTCGGTAATCGCCCGAGGGGAGGTTCAGGGAGACCGGGGCCGTGAACAGGTAACCGCCCGGAGTCGCCTCGACAAGATAATTCACGTATTGATACCAGTTCGCTGCGACCAACGGGACGAAGCCGGTGCCGTTCCACACGTTCCCCACACGGTCGAAGACGGCCCGGTACAGGAACGGCCCGACCTTGGGAGTGACCGCGTCGAACGTGGTCGTCGAGGAGTGGCGATAGACGTGTGCGTTCGCCGACCCGCCCGCCAGGCTATGGCTGTCATTCCCCGCCGTCCCGTAACCCGTCCAGGCCGTTGCCAGGCTCGCGAACCCCGTGAGTGTCGTACCCCGAACGGTCCCCCAGGTCCCCGACCCGCGGACGTCGTACACGTTCGAGTCGATGACCGAGCTTGACCCCGTTTCGGCGTTGGCCAGCCCGATGAAAATCGCAGTCCCCAGGGGAGCGATGATATAATTGTATTGACATAAGGCATTCGACCAATTCGCGCCGGGATCGGTCTGGTTGGCGTTCACCCGGAATGCGGTGGCGGTTGCGAAAAGGTTGACGACCGTGTTCCTCAACAGTGTCGGCGACTGGGCTCCTTTGATGTACATGCCGTTGAGATACCCGCCGAAGATGGCGCAATCTTTGACGACAATGTTGGAGCCCTCCTTGATCACCAGTCCCTGACCATTGGAGGCGTTCGACCCTCCAATGATGATGTTTCCTTGAACCAACGCGGCCGTCACACCGGCACCGATCAGGCAAGCGTGTCCCCCCTGGGCCCAGATAATATTGCCGGCGATCGTGCCCGACGCCGCGTAGACGTTCGAGCCGCTCATGCTCGAATCCTGGCCCAGGATCAGCCCGTAACCGACGGTCGGGTCGGTCGAGATCCAAAGATTGTTGGTGACATTGACATTCGTTGCGTTGTTGAGAGAGCACGGGCATTTATTCACGATCCCGATGCAGTTCTTGATCGTGAACGAGTCGATGACGCTCGTCGGGCCGAGTGAGAGGATGTAGATGCCGTACGCCGGGTTCGAACCGACCTGGTTGAACGTGCAGCCGTCGAACGTGCAGCCGATGAAGCTCCCCGTCGTGTTCAGGCCGCTGGCGAAGCACTGATTCGTCTGGACGGTTGAGCTCACGACGGTGAACGTGCAGCCAATGAGGGTGAGACTGCCACCGCCATTGAAACGCATGATGCGCGTCGTGTTGCCGTCCCGTCCGACAAACTTCACGTACTTAAACGTCAGGTTCGTCCCCTGGTAGATCACCTCCTGGGCGCTGGAGGTGCCCTGGACGGTGACGTTCGACGACGTCCCGTTCTGACCGGCGATCGTGATTGCGGCGTCCTGGCGGGAGAGCTGGAGCCAGCCACTTCCGCTGTTCTCCTGGTACGTCCCATCCGCCACGAGGATCGTGTCGCCGTTTGCGGCGGCGAGGTACGCCTTGTTGATGGTCCGCCAGGGCGTGGCCTGGGAGCCGTTTCCGGTCGAGTCGTTGCCGGTCGTCGCGACGTAGTACGTGGGCACTTCAGCTACTCCGGGAGCCTCGGTCGGCAGCCTTGGGACGGTCCGTTACAGGTCGCGGACGTCGAGGTAACCTCGGCGGTCATGCCTCGGGTGCGAGGTCAGGATCCCCTCGACGGGCGGCGCGATGGCGACGGCCCGCAGCGATCCCATCGAGTTATGCCGGGTGTTGAATTGCTGGGTCTTATCCTTGATCATGCCCCGCAACGCCTCGAGCATGTTGTTGCGGTCGACCCGGTAGTCGTCCCACTGCTGGTAGCGGGGCTTGAACGCAATGTCGTTGGCGAACGCCTCGAGCGCACGGATCTCGGTCCAGTCGACGAACTGGCCCTGGATCGAGTCGTCGATCTTGGACAGGTCGTCGTCTGACACGTTCGACCGGTCCGCCGGCAGGATCCCGTAATCCTCGAGCGCCGAGGCGATCGGGTCATTCAGGTCCGGATTTGTGCCGTCGGAGGCGGTCGAACGTCCCAGCGTCGCGAGCGCGGTGGCGAGGCGACCCGTCCCGGCGAGGGTCGCCTCGAGTTGTTGCCTTGTGAGCATGGGGTTCACCGTGACGGGGGAGGCCGGGCATCCGGCGGATGCCCGGCGTGGTTACTTGGCGTCCCCATCCGAGGAGGCGGTCTCCTGACCGGCGAGCAGCGCGGCCCGGGCGGCATCCTTGTCGGAGGTCGCGGGGGTCGCCGACGGAGTCGTGGCGTTGCCGGCCAGCGGGGTGACCTTGCCCGCTTGGGGCGAGGCGGCCGAGGTCGGCTTTGGGGGCCTGTCGGCGACCGGGGTCTTGAGCCGATCGCGCTGGGCGTTCAGCTTCGCGATCTGCGAGTCGATGTCCTCGAGGGTCGACGCCTCGAGTTCGGGATCGCCCTCGGCGAGGTCGGCATCGGTGGGCAGGTCCTCGACCCGCGTGATGACCTGCCCCTCGTGCATGATGGAGCCGCCGGACCGGATGATCTCCTCCATCTCGGATCGGCGGCGACGCTGGAATCGCGGATTCGACATACGTTTCCCTTTCGGATAGTGGTGGGTCGGACGGGGACGGCGAGTCGACCGTGACGGCCTTATCGGACTGTCAGGACGCCCGTGCAAGTCTTGCGGAGCTTTCGCGGGAAGCCCCGGGCGACGCTCCAGGCCTTGAGTTGCGGAGGGTTGAGGTCCGGCACGCCGGTGAAGTAGCTGAACGGCCCGAACTGCTCGCCCTGGGGGACGTTGTCCGGGTCTCCGACAAGGCCCGCGACCTGCGACTCGGTGACGATGGCGTTACCGAAGTCGTAAGCCATCGCGTTTTTGTCGTCGCTCTTGTTCGAGAACAGGACCTTGCCCTTGGGGAAGACACGGCTATTCGAGCGGCTGCCGTCGGTCCCCTGGGAGAACATGAGTCGATCCTCGAATTCGATCTCCATGTTCAGGAGTGTCGAGGCGAACTGGGGCATGCGGGCGTCGCGAGGGTTCCAGCCCGAGGTCGCGATCGGCGAGGTCACCAGCCCCGCCAGCAACGACTTGAACTCGGTCGTCGAGACCATCGCGATGAAGTCCGCCTGGCTCAGCGTGAGCCGATCGTACACCTCGCCGTAGGTGTTGGCCGCGTACTGCTTGAAGGTGAGGATGTCGGTGACGGGAGTGGCATTGACGTTCGGCACGTCGCTGCCGTCGGCCCACGCAGTCGACACCGTCACCTTCAGGTCGGACGGCATGCCCCACGAGCCGGTGATCTTGATGCCGAGGCGGTCGTACGTGACCGAGTCGAGCAACATTCCGCAAACCAGGGAGTTCATCCGCTCCTTGATGCTGCGAATCAACTCCTGGGCCGTGCGCACTTGCCAGTTTGTGAACATGGTGACGTCGCCCTTGACGTCGCCCATGTTTCGGCGGATGCGGTTCAGCCGATTGATCATCGACTGGCTGAAACGTCGCCCGATCTTCAGGTTCGGGATGACGTTCGTGACGTATTCGAGCTGGCCGGCCTCGTAGGTGGCCGCCTCGCTGTCGTCGGAGATGATGTCGGCGACGTACACCGAGCCCGTGAAGTAGGCCGTGATCTCGTCGTCTTCGGCGGGGGTGATCTCGCAACGGTCGAGGAACCGGAGCGGCAGCGACTGCTGGTATCGCGTGTACTGGTCCTGGACCAGCGCGTTGAAGCGGACCGAATCGAGCACTTGCCCGTCGGACAAAATCATGGGTCGTCACCTCGTCGTGAGAATGGGTCGGTCGGGTCGGCCTTGCGCGGCCGACGAACGGGCACGCCCCGGAGCCGGCGGATAGGCCAACTCGCGGGGCGTGATTGGTTTGTGATAGGTTTGGCCGATCGGCCGAATCAGTTCGTGGCGTACGTGAGGGTGGGGAATGCCGCCTCGAGCTCGGCCCGGGTCGGTCCGAGTGTGAGGGAGTGGGTCGACGTCCCCGCCTGGATCAGCCGGTCGAACCAGACCCGGCCTCCGTCGATGACCTCGGGGTAATCGGACCGAGGGTCGTCGCCGTTCACGGTCCTGTTCACGAGGTAGCAGTCGCCCCTCGCGAGGGTCTGGCGGCCGTCCGACGCGGTGGGATCGTAGGGACCGTAGTAGCCAGTCGCCGTAATCTTGGTAAGGACCTGGCCGTAGCGGAGATATTTCGCCCCCACCGGGATGACGACCCCGTCGTACAGTGTGACCGCCGAGCCGGAGACGGCCGCGACGGTCGACCAGTCGATGGTGACGCCACCGACCTTGTGCCGACCGCTGCCGTCGGCGAGGAGTTGGATGGTGGACCCGATGGTCCCGATGACCTTCCTGCCAAACATTGCGATGCAGGCGAGTTGCCCCGCCCCTCCGAGGTTGTGGATGAATCAGATCATGGCAGAGCGGGGCGGTCGGACCCCCCGTCGACCCTAGGCCCCGAAGTGCTCGTCGTTGATCTTGCGGGCCCACTCGCGAGGATCCTCGCGGTCGCCCTGGTCGTTGACCTGGAGGGTCTTGGGGACTTCGGGCGGATCGCCGCCCGCGACCTTCGGATTGGCGTTGCCGTGCGGCTTCGCCTCACCCATGAGCGACTTCAGCGCGGCCAGGCGGCTGAAGTCCTTGACTGGGTTGTCGTGGTCGTCGATCGCCGCCTGGCGAAGCGCCGAACAGAACTGGGTCGCCTGGTTCGCGGTGAGTACGTCCTTGGCCTTGAGCTCGGCGACGGTGGCATTGGCCGAAGCCTCGAACCCCTCGATCTTGGCCAGTCGCTTGTCGGCCTCGCGGGCCGCACGTTCGTCGGCTAGATCTTTGCGGAGCTGGACGAGTTCGGGGTCAGGTTGAGGTTCGGCCTCGCTATCGGCGGCCGATCCCTGGGCGAAGCCCTTCAAGCCTCGATTGGCGTGATTGGCCGGTCGCGACGACCGGGCCGGGGCGCTGTCGATCGCGTCTTGGATTTGATCCTCATCGTCGAGGTCGACGTCAACGTCGGTGATCCCGAGGAGCTTCCGGAGAGAGAGGGCCATGGGTTTCCCTTTCGATTGGGAGTGGAGCGGAGCGACCTTTCGGCCGCGGTTCAGGACGCGGCGGGCGGCCCCGCCAGGTTTCAAGAGCTCGGCGTAGGACTGGCGGACCTGCGAGAGCGTCTGCTCATCGAGCCGCCCCATCCGGGCCATCTGGATCGCCTTCTGGAAGCCCGCGCCGGGGACGGCCCCGTCGTACACGGCGGAGATCTCGCTGGCCCCGCAGTCGACGAACGAGGCGGTCGCGTAGCCGGACGGGACGCCCCGATCCTTCTGGGCCTGGACCTGCTCGGATGTCATCCTCCGGGTCGTGCCCGGGACGTGGTTGCAGACGTAGCGGCCCTGGTCGTCGATGGCGTCGCTGTCGTGGCCGCAGACGTCGCAGACGATCCGGCCGTTCTCGCCGTAGTCGAGCCCGATCGAGACGTCGAACACCGTACCCCCGTCGATCGACGCCGATAGGTCGTCGGTGGTCGGGCCATTCGCACCGTTCGGCGCATTCCCGGCCAGCATGTAGACCCCGAGGACGCTCCTCGAGAACCTCTTGCCGTCCGGCTGCTCCCAGGTCTCGAACCGGCCCGCGAACGTCCGGCCGAACGGGAGTTGGGCGTCATGGCTGATGCCGCCGGTCGCGTGGCTGTTCATGAACGCGAACCCACGCTCCGCCTGGTTGGCGACGTTCTTGAGCGTGGACTTGTGAATGAACATGTAGCGGTCCGCGACGTAGTTCGTGTTCGCGGCTTCGAGGTAGTGGACATGGACGTCCGACTGCTCGAGGGGCTTCTTCGGTTTGACGGCGGCGTTGATCCGGCCGACCGCGTCGGCGTCGCTCGAGGGCATCGATCCCCGCGAGCTCACCAGCCTCGAGCCCTCGGGGAGATCTGGAGGGCTGGCCGAGAACCTCCAGGGGACGGCGTTGAACCCCCGCAGGGCGGCGTGGGCGTTCCGCCGTTGGCATCGATCGCGGTCGAACGTCTTGGGATGGCTCATTCGTCGTCCCCGGGTTTGTCGGTGTCGTCCTGGTCGGGCTTGGCCGGATCCGCCTCGGTGTTCGCGGCCGACGCCCCTCCCGCCGCCTTCGCCGCAGCCCTGGCCTTGATCTCGTCGACCGACGCCGCCGGCAGGCCGAGTTGGCCGTACAGGAAGGGGAGCTGGGACTCGAACAGGAACCCCTTCTGATAAGCGTTCGCATAGGCGTTGAGGAGGTCGGCCGTCACCGAGTCGGCCGACCCGAACGTCACGAGCGGAGTGAGTCGGGCGGCGACGTCCTTGCCCCAGTTCAGGGTGACCCACCGCTTGAGGACGTCGAACTGGAGCATCCGCTGGAGCGGGATCCGGCCGCGGCGGAACGATAGGGCGACGAGCGAAACCGCCGTCTCGCTGTCGGCCTTCGAGCCGTGCTTGGCTTCCTGGACGGCCCGGGCGTTGAACAGGATGGCCCGGAAGATTTCCATGTCCCACCGCTCGAAGGCGGCGTGATGGACGCCCCCTTCGGACTTCCCGCCGAAGACGTCGGCGTCATAGCCCGGCGGCAGGATCAGGGCCCGTCGGTGACGCATGTTGGCGACGGCCCGCTCGACCTGATCCTCGACCGGGACGACTCGCACGCGGCCTGTCGACGGGTCGGTCTCGCGGACCGACGTCGCACCGGTGCCGGCCTTGATCTTGAGGAGCGGGTCGGCGAGCTCGTTCAGGAAGTCGGCGAACTTCGGCTGCTGCTGGAGCTTGAGGTTCCACGGGTTATAGGCCGCTCGGAACCCCGAACTGCCGCGCGGGTCGCGGTTCCGGGGACGCCACGACAGGACCGCGAAGTGCTCGCGATCGAAGTCCACCCAACTGTCGCCGGTCCATCCCCGGATGGCCTGGATTCGGTTGAAGCGATCGACCCGGAACGCCCACGAGCGGTAAGGCTTCGGCACCAGGTCGACGAGCATCTGTCTGCCGGAGTCGTCGCCCTCGCCCCACTGGTAGACCTGCTCGGCCAGCATGCAACCGAACGGGTGCGCGTGGAGCATGTCGTCGAGGACATCCTCGATCGGATCCGCCAGCCCGTCGAGCATCTGTTTGGCCCGGTCGCGGATCTCCTGGGCGAGCTTCTGGTCCGCCTTCTGCTTCCGCTTCGATGCGACCTCGCCCGGCTTCACCACCTCGGGCGGCGACAGCACCGGACCTTCGCTGAGCACGCCGGCCTTCCAGAGCTCGAACGCACAGGCGACGGCCGAGTCATAGAGCATGAGCTCATAGACACGGATGCCGAAGCGTCGTACGACCTCGTCGATGGTGCGGCTGACGATGACGCCGCCCGAGCGGGCGCCGGCCCAGGGTCCGCCGACGATCACTTCCTCGCGTGGATTCGGGGTGACGACGGGCGTCCCGTCGACGACCGTTGCCGGTGTGCTCATCGAGTCCTCGAAGTAGGCGAACGGGGCGGTTGGGGAGCCGTCAGACTTGGGCGACGTAGGTCACGTTGCCGTTCGGGTGGCGGACCTCATGTACGATGACGAGGTCGCCTACCCCCAGGTTACGCGCCGCCGCGAGCCATTCGATTTGGATGCGGACCACGGGTTCCCTTCGGATCCATATCGGGGCCACCGATGGGGACCGGTCCATCACGGTGCAGATAGCTTCACCAATGGACGGCCCGATGGTTTCGACTCTGGCAATAAGCGGCATTTCTGATTACCTTTCGATCATTGCGAGCCCAGGTAATTCTGGGTTCGCGTACGCGGCGGACCCGCAGCACGCACCGGAACGGTGCCCCTCTGGCCTCGCAGTCGGAGGTAGCTGAGGAGGATGCAGAGCCCCATGACGAGGTCGTCATGGAACCCAGATGGCGCCCCGAGCTTGCCCTTCTTGAGCCGCTTGTACGTGTGGAGCTCGTGGAGCAGGGCGGCCGACCGGATCGTGATGAGGCCGTCTCGGAGGCACTCGGCGATCATGTCGATCCCCGGCGCCTTCGTCTTGACGTTCGTCAGCCAGCCCGGCTTGTCGTCGTGGCCGATCGCCACTGACTCGAACGGGCAGGGTTCGCCGTTCTCATCCTTCGCGAGCTTGAACGCCAGCAAGACCGAGTGGCCGTGGTTGTTCCGCTCGACGACGACTTCGGCGAAGTTGTAGGCGTCGGAGACGGCCATCAACTTATCGGCATACTCATCCGGCTCGAAGTGGCCGTGGATCTCGGCCACCTGCTCCCAGCTATCCGCGTCGAAGACTGGGCAGCCGTCGTAGTCGCCGGTCTCTAGGCCTTCGGCGACGTCGGCCCCGAGGACGTATTGCCGGCCCGGCTCGGGGAGCGTCCAGACCTTCAGACCGTCGATCTCCCGGAGCGTCGAGGGCAGGTCCTCGCGCGGGATCGGCGGTCGGATGTTCGCGTGCTGGGCAGAGATCCATCCGGAGTCGAACCGGGCGTTCCCGCTGGCGAGGAACGCCTCGATCGGGTTCGCCGGGTAGTTCTGCGGGGTGAGCTTCGGATCCTCGGCCTCGGCCACCATCCGGCGGTAGAAGGCACGGTCTCGGCCCGGCCTCGCCCACCACGGGAGGAAGATGGCCCGGAAGTTGTTCACCCCCTCATAGGCCTTAGTCCAGATCGAGTGGAAGAGGTCCCCAACCCCGTTCGCGGTCGACAGCATGATGAGCTGCCCACCCTCGTCGATCGTCGGCTTGATGTTGAGGAAGAGCTGCTTGCCGTATTTCATGTGCCCCGCCTCGTCCATTACAACGACGGCGGCGGCGTGGGAGATCCCCGCGTTCTTCGTCTGAGGAAGGCTCAAGATCCTGGAGTCGTTCGTCCAGGCGAGCTCGCGAGTGTTGTCCTTGTCAGCGATCTGCGGGAGCCGCTCCCGGAGCCACTCCGGCAGTCGGAGGTAGAGGGCCTTCACCCGCCGAAGGAGCTCGTTCGCCTCGGGCTGCCCCTTCGACAACATCAGGATGAGTTGGTTCTGATGGAAGAGGCACCGCCAGAGCACGTACCCGCAGACGGCCCAACTCATGCCGAGCTGTCGGGCCTTCAACATCACCACGAGGCGTTCGGTCATCAACGCCCACAGGAGCTGGACCTGCGAGGCCCACAGCTTGAACGGCGTCGTGCCGGTGGGCTCGTCTCCCAACCCCTGCGAGTCGTCGATCACCCCATAGGTGTCGACGAAGTACGCACAATCGGCGGAACATTTAAGAAACTCGGCATCGGCGTCGAACGTGAAGTCGACAGCGTCTTCCGCTTCGTCCGCTTCCAGGGTTGCGGTTGCCACGGGTTACGCCTCATCGTCGTCGCCGGGCGGCGCCGTGGGCACCTCCAGGAGTTCCCTCCGCTTCTCGGCACGCCAGGTCGCCATCTCGGCGTCTGCCCGATCCTTCGAGCCCATGACGTCGCCCGTCTCGGGGGCCGACTCGTCCATCTTCCGGAGCAGCTCGAGGGCGTCGCGGCAGGCGTTCAGAATCAGGCTGCGTCCCTTCTCGACCAGGGCCGCGCCGCGGAGGTGGACCTCGGCCCCTGCCGCCTCGACAACCGTGGTCCGTCCGTCTTCGCTCTTTGTGACGGTCGCAGTGGGGAACTCGAGGTAGCGGGCACCACGCTCCATGATCTTCTCGCCGACCTCGATCGAGCGGTCGGCGGTCTCGCGGAGGATCCGGGTGTACCGCTCGGCCATCGTGATGCCGGCGCCGCGGAGGAGGTCGGCCGTCATCCGTGCGTCGAAGGCGTGGCACCGCTCGGCCCACCTGTGGACCTTGGCCCAGGTGTGCCACCGGCCCGAGGCCTGTTCGACGTTAGGCTTGCCCGTCGCCTTGCGGTACGCGGTGACGAGGGCACGGCTGTGGCCGAGCTCGAGGTAGATCCGGAAGGCCGCGTAAGCCTGGTTCGACTCGTTCGGCTGCTGGTCCCAGGCCTCGATCTTCTCGGCCATGGCTCACCTGGTCTCAGTTGTCGCTGAAGGCGTCCGGGACCTCGACCGCATGGTTGAGAACGCAGAACCCAACCAGCGTCAGCGACCCGTCGCCATCGAATTCGTAACTGGCCCCAACCGCCTGTTTCGCGTCCCCGAAGATGCCGTTCAGGAGCCCGATCATGCCGACGACCGAACGCTGATCCTCGTCCTTACCGGAGAGGATTAGGGGATGATCGGCGAGGTGTTCGTTGCAGGAGACCCGACTGGTCACGAGCCTCGCGACGGCCTCGGGGTCACGCTCGTAGGCCTCGTTCAGCACTCGTACCGCATCCTCGATCGTCGGCATCGGTCAACCCTTCGGCTTGATTGTGAACTCGGCCCCGTAGGCCTTGCACAAGGACTCGAGCTCGAGTCGGAAGTCCTTGTCGTCACCGACGCCCCTGGAGACCTCGATACGCACGACGTAGGACTCAACCTCATCGTCGTCGTCCGACTCCTCAGGCTCGTCGCTATCGCCCGCGAGGTCCGAGCCGAGCCGCTCGAGGAGCTGATCGACCTCCTCGTCGGTGTAGCCGGTCGCCTCGAGCGGGTAGTCCGGATCCGACCCGAGCGACCGCAGCAGCTCCCCGACCTTGAGCTCGTCGCGGGACGAGAACTCGGCGGTCCGGTTATCGGCGAGTGCGTACGCGGCCAGGTCGGGGGACTCGAGGTCGCTCTCGACGACCGCCAGGTGCGTCCAGCCGAGCCGGGCGGCCGCCGCCTTGAGCTGGCCGTTGCCGGCGCGGACCACGCCGCCAGAGTCGGCCACGACGGGCTTCTGTTGGCCGAACCGCGCGTACGAGGCGGCGATCCGGCGGATCGACTCCTCGTCGTGCGTGTTCGTGTTCGCCGGATCCTCGTGGAGCAGGTCGATCGGGCGGAGCAGCGGCCGGAGATCGTTGGGGCCTTTCCAGACTTCAGTGGCCATCAGATCGGCTCGACACGGGTGGTGGGGGACTTCGTCGGGATCCAAGAGGTATTGCCAAACGTCGGTCACTCCCAGCCGCCCGGACGGGCCGGACGACGGGGAGACTCACGGGGGGCGTGAGTGGATCGGTTAGGCGTCGAATCCCAGCAGGATCTGGAGGAAGTGCGGGACGGGCGGGATCGCCTGGGGGAGCGCGATCGGCACGTTCACACCGCCCTGATAGGGCGAGACGTCGAACTCTCCGTAGGGGAACGCCTGGTCGGACGACGGCGGGGTCAGGTAGGTGTCCGCGTCCGCGGGCGGCGTCTGGGTCTTCGGGACCAGGTAGGCCCGGATCGCCAGGAGCTTGTTGAACGTGTTCAGGTCGTAGGCGGGCAACGCGACGTTCGCGGTCCATCCGTCGACCGATGCGATCGTGACATCGACATCCTGTTTCGCGGGGACCGTCCCGGTGGGGGTCGTCGGCGTCACGACGGGCGTGCCGGGCGGGGTGAAGTCAACGGTCGCCGTGCTTAGCTTCCAACGCATCAATCGCCTCCTGGAGGAGTGGTGGCAAGAAGATCGTCATCGGCCCCAAGCGGGGCCTCAGGCGTTTGGGGGTGGGGCAGGGGCCGCGGCCGGCTCATCCTTCAGGGCGTCGGCGAGCTCGGTCACGCGACGCTTCGCGAGGGCCGATGCCGTGCGGGTGATGAGGATCCGGTGGGCCTCGCGGTTGGCCGAGGTGTCGATCCGGTCGAAGAAGTCGTCATCGTTCTCGACGGCCTGGGCCCGTGGTAACAGCGTGGTCGCCTGCGGAGCGGACCGACGTCGGCCCAGCAGCCACAGCAACAGGAGCAGACCCAACGCGCCGAACACCGCGAGGGTGGCCAGCCCGAGGACCGCGTAGGCGATGTATTCGCTCAAGTTTGAGTCCTGATCTGAGGCGACTGGGGAGGCGGCTTCCGCAGGAGATAGATGACGCCGGCCAGGAACGAGAGTCCGAGCAACCCGAACAGGATGACGGCTGTCACGACGGCCATAGCCTTGGCGCACGTGGCGAACTTCGCCATACGCTCGAGCTCCGTCGCTTCGTCCTCGAGATCGTCCAGCGGATGGTGACGCTGGCAGGAGCCATCGTCGCAGTCCGAGGAGGCTGCCGAGACCGAGGCCTTCGGTGATAGTGGCGGCGGGTCGCCGACCACGGTGGGCCGGTCGAGCACGATCTGGGCCCCCTCGGCGTCCGGCCCCAGGATCGACTCCCGAGGGCCGCCGGACGCCTGGGGGGCGAGGTTGACCCCGAGGTTGAGCACCGGTTGCGAGACCGCCCGGAGGCGCGACTGGGTGTACCGGAACCAGCCGGTCGCATCCTCGGCCCCGAACACTTCGTACGACGGGTTCGCGGTGAATGGCACCCATCGCCCGAGTCCGTCCGCCATCGCGGTCGAACCCAACAGCGTCAGTGCCACCGCAACGGATAAGGCAGTGCGTCTCATTCGCTCTCTCCGAAACGTGGCGGCCGTGCCCGGCGGATTTCGCCGTAGTCGACGACCCACCACTTGCCACGATTGCCGATGCCAACATGCGTGAACCGCGGATCCTCGAAGTCACGACGATGGCCCTCGTTCGGGTCGGGAGAGGAGTCGAGGATCGCGATACCCTTCTCCGGATCGTCGGTGCCCCAGGAGACGCCCTCGCTGATCCGGACCGACCTCGGGATACCCTCCGAGTAGATCCGGCCGGGGAATCCCTCGTGCGGCCTCGCCCCGTCCTCGGCGAGTGCGTCGGCGTGGACCTGGGCGGCCCTTCGCAGCCGCTCGTCGATCCTGAGGGCCGGCCGGTACTTCGAGACCCGGATCCGGTTGAACTCCGCCAGGGCCCGGGAGACAGACGGGTCGACGGACGGCCCCGGACGAATCCGGACACCTTCGACGACCGCGATCACGGCAACGGCGCCAACGCCGACCGCGAGGACGACGAACGTCCCGATGGCCGCGAAGATCGTCACGACGAGTCGGAAGCTCATGCGAGGGCCCTCGAAGGTGCGATCCGAAACACGTACACGCCGCCCGCCAGGACCACGACGGTCGTCGCCAGCAGGAGCAGGGCCGCCGCCAGGATGATCAGGTAGTGGCTCGAGGCGGCGAGCGTCCGGGCCTTCTGCTCGAAGGCGAACACCCACGCCTGGCCGCCGTAATAGGCCCGCTTGAAGAACTCGGTCGCCGTGGTCCACCGGTACACGCCGGGCGGGTCGTTGTTGTCCTCGAAGCAGGCGAGGTTCTGCCGGCGGTTGATATGGTTGACGTTCACCCAGTGGGCGATCAGCCGGTTCCCGTAGAGCTCGCCCCAGCTCATCGTGGAGCAGACGAGGCGGCCGCTGGCCGAGAGTCGCTCGAGCGCCCCCTCGTCGGGGCCGACGTAGCTGATCCAATTCTGGTCCGGCATCGACTCGTGGAGCATCGACGCCTGGAGACCGGGGTCGGTTCCGCCGACCCCGACCCGTCGCTGGGCGAGGGCCCAGTAGGCGTCGACCTGATCGCGAGGGATGCCCGAGTCGAGGGCCGCGGTCCGCGTGGCGGACGGGACGCATCCACCCCAGCCTTGGAGGTTGGGGTTCAGGTTCCGCGTGTGGTTCCTCGGGTCGGTGGGGGCGTTGGCGCGGACGCCCTGATAGGTCGTCGAGCGGGTCGCGATCTCCCCGCCGAAGTTCGGAGGCTGGGCCCTCGCGACCATCGGGACGAAGGCCAGGGCGAGGCAACTCAAGGCGAGTCGAAAGCGAGTCATCTGCGGTCCCTCTGGCCGATGGCCCACCGGGTGCCGAGGATCAGGAACACGACGACGATCGAGACCCCGAAAACGACCATGAGCGTCCCGACGACGCCCTCGATGCGGCCGGCCGCGACGCCGCCGTTCCAGCAGTCGAGCCAAAGCTGCGCGGCACCCTGTCGGCCGACGACGGCCCGGACCTTCCAGTCGACGGCCTCAGGCGGGATCGGCGGGGGTTGGTTCGAGGGGAGCCACCGAGACAGGTCCATGGTCGCTCTCAAAGGAGGAGCAACGCCCACAGGATCCACCATCGGGCATTGCTCGGTTGGTTCGATGTTTCGCCCGGTGGCGAGTGGCGATGTCGGTCGCCGACATCGCGTGGAGGCGGGGGCGATGGGGACGCAGACGGCTTCGGTTGCGAGCCGCGAGGGGAAGGGCCGTTGTAGCCCATCGGTCAGGACCCCGTGCTTGAGCGGTGTGGGTGTGACTCAACCTCTTCAGGCGTGGCGTCTCGGAACATCAGGCCATCCTGCGGCGTGCGGAAGAACACCAACCACTGCTCCTCGGCGTGGTAATGTTTCTGCGGAAACCGCTTGCCGGCGAGGGCCTTTTTCGCGACGCGGCGAAGGTTGGCGATACTCCAGCCACGCCACTCGAACTCCTGCCGAACCCCGTCGTTGTCCAAGGCATCCCGGATGACAGTGGTCGGGTCGTCGTCAGCGTCGATCGCGATGTCTACGGCCACTTCCTCGATCATGCGTTCGCACATGACGCCGAACGGCGAGTAGCGGACGACGGGCTCCAGTAGCACGGTCGGGTGATCGAACTCCCAGCCCTCCGACCATTGCAATGCGAGGAACCGGATGGGGACGCCTTCGGTGACAACGAACCCACTGGATGTCGCGACGCTCATGTTGTCACCTGTGGAGAATGCAGAACGGCACGCTGATCGCGAGGAAGATGATCACGGTCTCGGAGGCGATGGCCACCACGGCACATGCCGCCTCGATGATGGATCGCCTCATGGCGTGAGCTTGCCAGCGATCAACCCTCATCTTCGATCTCGGGCAACTCGACCGTCCGACCCGCGTGGGCGTGCTGGCAGTCGGGCAGGAACTGGAGCTTGCCAGCGGTGAGAAAGAAGTGGCACACAGAGTAGGTGGCACTCGTGTAGTGGATCGATGGCGTGACCGTGGGCCGTTCCATGTCGCCGTCGAATTGCCAACTCGGTCGGCCACCGTCGGTCCGCACGTCGAACGAGTGGAGGCAACCGCAGCCCGGGCACTCGAACTGGTAGCGGTGGCCTTCGTCTCCACCGAGCGGCCTATCGACCTTCCGGAGCTTCGCCATGGGTGTCACCCCGTTGTGATTCGGAGTAGCGGATCGCCCTCGCCTCTCGTCGCGTCATCTTCTCGGGCGTGGCCGGCTTGGCCTTCTGGACATCCGGCCGCTTTGCCGGCGCCGGCAGGGGTATCGGGTCGGTAGGATTCCGCTTCGGCGGGTCGGCCGGTGGGACTCCGACGATCCGACGCTGTGCGGCGAGCTGGCCGTCGAACCCCGAGGTGTGGCACTTCAGGCAGTAGAGCAGGGAGCCGGGTTCGATCGTCCCCCGGCAGTGGCTGCACTCGCCGTCGGTCTCGGGTCGCGAGGCCGACGTGAACATCGGGACGATCTCCCGCTCGGGCACGACCAGGGACGGTCGGGCCTCGCGGAGCCACTCGCGGAAGTCGTCGGAGGAGGCGTAGTTGTCGGACCCCCGCCACTTCGGCTTGGGATCCTTCGGCTCGCCATCGGGCGTCTCGGTCGCCACCTTCGGCTTGGCCCAATCAGCGGGCATGTCGCGCCCCCCCCAGGATCGTGGCCATCCGGTCGAGGACGTCGGGGGCGTGGTCCGTCATCTGTCGGTGTCGCTTCCGTCGCTGCCGATCCGTGCGCTCCAGGGAGAGCACGCGATGGGCGTCCGCCGGCGACAACCCCGACGCGAGGAGCAGCCCGTAGAGCAGGTCGTTGATCCGTCGCCCCTGCGCGTCACTGAGGGTTCGCCCCCTCGTCGCCATCTTCGGCCCACTCACATCGGCCACCTCGCCGTTCAAGCGGATCGCCAGCATCGCGATTCGACCCTCTGGGGTGAAACGGAACCTCTCGCCACGGTGATCGTTGATGGGATGCGGGTTCGGCGGGACGCTGTCTCGGTTTAGGTCTCGCCGGAATATTCCGCGAAGCGGAACCGCGTCATTCCACTGTAAGGGCTGAACCCTGGACTCACAACGCGGATTGATTCCGAATCGGAATTAATTTCCGGAAAAGATTCCAATTCGGATTGACGATTCCTGCGCAGGAGCTATTATTGATTCAGATTCGGAATCAAACCCAAACCAAAGGATCACGACGATGACCACGACGACCGCCAGCCTGACCGCGACCGAGAAGGCCCAGATCCTCCGCAAGTCGCCGCTCCTCCAGGTCGCCAAAGACCTGGCCCTCGAACTGGCCCTCGAGATCATCGACGCGAACCTGGACGTCGAGGGGGCCGAGGGTCGGGTGCGAGACCTGACCTACCGCCTCGAGCGGCTGCTGGGCGACATCTACTCGATGGGCATGGCCGAGGTGGTCGACGAGCCCGAGTCCAGCAGCTCGGACGACGACCTCCGCACGGTGGCCGTCCGGATGCTGTCCGAGGCGACGACCAACGCCGTGAGCTTCGACGCGATCGACGCCCTGTGCGTCCGCCTGGCGTGCCGCCTCAGGGCCAAGGTGGTGACGGTGGCCGGGGCGGTGGGGCTCGAGGGGATGGCGGGCCGCTCGAAGGGCGACGTCATCGCCTCCATCGTCGGGAGGATCCGGTCGGTCAAGCAGTCGGCCGTGCGGGTCGGATGCATCGATCGCAAGGTAGGCTGAGGCTGGCAATGAAGCAGGGCCGTCCCCCGTTGGCGCGGGAGACGGCCCGAGTGGAAAGCCCCCTGGGACCCATCACGATCACGAGGAGTTTCCGATGACCAGTCTAGCATGTCCGCCCGCTCCCGTCCGTACGCTCCGGATCCCGACCCAACCCCAGACCCTCCTCTACGTCAGCCGGACCCTGATCCGTTACGACGACCGCGGCGACTCCGAGGAGAGGGTCTACCTTCGCCGGATGACGATCCGCCAGACGGTCCGCGAGCTGGCCGAGTGCGAGAAGGGCTACCCTCAGGCAGGGTACGCCGAGACCGCACGGAGGAGCGTCGAGGGTGGCTGCGTGTGCGTTCCGCATTACCAGGTCGAGGTCATCGCCATCAGCACGGCCGTCGGGAACCCCATGCGGCCGGAGACGCTGGCCAGGATGTTCCGGATTGCAGGGCTCGAGATGCCGGAGGCGGATCGATGAGCGAAGCCGAACGCCGATCGATACGCCAGGATCCTTCGGCCAGGAGGACGCATGACTGAGTTGCACGCGAAGAACGTTCGAGCGGGCATCCTCGAGACTAGCAAACTGTTCGACAGGGCGGTCGCTGGAGGGAACTGGAAGATCGCCGAGGAATGCATGCGTGGCATGATCAGGATGGCCGACAACGCTATTCGCGAATCGATAGGGGCCAGGCACGAAGCCGACTCGCTCGAAGCGGAGCTTACGACCTACCGGCCACGCCGATCGGACCAACCGGCGGCCCCTCGCCTCCAAGACTACTTCTACGTGTTCACGGCTCGCTTCCCTTGGGTCTGCGCCTCGAAGGCACACCGGCGAGAGCTCTATATCGGCCCCGGATATACCCAAGAGTTCTGGACCCACGACAAGAAGACGGTGTGCGGAAAGCCCGTCTCCTTCTCCGTCTCAGAGCGGTTCGAGAGTGGAGGCTGGCCTCGCATGCACGAACTCTGCTCGGAGTGCGTCGAGCTACTACGTATCGGGTTTTCCCAGGAGGCGATCGGGGAATGACGCCCTTCGACAGCCAACTCTGTACCGCAGTTCATGTCGCCTGGGATCGGGCCCGGAGGGAACGTCGGCCATGTGCCGTCGAGGCTGGGCCCGTCGCCTGGACTGTCCGCGCCGCGGCCGAGACGACGCCGCCGAGATGGTGGCGAGCCTGCGTGGTCCAGGCCACCGACTCGGCCGAGGATCGGGCCGCCATCATCGAGCGGGTAGGGGCCGCCTACCATTCCAATCCGGAATCGATCTCTCGAGAGGTTGTGGCGTTCTACGGGTCGCCGACCCCGCCGACTCCCATCAGGGCAGGCTCCAGGGTCGTCGAGGGCAACATCCTTGAGGCGAACGTCCAGGCCCTCGTGAACCCAGTCAACACCGTCGGCGTGATGGGCAAGGGCCTCGCTCTCCAGTTCAAGCAAACGTTCCCCGCGATGTTCAACGCCTATCGAATCGCCTGCGAGGCGGGATGGGTCAAGATTGGTCAGGTGTATGTCCACGACCGCGGAGCGACGGCCAAGCCGAGATATATCCTCAACTTCCCAACCAAGCGGCACTGGAAAGACCCCTCCAGCCTCGAGGATATCGAGGCGGGGCTCATAGCCCTTGCGGACGAACTGAAGACCCTGGGCATCACGTCGGTCGCCATACCAGCGCTCGGCTGTGGCCTCGGTGGACTGCCCTGGGGTGTCGTCCTCCTCATGATCGAGCGGCTTATCGGGACGATCCCGGGGGTTGAAACGCTAATCTACGGGCCCTCGCCGAACGCCGGTCCCGAACCCGCTCCGAAACCGACAACCCCGCTCGCCACGGGCCGCAAGGTCCAGACCTCGATGTTCGACTGATCCGTTGACCCTCTGTGGAGAATCGACCGATGCTGCCGTCTGATGAGAGCTCCGAGCCGATCCTCGCCCCGGATAAACCGACGCCTGGGCCCTGGACTACTTACGACCCGTGCGACGGCACCTGCGGCTCTTGCTGCACAGTGGACGGATGCCACGAGTGTCACGAGGTCGGCGAGATCTGCGTTAGCGGACCGCCGACGAGTGATTGCTGCGAGCTTCGGTTCGAGCGAGAGGCCGACGCCCGATTGGTCGCCGCCGCCCCCGAACTGCTCGCGGCGGCCGTGAAGGTCGAGAAGCTCCTCGATGTCCTGATGAGCTTCCACGGGACCAATCTCCAGGTCTACGGATGGCACCTGAACGGCGAGCCCGAACCGTGGGACAGCTTCATCGACGACAACTCGGACGGCACCGAACTGGAGTCGCTCAGGGACGCGATCGCGAAGGCCAGAACGTCCGCCTGATGGCCGATTGATCGCGTCGACCGCGACCGATAAGTCGCGACGGCCGCCCGCTCATTCCAAAACGGCGTGCCCAGGTTCCACATCGAAAACGCGGGACTTATTCTCACAGGTTCGGGCGTTCTCCGTCCGGGTGCCGGTCCGGGTACGCGATGGCATCGGGCGTCGGTCTCTCGCGTCGGCCAAGGACAGGGCCGCTCCAACGCATCATGCTCGGTTCGAGGGTGGTCAGCTTGGCTCTCTCAGGTTCGCTGGTAGTTTCGACGGCTGGCGCAGGGGGAGCGTTGCCCCTGATCTGCCCGTCGATTGCCCGAGGGTGAGCACGACTTGTGAGGGTCTGACGATGGCGGATTTGCTGAGGCCGGAGGATGCGAATCGGTGTAGTCCGTTCCGGCACGTCTGGCGGGATCTCTCGCATCCGATGCGGGATCAGATACGGAATCAATTCTCTCGCTTCAGCGAACGTGAACTGACCGCCTATCGATGGTCCAGGTTGACCAGCCGTGGTAGCGATCAGTCGCTGTGGGTGCCCGAGTAGCTCCGGAGGTAACGACGGTGAGTAAGGCCAAGGTGATCGTAATGGGTCCGGAGGCGGCGGCGAGGTTCGCCCATCAGCTCCGGGCGCCGGCCGACCCGGACGTGATGTACTTGCGGGCCCGGGTCTACTTCGCGGCCGGGTGGTGTCGTGAGGCCCGCGAAGTGGCGGCCGAGCTGCGGGGATGGATCCTCCACGGCGGCCCTCCTCCCCGGGGGATCCATCCGGCCGAGGCTATCGAGTTCTGCAAGATCGTCGAGGACATCGCCGGCAAGGCCGTGCCGGCCGATCGGTGCGTCGCGGGAACCGGATCCTGGGAGGTCTCCCCGTGAGGACGCTCCGATCGTCGGCCGGGTCGGACTTCGCTCGACGGCTCCGAGTGGCCAGGCTGGCGGCCGGATTCCGGAGCCAGTCGGCGGCGGCCAAGGCCCTCGGGATCGCCCAGGCGTCCTACTGGCGGTTCGAGACCGATGCGAATCCCAGGTGGGAGACATTCGTCCGTATCCTCCGGCTGGGGTTGCCGCTCGAACACTTCTTCCCGCACGAGGCAATCCTCGAAGCGGCCGATCGCGTCCGTGTCGCCGAGACTGATTCCGAATCGGAAAATAATTCCGAAATGGAATCTTGATTTGGAATTATTTCCGGGATAATATCAGTATGAGCGGCGGCAATCGCTTCATCACATCCGAGGAACGATGATGAATGGCCTTCCGAAACGCGACCCGCATGGGTGCTATCGATTCGCGGACGGATCCTGGGTGCAACCCGAGTGGACGACCGAGGGCTGGAAATGGATCGCGTTCTGGCCCGACGCAACCCGCGTCCGCATTGATGACGGCCAGCAGGGCATCTTCGGGACTCCCGAGGAGGCGGCGAAGCCGATCCTCGAGGCAATCAAACGGGCGGAGCCTCCGGAGGTCGCGGCGGCCAGACTCAGGCTGCCCGAGCCCGATCAGCACGGTCGGTATCAGTTCGCCGACGGATCTGTCATCCAGCCCTCGAGCCGAGGGAAGTACATCGCATTCTGGCCCAACCGAGTCCCCCTCCGCGGGGACAACGACGAGACGAGCTACTTCAACAGCCCGGAG
Organism: Singulisphaera rosea; assembly: GCF_054877945.1. Lineage (NCBI taxonomy): Bacteria > Pseudomonadati > Planctomycetota > Planctomycetia > Isosphaerales > Isosphaeraceae > Singulisphaera > Singulisphaera rosea. Next base: position 18,801 of record NZ_JBTYIP020000032.1, on the reverse strand, counting down.
GAGGCGGCCGTCCCGATCCTCGACAACCTCGACCACGCCTCGGGTAGCACGCAGGTAAAGCCGACCAGGCCCGATTCCCTGGAGCGGTCTGTCGGCCTGATTGAGGGGGACGCTGAACGCTGCACGCTCTTCTTGAGCCGCGTGAGCACCTCCAGTGACGACGCCGAATACCGACGCGCGGAACTGTGCATCGTCAACTCTTCGCTGTCGCTCGCCGTGGTCGGACTTAACGTCTCCGACCTCCGCCAACTCTCTGAGTTCCTGGAAGAGTTCGCCGACCTCCTCGATGCCTAATCCCGATCCTGTTCCAACAATCCATCGAAAGGATGACTGATGTTTCACGTCCACAAATTAGAGGTCGAGTCGTTTAAGGGTGTCCGGGCCGTCACCATCGAGTTCCCGGACACCGGCGGGGTCGTCGAGGTGTGCGGGGCCAACCACCAGGGCAAGTCGTCCGTGATCGACGCGATCTGTGCGGCCGTCGGTGGACTCCGAGAGAGCCCGACGAAGCCGATCCGCGAGGGGTCGCTGCGGGCCAGGTCGACCGTCGACCTCGGGGACCTGCTCGTGGTCCGGACCTGGGACTCCGGCGGCTCCAAGCTGACCGTGACGGCCAAGGAGGGCTCGAAGATCAGCCGGCCCCAGGAGGTCCTCGACCGGCTGTTCGACCGCAGATCCATCGACCCAGCCGCGTTCGCCAGGCTGAAACAGGCAGATCAGGCGGAGACGTTGCGGGACCTGGCCGGGCTGGACTTCGGAGAGATCGACCGGGAGATCTCCGGGCTGAAGGCCGATCGGACGAACCTGACCCGACTGATCAAGCAGCAAGAGGCAAAGCTGGCCGGGACGCCCCAGGTCGAGCCGACCGAGCCGGTCGATATCGATGCACTGAACGCCATGTACCGTGAGGCTTCAGTTCACAACTCCCGGCAACTGACGATCCATGATCGGGCCGACGACAAGTCCCGCGAGGTTACCAGCCTGCTACTGACGATCGCCAACCTTGAGGCGAATCTCGCTGAGGCGAAGCAACGTCTTGAGGCTGCCCAGGCTGCTAAGGCCAGGCTCGAGTCCTCGATGGTCGATATCATCGACACAACTAAGATCAACGAGGAGATCAACACTGCCTGGGCGACGAATGACCGTGCCCGCGCCTATCGCGAGCGGCAGTCCCTCGAGGACGCACTGAGGGAGAGCCAGGACGAGTCGGACCGGCTGAAGGACAAGATCAAGGACGCCGAGGATCGGCGATACCGGATCTTGGACGAGGCGAAGTTCCCGGTCGAAGGGCTGTCGGTGGACGGCGACGTCGTGACCTACCGGGGCGTCCCCTTCGACCAGGTCTCCGCGTCGGAGTCGATCCGAGTCAGCCTGGCGATCGCCGCGGCCCTCAACCCGGAGCTCGGCCTGATCGTGATCAAGGACGGGTCGCTGCTCGACGAGACGACGCTCCGCGACGTGGCCGAGTGGGCGGCCGCTCGGGGCTACCAGGTGATCGTCGAGCGGGTCGCGAACGCCACGATCGGCATTGGCGTGGTGATCGAGGAGGGGTCGGTCCGCGAGGCGGTGGGGCTGCGGGCCACGTCCGGACGGGCACGAAGCTCGCAGGTCCCGAGCATGTTCGACGAGCCGGCCCCCGCCTGATTCGGAGCGGGGCAGGGGCCACGCCGGCCCCTCGCCGTCGGGGCGTGAGGCTCGCCCCCCGATGAGGCCCCCAGCAGGGCCGAAACGGCACACCCGCCGCGAGAACCACCGAGACCGATCCAATGATCCGCGTCCCCACATGCGCCGAGCACGCCAAGGGACTGGCCATGTCCTTGGCCGACAAGCTCGGCCGATCGACCCGCGTCACCCTCGACCCCCACGAAAACTGGTGGGTCGGTTTGTCCGACACCGAGAAGCCTCGGGACCACCGACTCCTCACGACCTACACACCACGAGCTCCGAGGGCCCAGTGCGACCAATCCTCTATATCAAACGTCGCGGCAGCCGGCTGACCGAGGTCGACGACCTCGACCATGCGATCCGATTGGCCGAATCACCTGACGACGCCGGCCGCACCTGGTGGCTTGTCGCCGGGTCCTATCCGGCCGAGGCGACGATTCAACTCGGCCAGCTCCGCGCCGGCAACCATCCGAATCAGATCAACATCAACTACCTCCACGCGGAGATAAGGGCCGGACTGCGCCCCGACCTCGGTCCGCTGACGTCCGACGATCCTTGCCCCCACCTTTCCGCACTGACGAACAACTGCTCCCCCTGAGACGAAAGGCCCCCATGCCCTCCCTGCTGACGAAGACCCGATCCGTGATGCTCGACCGAGCCGCCTTCCATGACGCGCTCGGGGCGGTCGCCGCGGCGATCCCATCCCGGACCCCGAAGCCGATCCTCCAGAGCGTCTACCTCAAGATCGACCCCGAGAAGGGGACGGAGCTCATGGCGACCGACCTCGAGGTCGGGATCCGCCATCGCGTCCTCGGCGTGAAGTCCGACGAACCGCTCGACCTCGTCCTGCCGACCCGCCACCTCCAGTCGATCCTCTCGGCCTCGCGAGACAAGGAAGTCGAGATCACCGTCGAGGACGAAACACCGGGGGCGGTCATCCGGGGTGCCCGTTGGCGGTTCACGCTCTCGACCGAGGACCCCGGCCTTTACCCCCAGGTAAAGGACTTCGAGGAAACGAACTATCACATCATCGTCGCCGCGGATTTCCAAAAGATGATCCGGCGGACGATCGTCGCGTGCGACGCCGCTTCGACGAGATACGCGCTCGGCGGCACGTATTTCGAGGCGACCCGAACCGGTGTTTCGCTCGTGGGGGCCGATGGCCGACGCCTCGCGATACAGAAGGCCCCGGCCGAGATCGAGGGGACGGGGGCTGCGGTCTCCGAGGGCGGTGGCGCCGTCCTCCCCATGAAAGCATTAAAGCTGGTCGATCGGATCCTCGGCGACGCCTCTTCCGAGCCGCCGGTCCACCTGGCGATCGTGACGCAGGGTGGATCGTCGGTCCCGATGGGAATGGTGGTGAGGACCGAGCGAGCGGTCATCCACAGTCCGCTCGTCCAGGGTCGATTCCCCAGGTATGTGGATGCGATCCCGACCGACGTGAAGTCCACAGCCGACGTCACGGTCGGCGAGCTCAGAGGAGCCGTCGAGCAGGCGGTGATCGCGACGAACGGCAAGGAAAGCCGCGGCGTCGATTTCGTGTTCGGCCGCGACAAGGGCGGCGAGGGGCTCGTGACGCTGGACGCCCAGGCGGCCGACCGGGGCGAGGGGCATGTCGAGCTCCCCCTGATCCTGAAGGGCGGCGACGTCGGCATCTGCCTGGACGGTCCCTACCTCCTCGAAGGGCTGAAGACCCTCGAGCCCGGACTCTCGATCCGCATCGGCCTGATCGACGACCGCATGCCATGCCGGTTCGACGTCGATGACGGCTACACGTATGTCATCATGCCGCTGACAATGGTCGAGAAATAAAACGATTCCGATTCGGGATTGACATCGATTCCACATCGACCTAGATTGATTCTTGCGGCGTGGAGCAGTGGTCAGCTCGCCGGGCCCATACCCCGGAGGTCGGCGGTTCGAGCCCGCCCGCCGCGACTCTCAAGTTTTCCGCCAAGCGAAGTCTTACGGGTACTACCCCTTGATGATGCCGAACCCCATTCGTAGTGCCGTGGGCCACCGCCGACCCTTCCCTCGCGGGGGATTGGTTAAAGCGGTGGCCGAGCGTGAAACGAGGGGCAAATCACCCTGGACGGCCGCCGCGAAGGGCGTCCAGGGTCACGATATGCGAAAGCCCGGGTCCTGCCCTTGACGCCGTCGGCTGCACCTTCGACGTAATCGCATCACCCCATGGCCTAGCATCCGAGACGGCCCGGTCATCCCGCGAGGGACGGCCGGGCCGTTCTCTTGCGCCACACTGGAATCAAACTCAGAATAAAATTCCAATTCGGGATTGAAACAGGAATCATTTCCGGTATTATTCCATTACGGAAACGAAAAAGGCCCGCGACCGCTGACACGATCGCGAGCCCGGTGGCCGAGCTGGCAAAGGAGCCCGACCGATGGCAACTGTGCAGGAATCCCCGGTCCGCGTCAAGTCCGCCCCCAAGGCCCCGAGCGGGTCGACCCGACTCACCCTCCACATCAACGGCACCGCCTACGGACTCCGCCTGGTTCCGTGCGACGCCCACGCCGCCGAGGTGTGCTGGGAGGTCAAGCGGTCGGGCCAGGAGCCGTACCACGTGAGCCAGCACGCCCACGGGTGCGAATGCACGTGTGCCGACTTCGTCTTCAACCGCGACGGGAAGGATCCGGAAGGGTGCAAGCACATCCGGGCGCTGACCGTGCACGGACTCCTGACCTACCGATCGGGCCCGGTCTTGCCTCGGGTCGAAGACGCATACGGGGACATGCCTCGCCGGGTCGCCAACCGCGGTCCCCTGGCTCCTCCATCATCGCTCCACCGGGGCGAGCTCGCCGAGTTCGTCCGAGGCTGCGACTCCGACGACACCATCGGCGGCCAGCCCGGCCACGACGCCTGACCTACCTTTCCGGGCGGCCACTTGGCCGCCCGGCCAACATCCCACACCAGTCCATTCCTCCCTCACCAGAAAGGATCAGACTCGTGAACGTGGTCAGGAACGGAAAGCTGTTTGTGAACCTCGCCGGATTCACCACCGCAACCTTTGGGCGCACGAAGGAAGGCCAATCCAAGCTCGTCATCAGGTACGCGGATCACTCCATGTCCCTCACGGGGAAGCCTGCCTTGGCTGTCGCCAAGAGGCTCGAGGCGTTGGCGGTTGATGCAGAGGCGACGCCGGGCAACGACACCCTGTACCGCGAATTCGTCCGGGCCGGCGGCAAGCTCGACAGGGGAGCTTGGGATCATATGCGCGGCCACATCGTCCCCTCGCTCAATCAATCGTCGTCGGTCTGATCGACTCCATACCAAAGGCACCGACGATGAGACGGCAAGCCTCCATGTTCGAGTCGGATCGGATCGACCTCTCCGACTCGATCGGCCTGACGATCCAGTCCCTCGAGGCGTACGGCGACCGCTACCGTCACTGGGCGGTCGCCTATTCGGGGGGGAAGGATTCCTCTACCCTCCTGACCCTGATCGCACACCTCTTCCGGACTGGACGCCTTCGCAGGCCCGAACGTCTGACGGTCCTGTACGTCGACACTCGGATGGAGTTCCCTCCCCTCGAGGATGCCGCCAGGGGGATGCTCGACGTTCTCCGCGGCGAAGGATGGGACTGCCGAGTCGTCATGCCCGCGATGGACGATCGCTATTTCGTGTACATGTTCGGGCGAGGCGTGCCGCCGCCCTCGAACACCTTCCGCTGGTGTACTGGCCAGCTCAAGGTCGAGCCGATGGTGGCCGAGCTCCAACGGATGGCGGTCGAGGCTGGGTACGGGCGATTTGTTGACGGCAAGTATCGCTCACTCGACCTCGATTCCCTCGAGTCCGATCCGCAATACCTGGACACGATGAAGCGGCTTCGCGCCGCCCTCAAAGCCGAAAAGGCGGCACCACTCCTGTTCGGGGTCGCATCTTCATCGAACCATGCCATTGAATCGCTGAAGGCGGAACTCAGAACGATCGCAGCCCGAGTCGTCCCGAAACCAAACCGGGTGCTCATGCTTACCGGAGTCCGCCAGGGCGAGAGCGCCGTCCGCGACCAGCGGATCGTCATGTCGTGCGGCAAGGCCGGCGCCGAGTGCGGCCAGGGCTGGTATCAGGAGTCGCTCCCCGAGGACCTGACCGACACCCTCGCCCCGATCCTCCACTGGCGGCAATGCCTTGTCTGGGATTGGCTCGTCGGGGCCCTGTCGCCAGAGTACCGCCACGGCTACCCGACCTCGATGGTGGCAGAGGCGTACGGACTCAGCGAAGAGGGCAGCGATGCCGAGAACGACACCCGCACTGGTTGTAACGGTTGCCCGCTTGCGACCCGTGACCGTGCCCTCGAGAACCTCAGTGGTAAGCCACGGTGGGATTACCTCGCCCCGCTCGAGAGGCTCCGGCCCTTATTTCGGTGGCTAAAGCTCCCCGAAAACCGCCTCCGCAAACCAGGCGGTGAACGTCGCGGGGACGGCACCCTGTCCCGAAACCAGAACCGCATGGGCCCCCTGACGATGGAGGCCCGACGGCTCGGCCTCGCGGCGGTGCTCGATATCCAGAACGCCGTGAATAGCCTTCGTCCCAAAGGCATGCCTCGATACGACACCCTCAACCCCGAGGAGGTCGCCCGCATCGAGGAACTGATCGACGCCAACACCTGGCCCAACGGATGGTCGGGCGACGAACCCCGCGCCGACCAACCGTACCGAGAGACCCACTCGGACGGGACGGTCCAACTCACCTACTTCGGAGCCTGAGCCCGTGGTCGCCACCCCCGAGATTGCATTCCGAGATGATCAGCTCGCGGTGAGGTTCGATCGCTTCGACACCGAGAGCTACGACCTCTTCCTCCGCGTGAAGCGACTCCCCGAATACCAGGTCGAGTTCCACCCCGACGACGAGACCTACTCGATCACGGCGCCGGCGAGGTTCGCCTCGATGCTGGGCGTCGAGCGGCCGGTCGGCGGGCGAGAGGATCTGCAGCCTTCGAAGTTCCTGTTCGACGACCAGGCGGCGATCGTCCGGATGGCGCTCGAGGCGAAACGGTTCGCCGTCTGGAGCGACTGCGGCCTGGGCAAGACGGTCGTGTTCCTCGAGTGGGCCCGGCACGTCATCCACCGCACGGGCGGCCGAGTGCTCATCGTGACCATGAACGAGATCGTGCCCCAGACGATCGACATGGCCCGGCAGTTCTACGGCGACTCGCTACCCATCCACCGAATCACCTCGCGTCAGGAGATGCGGGAGTGGTGCGCGGGGTCCGGGTCGGGCCTCGCGATCGTGAACTACGAGAAGTGGAACCCCGAGGACCTGGCCCGTCAGGTCGTCTCCGAGGCCCGGCAGCTCGCGGGGATCGTGCTCGACGAGTCGTCGCGACTGAAGACCGGCGGTGGAAAGCAGAAGTGGGCCCTCATCAAGAGCTGTCGAGGGATCGAATATAAGCTCTCGTGTACGGCAACGCCCGCGCCGAACGACGTGATGGAGTTCGCCTCGCAGGCGTCGTTCCTCGAGAAGATGCGGTCCGAGGGGGAGATCCTCTGGACCTACTTCACCCGCGACCCGAAGACCCACCGGTGGACCGTACGGCCCCACGCCCGCGCGGCGTTCTTCGAGTTCATGGCCGGCTGGAGCATCTACGTCAGGGACCCTCGCCGCTACGGGTGGAGGGCCGGGATGGAGCCGGTGCCGCCGCCGGAGATGTTCGTCCACGAGCTCCCCATGACCGACAAGCAACGCTCCCACCTGGGCGAGCTCTCGGCGGAGCCGTCGGGCCAACGCCTGATGTTCGGCACCAAGGAAACCAACGCGATCCAGCGGAACCGGCTCGGCCAAGTCGCGAAGGGGTTCCGCTACCGCAAGGGGAAGTCGAAGGGCTCGCGACGGGTCGAGCGGGTCGACTCGCTCAAGCCAGGATTCGTCGCCGACCTGATCCGTTCCGAGGCCGAGGCGGGCCTCCAGGTCCTCGTCTGGACGATCTATGACGCTGAGGCGGACATCCTGGCCGAACGGCTGGCCGGCTTCGAGGGGCTCGACCTCCTGACCGGGAAGACGGCCGAGAAGGATCGGCTCCATATCCTCGAGCGGTTCCGTCGGGGTGAGTCCAAGGTCCTGGTCTCCAGGGCCAGCATGCTCGGCTACGGCATGAACTTCCAGAACTGCGGATCCATGATCTTCAGCGGGTTCAACGACTCCTACGAGTCGTTCTACCAGGCGATCCGCCGCGCCTACCGCTACGGCCAACTCCGTCGCCTGCGAGTCCACCTCCCGGTCGTGAACGAGCTCGAGGGGGACATGCTCGAGAACCTGTGGCGGAAACAGTCGGACCACGAGGCGGCGATCGCCGAGATGGAGCGGAACTACCTTTCGGCTTCGAGGTTCATCAGGGGAGCAGCCTGACCATGAGAGTACGCGCCGAGATCTGGGGCGAGGATTGCATCGCGGGCCTTGCGACGCGGGTGCCCGACGAGTCGGTCCACCTGACCGTAACCTCGATACCCTTCGAGGAGCTCTTCACCTACAGCGGGAAGGTCGAGGACGTCGGCAACAACGGGTCGACCGTCGACATCCGGGCGGGCCGGTTCGCGTTGAACATGAGGTTCGTCGCCTCGCAGTTATTCCGGGTCACCCACCCCGGCTGCAACGTCTGCGTCCACATCCAACAACTGCTCGCCTACAAAAACCAACATGGGTTCATGGGTCGGCGGGACTTCCGCGGCGCCATGATCGATGTCTTCGGGGCGGGTGGGTTCCTCTGTCAGGGCGAGTTCGCGATCCAGAAGGATCCGCAGACGATGGCCCAACGGCTCAACCTCCACTCGCTCCAGTTCAAGACCGGCTACGGGCGAGACTCGCGGCTCCTCGCGCCCGCCGTCAACGATTACGTCCTGATCTTCCACAAGCCGGGAACCCCTTCGACGCCCGTGCGGCCGCTGGTCCACACGACGAACCCGACCGGATGGGTGACGACCGACGAGTGGATCCGCGACGCCCACGGGATCTGGACGGACATCCTCGAGATCGACGTCCTCGACGGTGCTAGGCAGGCCAAGGAAACGGACCAGGAGAAGCACGTCTGCCCGCTCCAGCTCAGCCTGATCCGACGGCTTGTCAGGCTCTACTCGAACCCCGTCTCGATCCAACCCGACGTCACCATCCTCGACCCCTTCATGGGGATCGGCTCGACGGCCTACGTCTGCCTCGGGGGCGAACGTGTCCACGACGGCCCAATCGAATCGCCGCGTAACGTCATCGGCTTCGAGCTCAAGGAGTCGTACCACCGGACGGCCGTGAAGAACGTCGCCCGCGCACGCACCGAGGCGAAGCGGCGGGAGAAGTCGCAGTCCCAGGCCGACATGTTCTCCCCCGTCGAGGCCTGAGATGGGCGTGATGAAACGTCTCTACACGGCCAAGCACACGGGCCGCCATGTCTCCGCAGTTCTCCTCGCGTGGGGCGGCACGACCCCTCGGCACAAGCCCCCGACGATTTCGGCCCTCGGTCGCGAGCTCGTCGGGGCCGTCGAGGCGCACGCGAACACGGCCGCATACGTGGCCGAGGTGAAGTCGCTTCAACGGCCCGAACTAACCCAGCCCGTTTACGTCGCGATCGAGCCGAAGCGTCCGGAAGCTCCCGCGCCGGTGCCATTCGCGGAGCTCCTGCCATCGAGGCGGTGTGACGATGGGCCGAGGTCCCAGGGCTCGATGTTCGATTGAAAGGATCCGCGTGACCTTCTTCCTTGGGACGCACGAACCCTCATGGCTTTCGAGGACGAACGTACCTCTGTTCGTCTCGCGACGAAGGCTCGCCAGGCTCAAACAACTCCCGGTGGCGAGGGGCGTGTGGGCGCTCGACTCGGGCGGCTTCACCGAGCTCCAGAAGTACGGGACCTGGCGTACCGAGCCGAAGCGTTACGCGGAGGAGGTCAGCCTGTGGAGGGACCAGATCGGAGGGATGCAGTGGGCGGCGGTCCAGGATTGGATGTGCGAGCCACACATGCTCGAGAAGACCGGACGATCGGTGGCCGAGCATCAGGCCCTGACAATCCAGAGCTACTTCGACCTGAAGTCGCTCGCACCCCAGATTCCTTGGACGCCAGTCCTCCAGGGATGGCGGATCGACGACTACGTCGACCACGTCCAGCAGTATGCCGCCGCCGGCGTTGACCTCAGTCGACTGCCCATCGTCGGGGTTGGATCGGTCTGCCGGCGCCAGGCGACGGCAGAGGCAACCGAGATCTTCGGAGAGCTGGCGAGGATCGGGATCCGCTGCCACGGCTTCGGACTGAAGGTGCAGGGCTTGCGGAACTCGGCAAGGTCGCTCGCATCAGCCGACTCGATGGCGTGGAGCTTCCGGGCCAGGAGGTCGCCACCCTTGCCGGGATGCCGCCACAAGAGCTGCGCCAACTGCCTGAGATTCGCGCTGCGTTGGCGCGAGAACGTCGTCCGGGTCATCCGAGGCCCGGTCCAGTGTTGTTTCGGTTGGTAAACCCCAGGGAGCTTCAACAATGAAAGTCGGTACGAAATCTGTCCTGTTCGGCGCCCACTGCTTTTTCATCCACCCGTGGTTCGTTGCCCTCGCCTGGTGGCAACTCTACGGATTCCCCTGGGATCCTCGACTCTGGGTGGCGTTCTTCCTCCACGACCTCGGCTACTGGGGCTCGCCCAACATGGACGGCCCCGAGGGCGAGCGACACGTGGAGTGGGCCGCCAGGGTCATGGGGAGGCTTTTCGACAATACTCGCTTCAATACCGCACGTTTCGGCGAGGACGCTCACCTCGGGATGCGGTTCGCCACAAAGCGGGACACGTCCTACTGGCACGACCTCTGTATGTATCACTCGCGGTTCTACTGTCGCCGCGACGGTCGCCATTACTCCGAGCTCTGTGTGGCGGACAAGCTTGCCTTGTACCTTGAGCCGTGGTGGCTGTACCTGCCCCGGGTCATGCTCAGTGGGGAGATCAAGGAGTACATGATTGAGAAGATCGGCGGCGGTACGGGCAAGTACAAGGGCGAGCCGAATTCCGCCTACGTGGAGTCGCAACTCGCTCTCGGCTCGATCCGGGGCTGGCATCGGGGGACCGCCGCCTACTGCCGGGATTGGGCATGGGCACACAAAGACGGCCGGGCCGACACTTGGACCCCGACGCAAGCCGGAGCACCCGCATCGTCCACGGCGGGCACCGTCATCGAGGCGAAATCGTCCGCCGGTGACGAGGACACACCGTGGCGATCGGGGCTGAGACGCCTGATCGATCGCATCCCCCACTTCGACGTCGGTGATGGACGAGGCGACATATTCTTTCGTCGCTGGAAGCTTATACCTACGCCATGGGTCGGCATCTATCTGCACCAGTTCTTCCGATCCGACAATGACCGGTGCCTCCACGATCATCCGTGGGCGTTCGTCTCCGTCATACTGCGCGGTGGCTACTGGGAGGAGATGGCCGACGGGCGCCACTGGCGAGGGCCTGGCTCGATCCTGGTCCGCCGGGCCGAAGATGCACACCGCATCGAGCTCGAGCCTGGGACACGGCCCTGGTCCCTCGTCTTCGTCGGGCGGAAGGTCAGGCCGTGGGGCTTCCACACCATCAGGGGCTGGATTCCCTGGGTTAAAGGCCAACCAAACCCGGTGTGTGAGACGGGTCCGCAGTCGTGAGGACTCTCGATGCTCTGGGAATTATCGCATCGCTTCGATCATCGCGCTCTTCCGCTCGCCGATCGGCACTACTCTCGCCAGAAGCCGGGAACGCCTCAGTTCGTGGCCCCTTCGAAGCCTGTCGTCCTGCTCACGCCCGCAGCCGACGCACTCTGGGTGACGATCCGTCAGCGACCCGAGTACACGAAGCATGCGTGGCCTGGGGCATGGTTATGCTCACTCTTCCGGAACGAGGGACCGACCCTCTCAAGCGAGTTGATCGGCTCTGCCGTTGCAGCCACTCGCTTCGAACTTGGCGACCCACCGGCGATCGGAATCGTGACTTTCGTGGATCCGGAGAAGGTTCGGAGGAAGCGAGATCCGGGCAGATGCTTTCGTAAGGCGGGCTGGACACAACTCAAGGAGCGGACAAAGGGTGGGCTAATAGTCTACCAGCAACTTCCGCAGGACATGCCGGAGCCACATCCGGCTGGGGAGTGGATGCCGCTGTTCGCGGGAGTTAAGGAGACTTTTCAGTGATTCAAACGACTTTCATAGATGGCAACGTGAAGGAGGCGTTCCTTTCGCCCTGCGGTCTGTACCGCTACACGCTCACGAGGCAGTGGGACAACGGTCCCTACGTCAACTGGCTGATGCTCAACCCCTCGGTCGCGGATGCGAGCCGGAGCGATCCGACGATGGTGCGGTGCGTTAACTACGCCAAAGCCTGGGGTTACGGGGCGATCGTCCTCACGAACCTGTTCGCGTTCCGGGCGACCGATCCTCGGGAGATGAAGCGAGCCGAGGATCCCGTTGGCCCGGAGAACGATCGGATCGTGATGGAGGTCGCCCGAGAGGCGGGACTGGTTGTCGCGGCGTGGGGGAATCACGGCTCCTACCGCGATCGCGGTCGCCAGGTCATGAGGATGTTTGCCACCGAACGGATTTCGCTGAACTACCTCTCGATGACGAAGGAGGGATACCCGTCCCATCCCTTGCGGCTCAGGGCAGACCTGAAGCCCCAACGGTTCAACTGATGCTCCGTTCGCAGACCTGGCAATGGTGATCGAGGAGGATGACTGAGATGGGGAACCTTTCAAAGAATCCGTGGTTGATCGTGGTGTTGCTCGCCGCCGTCTTCTTGGCGACCCTGGTCGCCTTGCGGGCGATAGAGGCGATCAACCCGACGTCGGCCGACCCCAGGGAGGTCGACGTCTTGCTGCGTCTTGAACGCGAGTCCGCCGAGCGACGATGGCGTTGGCACTCCGCAGAGGAGCATCGGGAGTGGATCGGAGAACATCGGGAGTGGATCGAATCCCTAAAATCGAAGGCCAGTCGGGCACCCAAGAACTATGTCGGTTGCGAGGATACCCACTAACCTGAGGGAGGAACTACAGGAGATAATGACGAGTTCGATTTTGACGCTGAGACCGAGGTTATTGACGCTGTCATTGCAGCGGCCAAGCGGGAGTTGTGTCGACCTTTATCGTCCTTACGTAGACGAAGGAGGAACTCTTTCTTCGCCCTCAATCCAAATTGTAAATGGAATTGTTCGGGCGCCAAATTGGGAAAATGCTATACACTCACATACGTGTGCTCTGCAAAACGCCTCTTTTTTCAGAGAACCGGATCGACTGAGGAACTCGGGAATCGCAATATTGATAACATCTTGAATCCATCCCTTGGGATACAGGCTCCCTCCTGGGAGCCAGGAGTTGAGCACCATCATCAGCCGATCTTCCGAAACTCGCACCAATTTGCTGTCACTTGCGAGAACTGGCTTCCCCATTTCTCGCGGAAACACAAAACCAAATTGAACTTCCTGCATCGGAATCGGCAAGTTGGTCGGATTGTGGACTGAGAACTGAATAATGTATCCGTGCTGTCTATCATGATCCTTCTCTCGGAACGTAGCAGAGCAATTCGCTGTTATCGGAAATCCTTGAAGGTGAGGAACCAGCAACGCGGTGGGATCGATCTTTGAGGAGTCTGATTTCTCCTCCAAGTGCCGCTTTACACGCGATCGCAATTGATTTTTGAGCTTCTCGATATTGCCCTCGTATATAAGAAATGGGTACTGCTTGAGGTCGAATGGGATCTTGTCCGCTTCCTGAATCAATAAGATGGTTGGCTTGCCGAGAGCATGAGCATATCCAGTCTCGTAAAAGACATTCGGGTTCGATTCAGTCAAATCCGCAACAATAAGATCTGCTTTATTGATTTGATTGTAGATCCTATCGAGAATAGTCCCCTCGTGAACCTGCTCGTCGACTCTCTCGCAATAAGCTCCTGCGCCTTTACACGCCTCTTTGATGCCCAACTTGTAAATGTCGTTGAATGCAGCTTTGAATGGCATTAGGACGAATACGTATGGCTTGGGGCGTGTATTCGACGTCTTCTTGGCCACCTCTGGCCTCCTTATGGATGTTTAGTATCGTGGTCCACCATTCTGCCGACGGAATCCCGCCAAGGCAAGCCTGACCCTCTTACGGCAGGGCGGGGAACGGCGGGATTTTGTCGTATTTGCTTGTCCGGTGTACGCATGCTACGATACGGGTGTTCCAAAGGAGGAATACCCATGTCTGCAAATCCGACCCCACGCCAGTTCGTCGAGCAGATCAGCGAGGCGGCCACGTTCCTCGGAGAACGATTTCCGATAGCCGTCTCCATGCTCCAGGATCTCGCCAAGCAGCTCGCCCCGATGGCCGATAGCGCACACGGCAGCGTCACCGCCTTGACCGCCGCCAAGTTGAATCTCGGTTCCCCTCAAGACGCCTGGTCCGGGCCCGAGGACGAGATCGAACCCGAGATCCGCCCCACGTGCTGCGTGAGGGCGAGGCAGCTCATCCAGATCTCGACCGATCCCCTCACGGGGCAAGCGCACGGGCCCGACGACTGGTGCCTCCACCTCAGGACGACTGGGGTCGAGACCACGTTCGCGGGCGAGCCCGTCGTGTCATCCGGAGGGTTCGTCGAGATCGGTATCGAATACTGCCCGTTCTGCGGGGAACGACTCGAATCCGCCTGGGTGGAATAGGATCAGGTCGACGATTGAGCCAACGAGGCGGCCAAGGTCGGGATCCATTGGTCAACCAGAAGGCCCGACCAGCTCTCCCAGTTCATCCCCTTCGCATCCACCAGGTCCCGTGGATCGACCCATCCAATCGGCGCGATCTCCGGGCCCATCCCGGCCGGTTCCTCGGACGCGACTCGCACCTCATAGATGACGCCCAGGTGGACGGACCCGACCTCGTCGGTGTCATCGTGGATGAGGCCGATCAAGCGTAGCTCGCAACTCGACGAAAGCGCCATCTCCTCCGCGATCTCGCGGACCATGCCGCTGTGAAGCGTCATACGGTTCTGGAAGAGGTCGGGATACTCTGAGTCGACCTGGTTCACATGTCCGCCGATGCCGATCGAGGCCTTCGCATGGAGCCTCGCCTCGCCACCCATCTTGCTTCGGCGATAGGCGAAGACCCGTCCGCCCGAGGTTAAGACCCCATAGGGGATGAGTTGCTTCCAGGTCGAATCTCGCTCCAACTGCTCGGTCCTGGGGCGGAACGTCGCCTCCGTGAGAAGGTGCTCGAGAATCGTCTCGACTCTCGGCATGTCCAGTAGCAGGCCGCTGAACCAACCCGCCTGGCGGAGTGCCTCCGCTGGCGACCCCAGGATCCGCTCCGTCCCGTCCAGTTTCCCCATCTGATTCGCCCCTTGCCTCAAGGCTTTGGTCGGTCGTTCCGGAATCCGATTCGAGGCTAATTGATTCCGATCCGGAATTCAATTCAGGATTTGATCCTGGATCGTTGGACTCGCCCGTGGCCGCCAGAATCATCTCGTCAGTCCAGCCCGCGAGGCGCAGACCGGCCAGACCCACGCGACGTCGGGTCTCGTCGCCGGACGACATCATCTCGAGGAAGAACGGGACGTCATCCGACGCGGGGGCCAGGGTGGGCTCGTGCGGTGCAGGGGGCTGGTAGTAGCCGTATTGGGTCGGTTTGGAGCCGGTCGGCGGCGGCCCTTGGGCTGCCTGGCCGACGGCCGGCGATTCTTTTTTCTTTTTCTCCCCTTTATAAGAGTTCTGTTCGCGCTGGCGCGACGGAGTTTGTTGCGCCGATGCGCCAGCCCCATTCGCGCCGGCGCGAGTCCCCCTGAGCTTCCAGAGCAGGACGAATCCCTCGTCGATCCGGGCGATCAGCCCGAGCTCGTCGGCCTTTGCAACGTTTCGGTAAGCGTTCCCGACCGAGCAGTTGAGGCATCGGGCCACCGTCCGCACGGAGGGGTTGCAGACGGCCTTCCGACCCCAGGCGAACGAGTTCAGCACCGTCAGCAGTAACTTCAGGTGGTCGGGGATTTTCGGATCGAACAGTATCTCGCGGGGCAGGGTGGGGTCCGGGGCCTTCCATTCGGGTCCGGTCGCCTTGACTTCGCCCGGTGGGCGCGTAAACTGATCGCTGTGCATTGGAGGGTGCTTTCCTCGAGTGCATGAAGACTTGGCCCCGGGCGCCAACCCAGGTCCAAGCGAACGAATGTGAACGGGGATCTGGGCGCCAACCCAGTGCCCCCTCGCGATCGAATCAAGGCCCGTCCGCGTCCCTCAGACGCTGGCGGGCTTTTTCATTGGTCCGTCTCCGCGAGCCGATCATCCCGATTGCACCGACGAAGGCCGGCCGATCGGAAACGATTTCAGGCTCGCATCCCTGAATTTAACCACACCGACACACGCCCGTCCACTCCTAAAAGCCGTTATGCAAAGGGGTTACGAACAGTTGACCCCGTATGCGAACGACGCCACGCACATCGATCGGCCGCTAACCCTTAAGATTTAGCGGGTTGCGACGAGGATCGTTATCCCTAGTGCGGGATGAGGCGCAGCCTCAATGTAAACATTGTGGTTTACAAGGTAAACAGGACGATTTACCTTGGATGGGACGATCGCTTTCTCGCCGTACGGGCCTCAGTAGGAGAGGTGGAGCGACCATGCCGGAATCCGGCCCATCGGCCACGACCTCATTCGGACAACTCGTGAGCGACGCGAGGCGCAGGGCTGGTCTGACCCAGGATCAACTCGCCCTTCGCCTGGGGGTCCACAAGCAACGGGTCTCGGGCGTCGAGCGAGGCGCCGCCAGCATCAGCCTGCGGGAACGCTGCCGATGGGCGGCCGAGTTGCGGATCGATCCCAAGCTCGCGGCCCCGGAGCTCGACGGGGGGATCCTCGAGACCTCGGGACCGGTCCGCCAGCTCCGCCTCGTGAGAGACGAGACCTCGAGCCGACCCACCGACCTGGTCCCTCGGTCGGCCGAAGACCTCGCGTTGCTCCGTTCGCTCCTCGAGGACCTGAGAGTGTCTGGGGTCCAGCTCGGCTCGTCCCCGGCCACCTGGACCTACCTGGCCCAGCGTGCCGCGGAGCAGGGTGTTTCCGTCTCGATTCGATTCGAGGTCAACTCGTAAGCCGTGCTTACAGGTTCAGCGGGCCTGGTAGTATCCGATCCAAACCAATCCGTGGGAGACGTGTGTCATGGGCGATGAGAAGCTCGGAGAGTCCCGCAAGTCCACCGAGTCCACCTGGTCGATCGCGTCAGTCCTCGCGGAACTGGAACGACGCGGCTCGGAGGCTGACTGGCTATTCCGCCCTATAGTCTCTGCGGACGCCAGCGTCCCGTACCCGAAAGCGTTCGTAGCCGACGGTCCTAACTTCCGGCTTGAGCGGCGTGCACCCCAACGCTACATGATCCCGATCAGCCCTCTCGACCGGGATAAGCTCGACCGGCTGGCCCGTGACCTCGCGGTCCAGGGGAAGATCGACGACGACCCCGATCGGGAACTCGCCAGGCTCGATGCGGCGATCCTGAGCGAGATGATGCGGGATGCTTCGGCAGAACTGAATGGGCAACGCCCTAAGTAACCCGAACATTCCGTGCAATCGATACAAAATAAACTCAATCGAACATAACAGCCATTATCCGACCATATAGAGCAGGGGAGCCATTGTGAGGTTTGGACTTACGTCTCTGATAATGTTTCCCAAAATCGGACGTTCAACTTGACCATCGAGCGAACCCTTTCCGCTGGCGCACGAAAAGGCCTCCCCTGCCGGGGCAAGGAAGGCCTTCAAATACTTGGTTTGTTTGCCGGGCGTCTATCAGAAATCGAGCAGGAATTCGAGGGCCAGTTTGACCATGTTCATCGTGCCCGGTGACGCCACACCGCGGCGGCGGATGAGTCGAGATGTCGAGACGGATCTGATATTCTCTGTCATGATGACACTAGGTTTGGTTAGGCCGCCCTCCGGTGGGTTGACTGGGACTTGACTCGGGATACCACGGTGAGTGCCAGTGATCGGGAGCACAATGACCAGGTCCCGAGGACTCATATTGAAAAGGTCCGCGGAAACGATCAATGCGGGCCGGATGCCCGACTGCTCGCGTCCCACCGTTGGGTCCAGATCAACGTCCCAGATCTCACCTTTTGCGGGCTTTGCCGCTGGGCTGCTCTTGATGCTCATCGGACGGCTTCTCCTGTTCGAGGCCATCGGCGAGGGTTGCTTCCCACGCTGAGTCCTCATGTCGGAGGTCAGCCCACGCCACAGGATCGGCTTTAGCGGCCTCGCACGCAGCGTTGAAGTCCGCCCAGAACTTTTTCCGCCGGAGATCATGGACTGCCTCATCGACCACCGCCGTGATGGTGGCGTTCGATTTGGAGGCCAGATCGCGTAGAAGTTCATGCGTGGACCGGCTGACCCGAATTGTCAAACTCGAATCAGGCATGAGCCCACTCCTTGCCATGACGCCCTCTGTGCGTCCCTACGCTCGGTTACTCCCAGCTCCGGATGCGGGTATCTTCGAGCGTAATGGGCCTGGACTCGCCAAGGTCCGAGCCACAGAGAGCTACCCTTGGGATTCCCCATCTCATGGGTTGTCCGAACGAAGTTCGGATGTCGCTTAGGCTGCATCGCAAAGATGTCGCCTTGAGCAACGACTGGATTGTATACTCTCCTGTCACCTAATCAAGCCCCCTGCCCTTCGTCTGGGACGTTCTGATTGCCGTCGACGTATCGTCCCGACCGTCTAGCTTGTCCTGGTGGAATCGACGGTGAGCGACGTATTGAGGGCAGCGTCATGGATTGCGAGGAAGCGCTAAAGCTGCTCAAGGGCGGGTTCGAAGGGATTCGCAGATGGAACGATTGGCAATCAGATAATGATAACCATGTATCAATTCGGCGTCCCGACCTCAGTCGGGTCGACTTGTGTGGGGCCGACTTAGGCAAGGCCAACCTTCGCAGAGCCATTCTTAGCGGAGCCGATCTTAGCCGGGCTAACTTGGGCTTCGCCGACCTTAGTGTGGCTGATCTAACTGAGGCCAACCTAAGTGAGGCTGACCTAAGCTTGGCCAACCTTGGTGTGGCTAATCTTAGAGGCTATCCGGTAATCCGAAAATTTCGTAACCTACGCCTGTAGAAGGAGTCAGGCCGATCGACATCTGTCCGAGGATTATTCCCATGCGTAAGTCCTATCCCTCCGACCTCAGCGACGAGCAGTG
>NZ_JBTYIP020000031.1:0-119301 GCF_054877945.1 Singulisphaera rosea | reverse complement strand
CGCCCTTGAGTCCCGGGGCCAGGACGGGATGACGCGAGAAAAACGCGAGATCGATTGAGGCCCCTGCGACGGGGGTCAGGGGGAAGGTATGCGCATCGGGGCCGGACACCGACCGCAGAGCCATCCGGCACGAAGGAGTGTGCTTATGCGTCGTCCCCCGTCGGCATCCAGAGGGCCTATGAAATATCCGGGCTAGCGTTGCCAGACCCGCCTCCCGACAAGGAGAAGCTCACTGTCGGGGCCGACGTGTATGAGCCAAAGCTCGTCAGCACCACTGACACGATCTTGAGGTTCGCGGTTGCGGAAGCGCCTGTTCCAGTTCCGGCCCCTGGAAATGAGATCGTTGGTGGCGACTGGTAGTCGATTCCGGCCAACGAAATTCGTACGTTCGTGACCTGGCCCGAGACGACATCGAATAGTCCGGTGGCACCAGAGCCGAGACCACCTGTGATTCCGAGCGGGTAATTCGTGCCGTTCGTGTACCCCGCTCCGCCCGAACCGAGGACTACGGCCCGGACCCCCATTCGAGCGTAGGCTGCCGCTCCCGATCCACCGCCGCCCGAGAAACTCACAGTTGGAACGGCTGAATAGAGCCCTGGATTCGAGATCGTGACGGCCGCCACTTGGCCAGACGTCGTGCAAGTGAAGGTGTTGGTTCCGTCGCTTAGGGAAACCGAGGCTCCAGAGATCGCGGCATTTCCAGAGCAACCGGTAGACACGCCGACGCAGACGTTTTTGCACTTCGGCGTCGGCTGTCGAACCCACACGAACCCATACGTGTCGTCTTCAAGCAACATGAGGCGTACGACTTTCCCATTAAGTCCAGGGACGTCGTTGAACTCGTGAGCGTCCGACCCCGTTCGGGCCCCGGGGAGGTCGAGCCAGGTCGTCCCCGTCTTCGGCAGGTAGGCCTCGGAATAGCTGTAGGGCGAGCTGCTCCCCGAAAGCCTCGCGTAGAACTCCTGGTCGGGAGCGAGGGCGATGTGGATCCCACTCGGCCCACGGGTCAAGTGCAGGCCCGGCCCGACCGTGACGTTGAGGGCCTTCTCAATGCCGCCCGCCCACGTGTCAAGGGTAGTGTCCACGTCCGGATCGCCCATCACGATCCTGGGCATTCTTATCCTGCCGCTCACGAGCAACCCCCGATCTGAAAGAGCCATCGTCCGCTGTCCGCGTCGAATCGGAGCTCGACGTACGCCGGCAGGGTGAGGGCGGTGTACGCGTTTATCTCCTGGGCGGGGTCGACCGTCGTCGTCCCCGAGAGTCCGCCGGGTTGGAGCGCCCAGGCACCGGTCGACCGGTCGCGGTAGACCTCGGTCCAGGCATAGGCACCCCCCGCCCCGGCCGTGGTCAACTTGGCGAACTTCCGCAGGGGCTTGATCAACCCGAGGTGCGTCCCCGAGGGGCCCGTCTGGGCCACCAAGGGGGGAGAGACAGTGATGTTGCCGGCCGTCTCGATGCCGGACACCCAGGTTTCCAGCGCAGCGTCGACGTCGGTGTCCCCCGTCACGATGCGGTTGAACCGGTTCTTGCCAGCCATCGGTTTACACCAGGTTAAGGAGAGGGGAGAGGTCAGCCAGGTCGTACATGGGGTTGCCGCTCGAGGTGTCCACGGCCTCCTCGAATCCGCCGTCGGGCCTCAAGAGGTAGTTGTGCGGGATCGGCCGGAACACGAGGTTGAGCGTGATGTTGTTGGTGATGATCCCGCTAACGGTCTGAGTGACCTCGGAGTCCGCCCCGTCGAACCGGACCGTCCCCTCGGGACGACCCATGAAGACCCCGGCGTTGACCTTGTTGATCAGGCTGGCGATCAAGTCATCGTTGACATTCGTACACTGAAAGAGCGTGATCGAATAAGACATCTCCGGTATGAATCGGCCGGCGTCTTGCTTGATCGGCGTGTTGTCCGAGGGGAACTTGAAGGCGTTCCCCGGCTGCGTGACGTAGTTCCCGGCCGAGCGGAGCCGGGTCGTCCTGAAAGCCTGATCGCCCGCGGTGGCGAAGGGCAGCGTCTCAAACTGGACCGTGATCTTTGAGTCGGTGTACATCGACCCCGACCCGTTCGACCCTGTGTTCAGGGAGCCGATCCTCTGGGCGTAGAGGTTCGGGAACTCGGGGTGCCTGAGGGGCACGATTCGGGGCGTCGGGCTTCCCGGCTCGACCGTGCCGCATGCGAAGATGATAAACGCGGCACGGTCGGAATACGCGGTCCTGAACGTCAGCGTCGCCCGCGAGGATGTTGGGTCGACGTCCTCCGAGGATTGCGGGGCGTATAAGACCGAGTAAGGGACCGGGCAATCGCTCAGGTAGCTCATCCGTGAGGATCCTTGATGGGTGGTGTTAGTTGGAAGAGGCCGCCGGTGGAATCTCGGGCCTCGCCCCGGCATCGCGGAGAAGCCCCTTGATCGCGGATCTGGCCTCGCTTAAGGGGGAGACGAACGTGGCCCCTGTCTCGCGGAGGATGGTCTCGAGTGGGGGACCGATCTCGCGGAATAGGAGGCGGCCGAGCGTCGTTTCTCGGCGGAGGAGGACGACCGCCGGCACCTCGATCGGAACGCCCTCCAAGGCCGGGTCCGCATACGCGGGATGGCTCTGGAACGAGCCACGCGGGCCATTGGGGATGTCTTCCCACTCGCCCGTCTCGGCCGAGAGTCGGACGGCGGTCCACGCGAACCGACGCCACTCGTCATCTCCGTCGGTCAGCCTCGCCCAGAGGCACCCGGCCGGGAAGGGGTGGCCCGGTTGCTGGACGTAGGCCGGATAATCCTTCTTGGCCCGGAGCATACGGATGAGGAGAGGAAGCCCCATCAGGTACTTTGGCTTGAGATACTTCCACTTCCACAATCGAAGGTACTTGCGCATGTCGTGATTCCGTCTTGAGTGGTGAATGAGAGTCGAGGAGTAGGCGAGGATCTGTCCTGGCGTCGTCGGACTTCAGGACGAGGGCTTGGCTGAGGTTGCGTCGGCCTGGGCCTGCTCAGCCGCGAGGGCTTCGACGTCGGCCCAGACGTAAAGGGTCGGCCGACCGGGCTCCATCACGGTTTTGATGCGACCCGCCAACGCGAGTCTGATCACTTCCGAACGCGGCTTGCCCAGCCGGACAGCCACCTGGGAAGCCGGCCGTAGGGGTCCGGTCATTGGTCGTTTCATCGTGTCCTCCTGCGATAGTCGATGGGCATCAGGGCGGAGAATGGTTGGAATCCGATGTATCCAGAGATAGTATACGCCCGGCCAGATTTGGACCCTGGGTCGGCTACTCACCAAGGCCACCCACCCACGAGACATGAAGGGGCGTCGCGCGATGCCAACTGGAAAGTGCCCGGATTGCGGATGCATGATGCACATCAGGCCGGACAGCGCCGCGGCGTGGCACCGCCTGTATCCGGAGCACCGGCCCGGTGCCCCGTTCCCATTCAAGTGCCCTGGATGTGGCTACCCGCCGAGGCCCGGGGACCGGGTCAAGATCCGCTCGGTGCCGACAGGGCTTGAAGGCCGACTTGCCCCGGGGGATATCGGGGTCGTCACGGTGGTCGAGGGGGAGGAGGACGCGAAGGTCTACGTCGTCGAGGTCGAGCTAACGAGTGGAGAACTCTCGCCGGCCCGGTTCGCTCGCCGGGAGTTGACCTGGGAAGGTAGACCCTAAGTCCCCGGGGACGGCCGAGGATGGCCTCGGCCGTCGGGGCGAAATGACACCCATTGGGTGTCATTCGATGGCTGGGATCGCCAGGTCGGCGAGCTCGATGCCGAGTTGGCCACGGGCAGCGTCCAAGAGCGTCTCTGCCCAGGCCAGGGAGAATCCCAAGTCCGAGGCGATGATCCTCAAGGGGACGGGCGGGTCCCCGGCCAAGCCATAGAGCCGCGTCACGATGTCCCGACGCCTCGGCGAGAGGGTATTCACGGCCGCAAGGATCCGATCTCGAAGGGCACCGACGTCCTCTCCGTTGGCGACGATATCTGCGGGATCGGTGTCGTCCTCGGGGATAGCGGCCGTCGTCACTTCGTCGCTGACGTACGACGCATTGCGAACAGCCAAGGCATCGGCGACGCGGAGCCGTGACCCCTTGGGGACTCCAAGGTCATCACATGCGGCTTCGACGGATACCGTTTGGCCCACGGTCGAGGCGAGCTCGCGAGAGCGGCGGGCGACCCGGTTCACAAGCTCAAGGGTCTTCCGAGGGATGCGCATGGTCCCCCCGGACTGGGCCACCTCCTCGTAGAGGTGCCTCGTAATCCAAGGGACCGCGTACGTGCTGAAGCGGTACCCTCGCGACGGGTCGAATCTCCGAGCCGCCTCGAGCAACCCCATCGCCCCGGCTTGGTGGAGGTCGTCGATCAAGCCCCCTTACAGTCACCGCAGACGATCCAGCGGCTTGGGTCGCGGCGGCCGATGTAATGGAGGTGGCGGGACATCCAGGGGCCGATATGGCCTCTGCCATCCTTCTTCGCCTTGTTCGTGATAGGGCGGCAGGCGGCGGCGAACTTGAGGCGATGGGGGGTCACTGCCCGGAACGCCAGGGCATCCAGATCGAACCGAGAGCGGCAGGAGTCGGAGAGGTGGGATCGGGCCGGGAGGGTGGCGAGCCAGTCCTCATCGGAGAGGGGAGCCTCGTCCTCGGCCGCGTCGCCTTCGACGTCACCGAGACCGAGGGCCTCAGGTTCGCCACCGACATGCTCGACCGTGACCTCGACGCCAGCCGGTATGGTCCCCTTGTCGGCGGTCGCGGTCTCGTCCTCATCGGCGTCCGGAGCGTTTTCCGAGGCGGCCGCATCGTCAGGCGAGGCTGGCGAGGGCGTGGACCGCTTTCCGATGTTGGCCGTGTCGATCCGCCGACCGTCGGCACCTAGGCGAATGGTGCTGGGCTCTCCACTGTCCGCGCGGACAGTCGCTCGGAGCGTCCCGACGAACCCCGCCGAGACCCCCACGTGCTTTGCGATGGCCCGGTCGCTCATTGCCGCCCACCCCTCGTCGGCCAGGAGGGTGGTGACGATCTTCTTCTTGTCGGCCGCCGAGCGTGGCAACCCATGCGCCTGGTTAGTACCGAGGCTGTAGAACAGGGCATCCCGTTCCGTTCCTTCGTGGACTTCGGCAAGGATCTCGGTTCGACCCACCTGCCTGGCGGCTCCACGACGATGGAATCCTCCGGCAAGCACGTTCCTCCCATCCGGGGTCCTGAACACGACAACGGGCGGGAATTCGACTCCTTCGGCCATCGCCTCGGCGTAGTCGGCGATAGTCGCTTCGTTGATCTCGGCGCGACTGTTGAGGTGATCGGATTCCTCAATGTCCTCCAAGCGGAGCATTTCGTTCTGCATGGTTGCTCTCGATCCTTGAGTTGATGTGGCTGGCGGCGTTGCCAGCATGGGGCGGGAAGGGCAAAGACGCGAGGTGGGGCGGGCCGATGACGGGCCGCCCTTGGGGTTATGCGGAGGCGGCGGCCGAGACGGGAACGGTCGACTGCCGAGCCAGAGCAGCCTCCTCGGCTTCCTTGGCGATCTGGGCAACGAGGGCATCGACATCCGGAATCGAGTACCTCATCGGGACGCCGGGCAGCATGAGTGTGCGAACCCGACCAGCGGCGACGTACTTGAGGAGCGTGTAGCCGGACACCTTCAGCTTCCGCATGGCCACGCTCTGCGGGCACCAATCTTGATCGATAGCTTTCACCATCTGGCGATCTCCTCTAAACACGGCTCACGTTTGGCCATCATCCCAATCATACGTTTGTACAGTTGCGGCGATAACGCGACTAATCCTAAAACAAGCGTACCCAGTACGATGACATAGGGACGACAGCGATCTGCGCCCTATAAAACGAGGCATGCCACGAAACTATGGAAATCGAAGAGGCGCTCACTCGAAAACGCACACGCTCGCGCAAGTGCCGTTGCCAAAACCCCTTAAATCCAAGTTGGAGGGGCGTGAGAGGGTTTTCGATACGCTTGGTTTAGGACTAATGCTCGGAATTCCTATGGTGACCACAACGGACCCGCCAGACATGCCAAGACGTGACACCCGTGGGTGTCATCCTGGGTTGGCGGTGAATCGAGGGAGTTGGGATGGTGTGGGCCGAGGCGGATCGGCGGAGTCGAAGCGGAGGGCGCAGAGGGGTTCCGAGGATGGGTTGACCGCGACTGGAAACGGGGCTAGAACAAATCAACGAACCTTGGCCGCGATGCCACCAAGGCCGCTACCAAGCGGCGTCTATTCGTGGGCGCAATTGGCCAAAAAGGCTCGTTTGTTCAGGCAGATTTTAGGACCGTCGCCGCCAAAAAGTCGCACCGTCAGACGGTGCAACCTGCAACGTCGCATTAGGTTCGGTCGCGACATATGGTCACATCAAGGCCGGAAACGCGCGTGTTGCTCTTGAAATCCGCCAAGGCTTGGCCGAGCGCAGTGATTTCGGCCGAGACGCTGGCTTCGCGTGCGGTCCTCACGGCTCCGTTGATGGCCGGGAGAAGGAGGGCCAGGAGCAGAGCCAGGATCACGATCACGACGAGCAATTCGACTAGTGTGAACGCTCGTCTCCTCGTCGGGCGCCGCATGGCGGAGTTCCTCCACAGTCGTTGGATTCTTCGCCCGATCCGATGCGGGTCGGCGAGGAAGTCTCTTGTTTCTTGCTAAACCGATTGTAAGTGACGGACGGCCAGGATTGCAAAAGGCCGCCTTGAGAATGGCGACCGTCGTGCAGGCACGGAAGACCTCGAGGTGAGTCCAGCGATCTTAGGACCTTCCTCCACGGAGACCTCGTCCTTCGCGAGCCGCAAGCGAACGAATGGAGGTCGAGATGGAGAAGGGTTTTTGCCCGCTTGAATACGCCCACCGTATCATCTCGTGACATGGGCGGCAAGAATCGGATCCATCTTGCAGATCCTGTGGTCCCGGTCCCGTAAGGTCGGCACACCCTTAACATTGGCGGAAGGAACGCCAGGAAGGCGACGGCCGCCCTACGGGACTTGTGGGTGGCGGGTCATCGCGGCAGGGTTGTGGATGCCGTCTCGATCTTGCCTACGAGCGTCTCGACGGCGGATCGGAGCGAGGCAGCCTCGGCGTCGCGGCCCTTGGCGGCGTAGAGGTAGCCGAGCTTCAGGGTGTCCTGCAGTCGGCTCGAGTGGTCGGCTTCCAGTTGGGCCACGGCCGCGTCGAGGCCGCCACTCCGACGCAGGGTCGTCGCATAACGCTCGCCGACCCACCAGTCGCGGGACCAGGCGTCGGTGGCGACGGACTGTTGCCGGTGGCACGTCCGGCAATCCTTCTCCTGGAGTGCTTTGACTCCCTGGTCGAGCACGAGGCTGTATTGCTCGGCGGCCGCACGATCGTCGCCCAGGGCCTCGAGGGCTCGGCCCCAGGCTCGGTAGACACGCTGGGCGTCGCACGTACCCTGGGGCACCAAAACGTGGACTTGCCTCAGGAGCGCCGCCGCGGCCTCGCCTTCGGCACGCGCCTCGGCGTCGAAGCCCAGATCTTTGAGAAGGCTCGCCAACCGCGCACGGACCTGGGCCGGCTCTTCATTCCAGACCATGCCACCCGGATTCCAGCCCATGACATCGGGCGTGGGCGTCGTCTTCACCTTCTCGCTCGTGCAGACGGCGGACCTTAGGTCGGTCACGAAGTCGGCCATGAGGAGCCGACGGCAGGTCTGCTTGACCTGTTCGTCTCGGCTCGATTTCAGGACGCGGCGAAGGATCGGCTCGACGTAGCGGCCCTGGGTTCTGAGGGCGTTGAAGGCCGCGAGACGTCGCGCCGGGTCGGTCGAGGCGAGGTCGCGCACGGCGCCCTCGGCGAGTTGCTCGCGCTCGGGTGTGAGGAGTTCGAGGCGGCCGACCATCACCCGCACGAGGTCCTTCGGCTTCGGCGTGATCGTCAAGGGGATGAAGGCGTCGGTCCAGCGCCGCGGGAGGACGAAGAGGGAACGCACGCCTTCGGTCTTGAAGTAGCTCGACTTCCAGGTCTCGACCATCGCCCGCGCCTCCTTGGCGTACAGGCCGCTCTCGACGAGGCGGCCGGCGAGGTCATCGGCGAGCTTGGCCGCGAATTGGTCGAGCGGCAGGGCGCCGTCCATCGAGGGGATGACCCCGGCGGCCGTCTCGCCGGGCTCGAGGGCGGGCCGATAGGCATAGGCCGCCTTGCCCCCTTCGACGCGGAGGACGAAGACGTGACGGATACCCTCGGCCTCGCTGCGGTCGGCCGAGAGGGTCCCGCCCGATTCCGAAGCCATCCGGACGGGCAAGGTCGCAGTCCCCAGGCCTCGGTAGAAGAGGTAACGCTCGGTCTCGAGGCCCTTGGATCCTCCGGTTTGGACATAAGCCGCGTCGACGTCCCTGGCGAAGTTCCAGAGCGCGTCGGCCGAGGTCTCGGGCAAAGTCGGCGCGGGATCCGCCCCCGAGGCGGGGATCAGTCCGGCGCTCCAGACGATCCGGCCGTCCCGCAGGAACGACTCCGACGTCGTCCGACTCGAGAACGTCGGCCCGACGAACGCCGCCTGGGGATACCACTGGGTCCAGAGGCCCCGAGGGAACTTGACCTCGACGCGGACGTGTCGCTTCGTGGGCGTGTAGAAGTAGATGACGGGGGTCTCCCCTTTGAGGAAGACCGACCGTTGGTGGAGTTGGTCACGGCTCCGGGCGTGGACGAACCCGGGGAGCGCGTGCTCCTCGTGATACATCCCGTCGAGCGAGGCTCCGTCCGAGCCGCTCATCGACAGGAACGTCCCCCACTCGTGCACCGTCAGGTCCTCGGCCACCTTCACCGGCGGCTCGGGCGCGACCGCCCGAGGCTGGGAAACCCCGTTCTTCTGGTTCGATGGCGGCTCGGGAGTCCTGGCCAGCCCCACGGTCATCCCCACGCCGATCGCGACGATCGAGACCAGCCCTGCGGTCATCCGACGCATCGTCATGCCTCCCTTGAGATCGCCCCCGCTCGCAACCGGGCGAGGATGGTCTTCGACTACGACATGGCCCACTCGGGCCGGTCGATCGATGGTCGATCCAAGGGAAAAGGGCGGATTGCCGGGCCGGACGGAGCGCACTCCTCGAGGTGCGTTGAGAAAGGTGAGAGCAGCCCGACGGACGTGTACATCCAAAGGTTGCCATCAGCCGACCAGAATCGTGGTCTTGAGAAGCCGCGGTTGGAACAAGCGGGGTCGCGTAGCGACAAGAGGCCGGCAGCCAGTCGCCGAGTTCGGAAGTGGAGAGGGCAGACACGGAACTCAAGCCGGTCCGTGCCGGTTTGGTCGATCCAGAGATGGCGTCGGTGTCGAAGTCGGTGAGGTCGTGCGAGGGAACAACCTCATTGCGATTCAGGCGAGTGGGTATCTGATCTCGGGAGTTTTGCGCGACACGCCCCTTGTCGCTTCGCGACCCCGGTTGTCCCAACCGGAGCCACCCGGAACATCATTTCACATCGGCATTAACAAAACAAAAATCAGCATCCCGAAATGGGCTGGGAATGGTGAACAGGCCGCGGGTCGGAGATCTATGCCTCCGACCCACAGCCCGATTCGGGATTGAGATTTCGGCTCAGTTCAGGATTTCGAGCTTGGGCATCTTGGGTGTCTTGATGTTCTGGATGCTGATCTGCGCGGCGAGTTGTTCGACGACGCCGAGGAGGTAGGGGCGGGAGGCGGAGCCGGGGGCGAGGGCGTCCTTGAGCTTGCCTTCGTCGCCGCGTTCGCGGACGTTGACGTTGAGGGGGACTTCGCCGAGGAACGGGACGCCGAGCTGCTCGGCCTTGCGCCTGGCGCCGCCGCGGCCGAAGAGGTAGGCACGCTCGTCGCCGGGGGCTTCGAACAGGCCGGCCCCTGAGAGCAAGGAGCGGACCCGGTCGCCGCCGCGTTCCTGGAGATAGGCCTGGACGTCGAAGAAGCTCATGTTCTCGACCATCCCGAGGATCGGGACCTTGAGCTGGCGGAACATCGAGACGGCCCGGACGGCGTCGATGAGCGCAACCTCCTGGGGAGTGCAGACGACGACCGCCCCGGTCAGGGGGAGGCTCTGCGCCAGGGTCAGCGGGATGTCGCCGGTGCCGGGGGGGAGGTCGATCACGAGGTAGTCGAGGTTGCCCCACTCGACCTGGTGGAGGAACTGCTGCATGATCCCGTGGAGCATCGGCCCGCGCATGACCACGGCGCGTTCGGGCTCGAGGAGGAAGCCCATCGACATCAGGCGAAGGCCGGCGACCTCGATCGGCTGGATCCGCTCGCCCCGGGCCATCGGCCGCCCCGAGGCGCCGACGAGGTGGGGGATCGACGGGCCGTAGACGTCGGCGTCCATCAGGCCGACCGTCGAGCCGTAAGCCTGGAGGCCGAAGGCGATCGAGGCGGCGATCGTCGACTTGCCCACGCCCCCCTTGCCCGAGCCGACGGCGATGACGTTCTTGACCCCGGGGATATCCCCGGTTTCGGAAATCCCCTTGCCGCGGACCTCGGCCCCCATCGTGACGGCGAACGTCCAGTCGCTCCCGAGTCTGGCGGCGAGCGCCTCGCGGACGTCGCCCTCGATCTTCGCCTTCATCGGGCAGGCGGGGGTCGTCAGCTTGACCGTCAGCGCGACGTTGCCGTCGCCGATCCGGATGTCCTTGATCATGCCGAGGTCGACGAGGTCGCGGTGGAGGTCGGGGTCCTTGACGCCCTTCAAGGCGTCGAGCACGTCTTGCTCGGTCAGGCTGGAGCTCTTCTTGCCGAACATCGCGGAAGTTCCTCGGGCGAGCGTGTCTTCGCGTTCGCGTGGGGGTCAAGGGGAGGGGGCCGCCCGTCCGACCGATCGAAGGCGGCCCATTGATGGTGGTCGATCGTCCGCCCGTCAGGGTCGCGGGGTTCGGCCAGGTCCGGGCCGGTCGGCGACGAGGTGGGGGGCCAGCCAGTTCCAGGGCTCGGACTCGGGCTCGGGCTTCCGGGCGATCGACCAGCCGTCGGCCTCGGCCCGTCGCAGGGCCAGCGGGATCCATCGGGCGACCAACCGCGCGACGGCCGGGGGGGTGGCGACTCCGGAGAGCACCAGCGTGGCGCCAAGCTCCCGGGCCAGGGGGGCCACCCCTTCGTGGTCGCCCGGGTCGAGCACCAATGCCAGCGCCCGGGGCGAAGCCCGCATGGCACGGTCGAGGTCTTCGAGCCCCGCCCGAGGTCGGCGCGCCAGGTCGAACACCACGATCGGGAACGCCGTCCCCGCCAGGGCCCCTTCCAGGTCCGCCGTCGACCGCGACTCGACCACCCGGATCGGCCACGCCGAGAGCCTGGGCCGCAACTGCCGGGCCCAGTTCCCCAACCGCTCGTGAATGATCAGCGGCTGGCTCGTCAAGGGAAAGCCGACGCCCCCAAGGTCCGTAGGAAAAAGGCCGCGCCACACGTCCGGGCAACCTCAAACGATTTTAGCATCCCCGTCCATCGTCGGCGAGTGCCGGCACCGGCGGTGGCCCTGTCGCCGCCCTGACGATGATCGAAGAAGGGCGAGCCCAGCCCGAGACGGGTCTCAATCGTGCCGGTTCGCCCGAGGGTCGTCGAGGACGCGCTTCAGCAGGTCGAGGTCCACGGGCTTGACCAGGTGGAGGTCGAACCCGGCCTCGCGGGACCGACGTTGGTCTTCCTCCTGGCCGTAGCCGGTCAGGGCGACGAGCACCGGCTCTTCGTCTCCGGACTGCGGACGGGCCCGCAAGGCCTCGGCAACCTGGAAGCCGTCCATTCCCGGGAGCCCGATGTCGAGGAGGATCACATCGAAGGCGCTCGCGCACGCCTCCTCGATCGCCGAGGGGCCATCGTGGCGGACGGTGGTCTGATGACCCCAAAGCCGCAGGACCCGAGAGAGGCTGAGCGCCGAGTCTCTGTGGTCGTCGACCACGAGCACGTGCCTCGAGCAGGGCGGCGAGGCGGGGGCTGACATGGACGGAGGAGCGATCGTCAAGGGCTCGGCGGGCAGGGGGAGCCGCACGATGAACTCGCTGCCTTTTCCTAGCCCTTCGCTCCGGACCGAGACGCGCCCGCCGTGCATCTCGACGAGGCTGCGCACCAGGGTCAGGCCGATCCCAAGGCCCCCTTGCGCGCGGTCGAGGGAGAGGTCGGCCTGGGAGAAGAGGTCGAAGACTCGGGCGAGCATCTCGGGGGTGAGGCCGACGCCGGTGTCCCGGACGCGGAGCACGACCTCACCCTCCTCGAGGCTGACCGTCAGGGTGATCCGCCCCCCCCGCTCGGTGTACTTGGCGGCGTTGTTGAGGAGATTGGAGACGACCTGCTCGAGCCGGGTCGGGTCGCCGATCAGGTGGATCGGCTCGTTGGGGAGCGAGACCTCGAGGTGGTGGCCCCCCGACTCGATGACCGGCCGGGCGGTCTCGACGGCGTGGGAAACGACCGCGGCGATCTCGACCGGCCCGCTGCGGAGCTGGATCTTGCCCTTGGTGAACCGGGCGACGTCGAGGAGGTCGTCGAGGAGCCGGGACATGTGCCGAACCTGTCGGCCGGCGATGTCGAGCGCCTGCCCGATCGGCGGCGTGTCGCTCCCCTCGAGGCGGATCTCCTCCAGGGAATTCATGATCGGCGCCAGGGGGTTGCGCAGCTCGTGGGCGAGCATCGCGAGGAACTCATCCTTGCGACGATCCGCGACCGCGAGCTCGTCGGCACGGAGCCGGAGCTCCTGTTCAAGCCTCCGGCGGTCGGTGATGTCGGAGACGATGCAGAGCGCCCCGCTGACGACGCTATCCCCGCCCCGGACCGGGTCGACGGCGACGTGGAGCCAGCGGTCCCCGCGCAACAGCTCGACGACCTCGCGGGCGTGGGACCCGAGCATCCTCGCGAACGGAGAGCCTTCGCGGTCGGAGACGATCTCGAAGAGGTCGTGAAAGGTCCTCCCGACGACCTCGTTCCAGGAGACGCCGAGCATCCGCTCCATCGCCTGGTTGATCTGGAGGACGCTCTCGCGACGGTCGAGCAGGAGCACTCCGTCGCTGACGGCGTCGAACGTGACCTGCCACTGCTTGGCCGTGAGCTGAGCGGCCTCCTCGGCCCTCCGGGCGCGGAGCAGGGCGTTCACGGTGGCGATCAGCTCGAGCGGCTCGAGGACGTCGGTCAGGTAGCCGTCCGCCCCCCCTTCGAGTCCGTGGACCTTGTCCTCGATCTCCACGAACGTGGTCGAGAGGTGGAGCACGGGGATCGTGGCGGTCGCGGGGTCCGCCTTGATCCGACGGCATACCTCGAAACCGCTGATGTCCGGAAGCTTGACGTCGAGGATGATCAGGTCGGGCTTCTCGGCCGCGCGCACCAGCGCCTCGGCGCCCGTAGCCACCTCGCGGACCTGGAACTTGGCCCGCTTGAGGATCTTCGCCACGGAGTAACGCTTCCCTTCGTCGTCGTCCACGAGAAGGATGGTGGTGATTGGCAATGACTCGTGCATATCACAACTCCGCCCCCGGCAAGGCCGGGCTCAGGCCGGCCTTCACCAGGGCTTCGCGGACCCTTGCGAACCTTTCTTCTTGCGTGCCAGCTCCTTTGGAGAGGATCGCCGCCGAGTCCGCGTGGAGCCGGCCGAGTTCGCCGTCCTCGAGAGTCTTCGACGAGTTGATGATGACGGGGATATCCTTGGTAACCGGGTCGGACTTTAGCCGCTCCAGGACCTCGAAACCGGTCATGTCGGGCATGACGAGGTCGAGGAAGATCACGCCGGGATGGGCCTCGCGCGCGAGATCCAGGCCCTGACGGCCGTCGGATGCTTCGATGATGTCAAACCGTCCTTGACGGGACAAGAGTTCCCTGAGCACGTATCGTTGTCCCTCCTCGTCGTCGACAATCAGGACTGTCTCGACGGGGCCGCGGCCCTCGAGCGTCTCGAGCTTCTCGAGGAGCCAGGCGGGGTCGATGGGCTTGAGGCAGAATTCGTCGGCCCCGAGGGCCAAGGCTCGCTCCTCTCCATCGACCGATGTGAGCACGAGCACCGGGATATCCTTCAACGCGTCCGAGCACTTCATCTCGGTGAGCAGCGTCCAGCCGCTCTCGGCCTCGAGGATAATGTCCAGGACGACGGCCACCGGCCTGAACTTCCTCAGCATAAGGCGGGCCTGGTCGAGGGTCCGGGCGGGGAGGACCTGAAAGCCCGAGCCCTCCAGGCCTTTCTCGTAGAGCAAGAGGTCCATGGGATCGTCCTCGACCACTAGCACCGGGGAGCGTGCCGGGTCGAGCGACTCGGGACCTTCGGGCGAAGGCTCGCCTTCCTGGTCGGGGCGGAAGTGGCGTGGGAGGAGGACGAAGAACGTCGAGCCGACGCCGGGCTCGCTCCGGAGGGAGACCGTCCCCCCGAGCAGCTCGGCGAGCTTGCGGGAGAGGGGGAGGCCGAGGCCCGTTCCCTTGATGCGACCCTGGATCGGCCCCTCGACCTGCCCGAACTCCTCGAAGACCCGGGCCCGGTCCTCCGGGGCGATCCCGATCCCGGTGTCGGTCACGGAGAAGATGACCGTGTCGCCGGCCCCGGTGGTCGCAGAGACGCGGATCTCCCCCCGCTCGGTGTATTTCACCGCGTTGGAGAGGAAGTTCCGGAGGATCTGGGTCAATTTCGCCTCGTCGGTGCGGAGCGTCGAGAAGCCGACGGGGTCTTCGAAAATGAGCGTGATCGGCCTCTGGGCGAGCAACGGTCGGGTCGTCCCGCGGAGGACGTCGAAGAGCGTGGCGACCTCGAACGACTCGGGCCGGACGACGGCCTTTCCGGCCTCGACCTTCGCCAGGTCGAGCAGGTCGTTGACCAGCCCCGCGAGGCTCTCGGCCGCCTTGCGGATGAAGTAGACCTGCTTCTCCTGCTCGGCCGTCAGCTCGCCGTCGACCCGATCGATGAGGAACCCGCTGAGGCTGAGGATCGTGTTGAGCGGCGAGCGGAACTCGTGGCTCATGTTCGAGAGGAAGCGGGACTTCAGGTCCGAGATCCGCTTCAGAGCCTTCGCGTTGTCATCGAGCTCGGTATAGAGGGCCACCACGCCACGATTCGTCTCCTCGAGCTCACGGGTGTGGAGGTGGGCGATTTCCGCCTGGCTTTCGCGGAGCTCCTGCAAGGTCCGGAGGAGCTCCTGATTTTGCTGCTGGAGTTCCTCGAGGAGTCCCCGGGGCGCCTGCTTCGCGAGCTCGTCGGAGATCCGGGACAATTCCTTCGCAGTAAGCGGGGCCATCCGCTTTGGCAGCCGCTTCATCATCGAGACCACGGCCCCGCCCGACATCGACGAGCTCTGGATGTCGAACTGGTCCATCAACCGCTTCGTGACGAGGGCGGCCTGGCCGGACCCCGGCGACGATCCGTACGCCCCGCCCGGGAGCATTTCGAGCCCCTTGACCCCGGGACCCCGCTCGCGGACGCGGATCAAGAGGCCGGCAGGCGGCCCGGATTCGACCTGGAACTCAACTTTCCCCCCGCCCGCAAACTCGAAGGCGTTGCGGACGGTCTCCGAGACCGCGGTGGCGATTCGAGTCTGGTCGAGGGCGGGAAAGCCAAGAAGTCCCGCGATCTGGCGTGCCCGCTGTCGAGCGAGGACGATGTCCGGCTCCAGGCGGACTTCCAGGGTGAGGAGCGGCAAGCTCATGGGGCGTCCGTCCTCTCTCGGGCCACGAGGACCGTGACGTCGTCCCGACCGCGCCGAACGTCCCGGAAGAGGGTCCCCGCGATCAGGCTCGGGTGTCGGGCGACAAGGCCGGGGTAACGATCCAGGCCCCAGTGCGACCCCAGGCCGTCGGAGTGCATGATCAGCACGGAATGCGCGGCCCAGGGGTAGACGAACTCCTGGATCTTGCGAACCGTGTGCCCGACGATCCCGTTCTGGGAAAGCATGTGGGATCCCCGTCCAAGTCCCCCGTCGAGGACGACGCTGGCGATGTTGCCGATGCCGGCGTAGCGGACCTCGCCGCGTCCCCGGTCGACGCGGGCGATCGCCATGGCGGCCCCGCGCGTGCCCCGGAGCGAGGTATGGGCGACGCCAAGGAAGGCGGCCGGGCCGAGGCGGGCATGCTCCTTGAAGGCCTGCACGGCCTCGAGCGACGCCTCGGCGGCCTGGGGGCCGTGCCCCAGGCCGTCGACCACGAGCCATTGGCTGACCTCGGGCTCCTCGGCGACGGCCCAGGAATCGCCGCAGACTTCCTCCCCGGGCATCGGGACGCTGACGACGCCCGATTCCATCACCGAAGAGGGCGAGGTCCCGGCTGGCGAGCCCGGCCAGAGCCGGGCCATCAGGGCCGTGCCGACCCCGGGCCGCGAGTCGATCTCGAAGGCCGAAGCAACGCGGGCGAGGGCGCCCAGGCCCGTCCCCGAGGAGCCGGCCGTCGAGTACCCGTCGGCCTGGCAACGCCCGACGTCGGCCATCCCCGGGCCCCGATCGAGGCCCAGGACCTCGAAGCCGCAGGCCCCCTCCCGCTCGAGGCCCTGCAAGATCAGCATCCCCTCGCGAGCATGCTTGACCAGGTTCGACGCGACCTCGGTCGTGACGAGTGCGGCCTTGCCGCGCCACGTCTCGTCGAAGCCGAGCCTCCCGGCCAACGTCATCGCGGCACGCCTCGCCTCGCCGACCTGCGAGGGGTCATCGAAGGACAGGACGACGGGCTGGCCGACGATCGGAGTCACTTCCACCTCGTAATCGTCACGCGGGTGCCCTCGCCGACACGGGAGTCGATCGAGAACTCGTTGACGAGGCGCCTCGAGCCGCTCAGCCCCATCCCCATCCCCTTGCCCGACGTGTAGCCGTCGGTGAGCGCCAGGTCGATATCTGCAATTCCCGGGCCCTGGTCCTCGAAGCTGAGCCGAAGTCCCTTGCGGGGGCTCTCCTCAAGGATCTCCATCCGCACGATACCCCCCTTGCCGTAGTCGACCGTGTTCCTCGCCAGCTCGCTCGCGGCGGTGATCATCTTGGTCTGGTCGACCAGGCTGAAGCCCAATTCCGTGGTCCATTTCCGCACCGCCTGGCGCACGAGCACGACGTCGCTGGAGGCCCGGATCTCGAGGGTGTCACTCTTCGACACGCCCATCGTCGCCCTCCTGCACCCGCCGTCGCATCGCGGCCCGGAGGAGGTCCATCCCCTTCTCGACGTCCAGCGCCGTGCGCACGCCCGACAGGGTCAGGCCGAGCTCGACCAGGGTGATCGCGACCGCCGGCTGCATGCCCACGACGACCGTCTCGGCGTCGAGGATCCGGGACATGGCGGCGATGTTGCTGATCATCCGCCCGATGAACGAGTCGACCATGTCGAGCGTCGAGATGTCGATCAGCACGCCGCGGGCGCCCGTCTCGGAGATCCGGTTCGTCAGGTCGTCTTGGAGGGTCATCGCGAGCCGATCGTGCATGTCCACCTGAATGCTCACGATCAGGAATTCGCCCATCCGCAGGATCGGGATGCGTTCCAAGGGAGATCCTTTCAGTTCCGGGCCGTCGCTCGGACGATCGTGCGCCCCGTCCGGTCGAGGGCGATCGAGAACGCATCGGCCAGCGTAGCCTTCGTGATGACCCCCCCGAGCTCGACCCCCAGGTGGACGATCGTCTGGGCGATCTGCGGGCGGATGCCGCTGATGATGCACTCGGCCCCCATCAGGCGGGCGGCGGTCACGGTCTTGAGCAAGTGCTGAGCGGTGAGGGTGTCGACCGTCGGCACGCCCGTGATGTCGATGATCGCGATCCCCGAGCCGGTCTCCACGATCTTCTGCAAGAGGCTCTCCATCACGACCTGGGTGCGGGCGCTATCGAGCGTCCCGATCATCGGTAGGGCGAGGATCCCCTCCCAAAGCTTGACGACCGGCGTCGACAGCTCGAGCATCTCCTGCTGCTGTCGGACGATGACCTCCTCGCGCGCCTTTTGATAGACCTCGGTCGTGTAGAGTCCGAGCCTGTCGAAGAGGCCCGAGACGATCAGGATCGCGTCCAGCAAGCCCTGGCTGTCCTTGGCCAATTCCTCCCGGAGTTTGGAGAGGAGGGGGGGCTTGAACGAAAAGACGAACGACGCCGTCTCCGAGGGGCTGTAGCCCTGGAGCCCCCTCGACCGCGAGAGGGCCGCGAGCATCTCCCGGACGCCCGACCACTGCGGGCCCTGGATGTCCTCGAAATTCCCCTGCTGCACGGCCGTCCGCAAGAGGCCGAGGAACTCCTTGCACTGGTCCCGAAGCTCGGCATCCTGGAGCGAGCCCAACCGGCGGACGTTCGCGTTCTTCTGTTCCCGGATCCACTCGCCGAGGAGGTCCGGCTCGTGCTTCGTGAGGATCTCCGCGAGGCCGTTCTTGACGTTGACGCTCATGTCGATCGATTCCTAGTGATGGCGGGCGCCGTCATCGATTGAAGTCGGGGCAGCTCGTTCTCGTCATGTTTTCAAAAGCCGAGTTCGCGGGAAGGGGGAGGGATCGTGACATCCCGGTGCCGAGGCCCATCATCGTCTCGTCTCATCCTCGGAGTCTAGCCCCACGCCATCCCCAATCTCCGGCCGGGGCGATTCGATCCCCACTGACACAGGAAGTCCAGGCCGCGAGCCTCGAGGCCGACACCGCGACACCTCCCCAGGCGTCAAGTCGCGACGACCTTGAGTCTACTCCGGCCGACGAACCAGCCCCGCCTCGATCTTCACAAATGGGCCGCAATGCCCTGTCGGTCGGCCGCCCCATCGAGGCCGATGGAACCCAGCTTTTCCCCGTGTCGGCCGGCAAGACCTCGAGTCAAGGCCGCGACCGATGACAACTCCCTTTAGAGGTAAAATATTATAACGGAATCAAGGAGGAGGCACTAGATGTTGCCTCAAAGCGACCTCGCTCGGCCTCCCCAGCGGCCGATCATGGCCAGGGAGCGTCGAACCCCGGTATCCCGGCGATCGCCCCTAGAGATCTCAACCACATTCCCGTTCCATGAGCTTAACCGTCCGAAGTCGGTACCGGCCTCGCTTGAAAGACATCGAGGTCTAGGTAGAATAACGCTAACCAAGGGAATGCCCGGGATGTTGCCGACCGCGTCCATCCTGTCGAGTTGAGTGCGAGCACGAGAGGCCCGTCGACGCCCATGCCCGACCGCGACTATTACGAAGTGCTTGGGGTGGCCCGCGACGCTTCGGCCGACGCGATCAAGAAGGCCTATCGGGCCCTGGCGAGGAAGCACCACCCGGATGTCAACCCGGGGGA
Source organism: Singulisphaera rosea (assembly GCF_054877945.1). Lineage (NCBI taxonomy): Bacteria > Pseudomonadati > Planctomycetota > Planctomycetia > Isosphaerales > Isosphaeraceae > Singulisphaera > Singulisphaera rosea. Next base: position 100,206 of record NZ_JBTYIP020000031.1, on the reverse strand, counting down.
CAAGACGGCAGAAGCGAAGTTCAAGGAAGCCCAGCAAGCCTACGACATCCTCTCCGAGCCCGAGAAACGGTCGCTCTACGACCGCTTCGGCCACGCCGCCTTCGAAGGAGGCGCGGCGGCCGGTCCCCGCGCCGGGGCCTCGGAGTGGGCGGCCCGCCAGGCGGGACCCGGTGGCTACGAGAACTTCGACTTCAGCGAGTTCTTCGGGTCCGGCGGAGGGGCGGGCGTTTCGGAAGGGGTCGGCGGCGGTGGGCTCTTCGAAGACCTGATCGGTCGGATGCGAGGGGGCGGTCCCGGTCCCCGAGCACGCCAGCGCCCCGCCGGGCCGAGGCCCGGCCAGAACGTCGAGGCCGAGCTCTCCATCCCCTTCCTCACCGCCATCCGGGGCGGTGAGACCAAGATCGACGTCGAACGCGAGGACGACCGTCGCGAGACCCTGGTGGTCAAGATCCCACCGGGCATCGAGTCCGGGGCCAAGCTCCGGCTCCGAGGCCAGGGCGAGCCGGGAGAGAAGGGGGGCCCGCGCGGGGACCTGACCATCCTCGTCGAGGTCGAGCCGCATCCCTACTTCACCAGGGACGGCCGGAACCTGTCCGTCGAGACGCCGATCAGCGTCTCCGAGGCGATCCTGGGGGCCAAGGTCGAGGTCCCCACGCTCGACGGGTTGAAGTCGCTGACGATCCCCCCCGGCAGCTCGAGCGGCCAGAAGCTCAGGCTCAAAGGGCAGGGGGTCCCCGCCTCCGGCGGGAAGCCCGAAGGCGATCTGTTCCTGGTCCTCAAGGTCGTCGTGCCCAAGTCCATCGACGACGAGAGCCGGGAACTGATCACTCAGTTTGCCGAACGCAACCCGCTCAACCCCCGCGCGGGGATCTGGTAACACCCCTGGGGTGGTGCCTTCCTGACGAGATGGGACGAATCGAGTCGAGTGCAATCGAGTCGAGGCAATCGGGGCGTTTGACCGCCGATGACAGAACCGATCATCCCCCGCGACCAGGTCGCCGAGAACCTGAGGATTTCCACCCGGGTCCTCGTACGCTACGAAACCCACGGCCTGATCCGGTCCGTCCAGGAGGGGTCCGTGGAAGGCTATCGGCCCGCCGAGGTCCGGAGGATCTGGACCATCCTCTGCTTCCAGCGCGACCTGGGGATCAACCTGGCCGGCGTCGAGGCCATCCTGAAACTCCGCGACCACCTCTCGCAGGTTCACCAGCAACTCGACGGGCTCGCACGGGAGCTCCGCGAGGCGCTGGAGGCCGAAGCCGAGCACGATGCCTGAACCTCGCAAGAGCAAGCTGAGTCAGATCCTCAAAGAGCATCCGGACGAGCGGCCGAGGATCGCCCGCGCCGTCGCGAGCTTGGTCGGCATCGGCCTCGTTTCCCTGACAACCCTGGGCCTGCTCGTGATCTGGCACGTGCATCGCCGGGCGAGGTTGATCCGCGAGCGTCTCAACCCGCCCCGGATCGTGCGCCTCCCCGACCTCGGCCCCGAGCCCGACTCCGGGACCGACTCGACCGAATTCGTTTCTCGAGGCCCCGAATCTTCATGACGTCTCCCGCGACCTTCCGCCCCCACGAACGGATCAACGACCCCAAGGACTTCCGTCGTGCCTTCGACCGGAAGCGCTCGGCGTCCGATCCGTCGATCATCGTCTACGGGGCCGAGAACGGTCGCGACTACGCCAGGCTGGGCATCTCGGTCGGCCGCAAGAAGATCCGATCCGCCGCGGCGCGGAACCGGGTCAAGCGTCTCCTCCGCGAGGCATTCCGCCTGAACAAGGCCGAGCTCCCCGCGGGCGTCGACCTGATCGTCGTCCCCCGGGGCCCGAACCTCACCTTCGCCGAGGCCAACCACGCCCTCCCCAGCCTGGCCCAGGCCGTCGCCCGCCGGCTCGGCATCCGCGCGGCGAAGGCCTCGACGTGAGCCCGGCGTCCTTGTGGGCCTGGCCCTCCCGGGCCCTCATCGGCCTCCTGATCCTGGCGATCCGGATCTACCAGGTGACCCTCAGCCCGCTCCTCGCCCTCTTCGGCCCCGTCTGCCGGTTCGAGCCCAGTTGCAGCCGATACATGATCGGCGCCTTACAAAAATACGGCCTGATCCGAGGCACTACCAAGGGCGTCGCCCGAGTCCTCCGCTGCCACCCCTGGCACCCGGGGGGCTATGACCCCCCTTGAACCCGGCACTCGCGGCCCCCGCCGAGTCGGAGCCGCGGAGGAACCCCGGGCCATCGGTCATCTCGTCAGTGCTTCGATGACCTCGCTCGCTTTCGAACGACCACCGTGGGACCGGCTGATCTTCGCGAAGCGAACCTCCCGATCCGTGCCGATCACGAAGGTCGACGGATAAGCGGTCTCTCGCGGCTCATCCCAGCGCAGCCCGTATCGATCGGTGACCGTGTAGTCGGGATCGATAAGGAGATGAAAATTCTCCGGCATCGTTTTTCCACGGACAAACTCCGAGGCGTGCTGCTTGAGGGCGTCGGACGGGCCGGGGTAGATCAGGACCACGTTCGCCTTCGCCGCCTGGAATTCTCGGGCCCTTCCCAGGAACTCACCGACCTGACCGTTGCAAATCGGGCACTGATACCCCGGGTAACCGCGCAGGACGATCATGACGACGGGCCCCCGAAGGGCCAGCTTCGACAACCGGACCTTTTCTCCCGCGACGGAGCTCAGCTCGAAGTCCGGCGCCGTTTCGCCGACCTTGGGGGCCGGGGCCGCCTCGACGATCCGCCCAGGAATCACCATCGCCACACCGATCGCGGCAGTCAGGCCGAGGATCCCGGCCGCGAACCGCAAAGCATGACGTATTTTCATGTTACCATTTCCTGTTTCGAACATAAAAAAGGAATCGAGTCTTGACCACGACAAAGACTCCCCAACGATTCCTGATCCCGATTCATCCTAAGCGAAGCGCATGCCAACCCGTCGTCGCGAGCCCGACCACCGGCCCTAACGGGCGGCGATCAAAGGATTTAGACATCGACCACGCGGCCCGTCGAGCGGCCGGGTCGCCACGTCGGAACAAGGGCCGTGGCCCACGAGATTTCGCGGGGGGCATCAAACCTCGTGGGCGGAGGAGAATCCGCCGTGGATCTCCCCTTGGAGTCGCCGATCTCGGGGTGGCAAGGGCGATGCGCGGGCCGCCGGGAGGGGGCCTTCATTTCATGGTGGAAGGGGGGGTGATGCCCAGACGGTTTCTTGAGGTCTTATGCAAGAGAGCAACGACCCCGATCCCGAACAAAACGAAGGTCGAGGGTTCGGGGACTCTGGTGATCGTTATGGTGGCGATGAGGTCGTCCGGTGAGATGACGTGCCCGATGTCGTAACCGGCCGGAGTGGCCTTCCCATGGATGCTGTTGAGATAGGCTGTCAAGTCGGTGGGGCCGCCGAACACCGGCGTGATGACGCCGCTGGCCGCCACGTGATCGCTGGCGTTCTCTCCGGCGATGAACGCGGCCCCGAACTGGATGTTGTCGACCTCCGTCCCCGCGTCCCAGGCGTTGTGCCCGAAGACCTGGATCGTGGTAGGTCCGACGAATTGCCCGCTCGCGTCGAACAGTCGAAAGCCCTTCGGATCGGCGTTTCCGAAGAAGAAATCGTTCGAGGGGACGACCATGGCGGCAAAATTGAGATAGGGGTGACTCGCCGGGTCGGCCACGTCGAGGATCGTTGAGGCTGAGGCGCCCGGCGTCAGTGGCGTCGTACCCGCGACTCCCTGAGGCCCCCGGCCGTCGAATGCGGTCGCCAGCTTCGAGGAATCCCCCAATTCGGCGAGCGCCTGGAGGGATGCCGAGGCGGCCACGGAGGGCGTGAACGTCGATGTGCCACCGCTCTGCACACCAAACCAAACGGGCGAGATGGCGAACCCGCCCGAGGGTTGGTCGTTCGTCACCGAAATCCGGATGGAATCGGCGGACGCAGGCGCCTCGATCACGAACGCCATCAGGAAGGCGAAGGTCATCGATCGAATCCCTGCGCGGTTGAGACGATTCATCTTGGCTGACTCCTTTCGGGCAGTTTTGGGCGTCGCCCCGAAGGGGCGTCGACAAGGGCGGCCGATTCCCGGCCATCACCGCGAGATTGGTCGTCCGAACCGTCTCGATCTATCAAAAATCCCGGGGAATTCGCGGTCGTTCCCGCGCGATGCCGGCCTCGTGGGATGCGGGCGACAGGTCCAAGGATGGCCCGGGCCGCTCCCTTCAGAACCCACGATTCGTCGTGGCCGCCACGACGAATCGTGGCGACTCCTTCCCGAGGCCGGGGAGAACGGCCCGCGTTCCGCCGGCCGAGCAAAACGCAAGACACTCGGGCTAGAGGGGTCACGTCGACCGAAAGACCGGCTCGCGAGGCGCGGCACGGCAATCGCGTTGAAGTTGAGAGCGGTTCCCGGATGTATCGCCACCGATGCGGTGCAGGAGTACCCCGCTTACCGGCGGCTCGCGGGGTTCGCAGGGTAGGTGGAGCACTCTTGCCCCGCCGGGATGAGAAGGGAACGGCGAGTCCCCACTTCGCCAAGCCCGTATGCCAGTCAACCGCGAAGCGCTCCAAAGTGCCTTGCCCCTTCGAGCTCGGGCCATGCCCCTCTCCATCTTTCCGAGCGATTCCCAGAAACGCCGGGAGATTTCCCTGTCAGGCCAGCCCGAGGAACGCGACTGATCGTGTAGGGCAAGGGAATCTCTCGACTCGCCCTCGAATAAACCGGCGGGATGAAACGTCAAGCGGTGAAGTGATCTCTAACCGCCGATTCCGATCACGATCGAGGATGATTCACAAGTGATGAAAAGCCGATCGGAACTCGAACCGGAGGCCTGGGTCGAGCGACATGGGGACAGCCTCTATCGGTTCGCGATCCTGCGCGTTCGCGACCCGGAGGCCGCTTCGGACCTCGTGCAGGAGGCCTTCCTCGAGGCGCTCCGGGCCCGCGCCTCGTTCACGGGACGGTCGTCGGTCCGCACATGGCTCATCGCCATACTCAAACATAAAATTGCCGATCGACATCGGGAGCTGGCCCGCGAGCGACGTTCCCGAGCGGGCGATCCCCCGGCGGAGGGCGAGGGGGGGATGTTCGACCGGCGTGGCCGTTGGCGCACGCCTCCGCTGGCCTGGAAGGGCGACCCGCTCCGGGAATACGAGCGTCTGGAATTCTGGGAGGTTCTGGGGACGTGCCTTTCCAACATGCCTCCCCGCCTGGCCGACGTCTTTCTCGGCCTGGAGGTGGAAGGCCTGAGCCGGGAAGCGATCTGTCGCGATGGGGAGATCTCTCCCGAGAACCTCTCGGTTCGGCTCTATCGCGCCCGGCTCCTCCTCAGGCATTGCCTCGAGATTCATTGGTTTCGGGGCCGGACCGCGAAGTCCGAAAGCCCGGCGTCGCATGCCTGGGCCACGCCCGCTCGCCGCGTGACCGAAAGGATCTGAGCCATGGACAATCCCAAGAATCGCGGTCGGAGAGAGCGGGCTATCCATGCCCTCTCCTGGATTTGGGCCTCGTGCGAACAAGTCGCGCGATCCGAGGTGGAATCGCTGGAAGTGCAACGACCGCTTTGGGAAGTCTGGTCGGTCAATGCCCACCAGCTCTATTGCCCGGGATGCAGACGATTCCGCAGACAATCGCGTTCGCTCGCGGCGATCCTGCGTCGACTCCGTGCGCGCGGAGAAGGGAGCGAGAAGCTCGCCCCGTTCTTCCTTCCGACGGACGTCCGCCATCGCATCGAAGCCGCCCTCGAGAGCGAGATTGACCCCGGCGGCTCCGGGCCCTCGAACGCCCCGTCCGCCTGAGGATCGGCCCATCCCGCTTCCGTTGAGCGAAACGTAGCCGGCCCAGGGCTTCGGCCGCTCACCCTGCGCGCCGATCAGAGGCCCCTCGTAATCACGAGGCTGGCCGAAGGGGACGTACACCCCCTCGAAAACCCGACCGCTCGGGCCATAGACGTGCTCGCGCGGACGCGCCGGCGTTTCTATCCACAATTTCTCATTATTTCAAGGAGTTTCGTCGTGATGAAATACGGGCGACGAGGGCGACTCCGCGCCCTCGGCTTGCTGTGCGGCCTGGGGCTTGCTCATCCGGGGTCGCGGGCTGAGACACCCGCCCCCCCCTTGTCACTTCAGTTGACCCAATTGGGACGCCAAGCCCTGTTGGCTCGGAGCGTGGAGGACGCCGAGCGTTTCTTCCGCAAGGCCATCGAGCTCGACCCCGAGGGCCTCGAGGCCCGGCGGGGCCTCGAGGCCCTCGGGGCATCGCGCCTGGCGTTGCTCCGAGCCGAGGAGGAGCTGCCCCACGACTCGCGACGGGGTCATGCCACGATCGAAGAAGCGGACAGGATCCAGAGGGTGATGGGGCAGCAGTTGACGGCCGACATCCGCCAGCGCGAGCAAGCCGCGCGTGACCTCGTCGAGGCCGGCCGGCCCGAGGCGGCCCTGAGCACGCTCCGCCTCGCCCTGTCGCTTGTCCGCTCGACGACCGACTTCACCGACGAGGTCCGCAACTCGCTCGACCGCGAGATCCAGGCCCAGCTCCTCTCGACCGTCCGGGCCGAGGAGCGGATCGTCGCCCAGCAGGCCGAGCGGCTCCGGCTCGAGGCCGCCGCCGAGCAGCACGCCCGCGCCCTCGACCTCCTGGCTCGCGATGACCAGACCGTCTCGACCCTGATGATCCAGTTCGACAGCCTGATGGCCCAGGGGCAGTACAACGTCCTCTACAAAGGCGGCACCGGCGACATCGTCGCGACGACCGCCGCGTTCTACGACGCCCGCCTCCTCGCCCAGAAGGCCCGCGCCCTCGTCCCCAACGATGCGGCCCCCCGCGCAGGCGTGTTCGTCTCCCAGACCACGGGCTTCCTCGCCCAGGAGCGGGCCTACGAGCAGCTCAAGGAGTTCCGCTTCATGCAGTCGTTCCAGGATGTCGACCGCGCCGCGGTCCCGTTCCCGGACACGATCACGATCGAGTATCCCGACGCCGATCTCTGGCGGAAGATCTCGGAAGACCGCATCAAGAAGTACGGCAAGGCCGTCGACCTCCTCGACCGCGACCCGAAGACGAAGGCGATCCTCGAGAAGCTCAACGAGCCCATCTCGATGGCCTTCCCCAACGAGACGCCGCTCGAGGACGTCCTCAAGTACATCAAGTCGGCGACCCAGGGCGCGAACGACTCGGGCATCCCGATCTACGTCGACCCCGTCGGCCTGCAAGAGGCCGAGAAGACGATGACCTCGCCGATCACCCTCGACCTCGAAGGCGTCCCCCTCAAGACGACCCTCAAGCTGATCCTCAAGCAGCTCGGCCTGACCTACACGGTCAAGGACGGCCTGATGACGATCACCTACGAGAACTCCGGGGACGTCCCGAGCGAAATCCGCGTCTACCCGGTCGCCGACCTGGCCATCATCCCCATCTCCCTGATCAGCGGCGGCCGGGGAGGAGGCGGGGGCGGCGGGGCCCTCGGTGGAGGCGGTGGCGGCTTCGGGGGCGGCGGACAGGGTGGAGGGTTGGGAGGCGGTGGCGGCGGTCTTGGCGGTTTCCAGTCCGTGTCTCCGAGACGGCCTGCTCCGCTCCCTCTCCTAACGTTCGATCGCGAGCGGGAGGAGGATCAATACACGCCCGAGGACACTCGCAGCCCTCGAGGGAAAAACCAGGGAGATCCGGATGATTCGGCGTGGGATTCCGTGCGGTCGATAAGCCTGGCTCCTTGAGCCACGGCGACGTTCTTCGGCCCCGCAACCTTTGATGAATGAGAGGTGTCTTGTGCGTCGATGGCTCACGCGAAGGATTGGCATGGTCGGCTTGAGTTTCGTCCTGGCCGCGTTCGTACCGGTAAAGCCGGTGGCGGCTTCTGAACCCGGGAAGGGGGCGGCGAAGCGGTCTCCCGCGGCGGTCGACCTGTTCGATGGCCTCAGCCGGGGAACCCTCGCGGTCGTGGCGGAAGGCTCGGGAGAAGGGCAAATGGTCCTTTCGGTCACGAACCGCTCGCCACGTGCGCTCCGCGTCGTCTTGCCCCCCGGCTTGATCGCCTCGGGAGCGAGCGGCCAGTTCGGCGGTGGTGGGTTTGGAGGACTTGGAGGGGGCGGCTTCGGCGGGGGAGGTGGCATCGGTGGAGGTGGCCTTGGGGGTGGCGGTCAGGGCGGGGGAGGGATTGGAGGCGGAGGGTTTGGCGGGGGCGGGAACGGTAGTTCGGGAGGCGGGGCGGGTACGCTGCCCGCCTCGGCCGGCATGCTCATGCTGGGGCGATTGATCATGGGCCTCGTGGGGGATCGCGACAGTTGGGATTTCCAATCGCTCAACTCGTCCGGTGCGCTCGGGGGCGTGGGCGGTGGCCCTGGGGGCGGTGGCCCTGGGGGGGGTGGGGCCGCTGGCGGATTCGGAGGCGGATTCCGGTCCGTTCCTTCGGCCGGGCCGGCCTTCGCGGTCATCGGGCCGGGACAGACCCGACACCTGCCCACGCCCCTTGTTCGCATCTCCGGCCCTGACTCGAGCTCCGGGCTCGCGATGCCCCGGAAGGGGGAGCCGCTCAAGGTCTCGGACGTCGACACGGCCGAGGGGCTCACCCCTGGATTCCGCCAGCTTATCAAGCAGCTGGCCGGAGCAAAAACCCCGGAGACCGTCGCCCAACTCGTCCTTTGGAATGCAGGTCAGGGCCTCGACTGGTCGAGGTTGGAGGCGCTCGCCGCAACCTGGACCAACCGTCGCGAACTGGCCCTCGCGCAACGGCTCGCCGAACGTCTCGGCTCCCGAGACAGCTCGGGCCAACCGGCGGAAGCGAGTGTTCTTTCCTTCGAAATATCCGCGACCACGCCCGAGGATCAAAGGCTGGCCATGGACCTTCGAAAAATCCTGGAGGGAAAGACGATCCTGGGACTAACGCCCCGCGAAGGCGTGCCCGCCAAGCCGACGGGACCTGCGCTCGCCACACGGGTCCTGATTCGCAAATCCGCGGTCTCGGTGCATGTCCTCGCCTCGGATGAGGCGGGGGTCGCTTGGGTTGACCTCGGTCAAGCCTCGATCCCGCGATTCTCCAGCCCGGAAGCCCCGCGCAGCCCTGCCGAGATCGTGGACGCCTGGGCAGAAAGCATGCTCGCCCGAATCATACATGTGCGATTCGCACGTCACGGGGAAAGCAACCATCACTTTTTCATTCGGATTGAGAATCGGAGCCCGTTTGTGCTGAAGGGGCTCTCGGTGGACGGACCTGGGACCGATTCGGGATCGTCCCCATCGACGCTGGTTGGCATCAGCCTCCCACCGGGGAAAAAGATGACCGTCCCGGCGAGCCCCAAGGCGGTGCAGCGACTTCGGCTCAAGCAAGGCATCCACGCTACCGCAGCAAACTTCGACACGCTCTAACCGGCCGAATCGTCCTCCCCGCCCCGTGAGGGGCGGCCGAGGATGGATCGTCGGCCCCGATCAGGAAGCGAACCCTTCGACCTCCTCAGCAAGAGAGGCCGCCCCCTTTCGGGTCGCAATCCCCCTCTCGAAGACCACTTCACACCGAATGCACAAACCGCCGACTGGAGGCGAGGGAAAAGCCCAGTAGCGCACCAAGGCCACTCGCAATCAAGGCCAGGAGACAATGCCCGAGCAAGAGGGATAATCGACGAGGCGGGAAGGGTGGTCACTATTTTCATAGGTGATGGAGCAGACGCCGTCCTCGACGCGGAAGATCAGGCCTATCTGCTGGAGTGCGAGGGGCAAGGTCCTCCTCAGGGCCACGCATCGCGTACGTCAGGAGATAGAACGATGCGGCCCAGATTTCGGAATCCGAGCGGCGTGCTGTGAGCCCAAGCGAGGTGATAAGGACAAGGCCCATCAACCCGGCGATCGAGTAACGAGGATAGATTCTCATGGATCCCTTCCCCCCTCTCCCGAAGCCGAGAGCGCGCTTGTGACCTACCTTCGAGGCTTTGTCGCTCGCCAACGACCTACCACCCTCAGGCCAGGATCCCGCGGATCGGCCGGCCGTAGTCGATCTCGAGGCGTTTGCGGCCGGGGATGTCGAGGCGGTGGGGGTCGAGGCCGAGGAGGTGGAGGAGGGTCGCGTGGATGTCGGTCACGTAGTGGGGGTCTTCGACGGCGTGGAAGCCGAGCTCGTCGGTCGCTCCCTGGACGTGGCCGGCTTTGATCCCGGCGCCGGAGAACCAGACGGTGAAGCCGTGCGGGTGATGGTCGCGGCCCATGGCGCCGGCCTTGGTACCGAGGGGGATCTCCAGGCCGGGGGTGCGGCCGAACTCGGTGCAGCAGACGACGACGGTGTCTTCGGTCAGGCCGCGCTGCTTGAGGTCTTTGAGCAGGCCGGCGATCGGCAGGTCGACGCGGGCGCACGACTTGGAGTGGAGGCTGCGGAGTTGGGTGTGCGAGTCCCACTCGCCGTAGTCGCTCAGGTAGACCAGGCTGAATCGGACCCCACGCTCGACCAGGCGTCGGGCCGCGAGGAGGCGACGGCCGTAGACGGCGGTGGCCTCGTTGTCGATCCCGTAGAGCGACTGGGTCGCGGGCGACTCCTCGGCCAGATTCAGCACCTCCGGGACCGAAGCCTGCATCCGGAAGGCGAGCTCGTAGGCGCGGATCCGCGCCCGGAGCGCGTCGTCGTCGGGGTATTCGACGGCGGCGAGTCGGTTCAGGGCCCCGACGAACTCGAACTCGCTGCGCTGCTCGTCGGCGAGGACGTCGCCGGGACGCGTGCCGAACGGCAGCGGGTTCTTGGGGTCGAGGGACAGCTCGATCCCGCCGTAACGGGGGCCGAGATAGTCGGCCGAGAAGTTCTCCTTGACCCGGCCGTCTTTGTATTGGCCGAGGAAGACGAACTGGGGCAGGTTCTCATTCAGCGTGCCCAGCCCGTAGTTGATCCACGAGCCGATCACCGGCTGCTTCTCGTCGAGCTTGTGCCGCCCGTGGTGCATCTGGAATTCGGCGGCGTGGTCGTTGTCGGTCGTGTACATCGAGCGGACGAAAGAGATGTCGTCGACGCAGGACGCCAGGTGCGGCCACCAGTCGCTGATCTCGATGCCCGACTGCCCGTGCTTCTTGAACCCGACCTGGAGCGGGAAGATCTCGGCGTGCCGACGCTCGCCCCCGACGACCGCTCGAGATCGCTCGCGGAATTCGGGCAGGGTCAGTGGGTTGGGCTGGCCGGTCTGGTCGTAGGTCTTGCCGGCGTGCCGGTTGAGCGCCGGCTTCGGGTCCCAGGTCTCCATGTGGCTCACGCCGCCGGAGAGGAAGATCCAGATCACGTTCTTCGCCCGAGGCGCGAAGTGGGGTCGGCCGTCGGGCGGCGACCCCGAACTTTCCGCACCCGCGCCGGCGTCGGCCCGGGCTACGCCGTCGCGATGGAGCATCGACCCGAGCGCCAGGCCCGTGAAGCCGAGGCCGATGTCGGAGAGGAACGCTCGGCGATGGATCCGCCCGCAAGGAGGGCCGGGACGCTCGCGACGCGATTCGGGGCGTTGTCGGGCCATGGCGCACGGTCTCCGGCGGACGGCAAAGCCAAAAGGGGGAGAGAAGCAAGGTCAGCGAATCGTCACGAACTCATTGTGGCTGAAGAGCGCGTGGATGAAGTCGCGACGCGCCCGAGAGGGGCCTGAAGCATCCTTGGCCGACTCGAGCATCCGGGCCTGGCGGCGGAGGAAGTCGGCGGAGAGGTCCCGCTCGGGGGGGGACGGTGACCGCGCCAGGACTTGCTCGAACGCGGCCGTGATGAACGCCCCCTCGACGGCCGGGTCGGGGCTAGCGGTCGCAGAGCCTTGCGCTTCGGACCAGAGCCGCTCGGCCAGGGACTTGCTGAGGGAGAGGAGCCACTCGTTGTTGGTCAGGGCGAGGGCCTGCTGGGGGACGACCGAGGTCGTCCGGCGGTAACATTCGACGGCGTCGGCCGCGTCGAAGAGCTCGAGGAACGGCATCCGAGCCTCGCCGTGGTGGGTGAAGTAGAGGCTCCGACGCCTCGAGGTCAGCCCCTGGGCGAAGTCGATGTCCGCGCCTCCGACCGCCGGGTCGAGCGCGCCGGCGACGTGCAGGAGGCTGTCGCGGACCACCTCGGCCTCCATGCGGGCCGGGGGGAACCGCCAGTAAGCGAGGTCTTGTGGGTCCGCCGCGCGGGCGGCCTGGCTCGTCGAATCGCCCCCGCCCGAGGCGAGGCGGTAGGTCGCGCTCGTGACAATCAAACGATGCAGATGCTTCAACGACCACGGGGGCACGCCCGTCGTCGGCTCCATCAGCTCGACCGCGAGCCAGTCGAGCAGCTCGGGGTGGGTGGGGGCCTTCCCGTTGCGCCCGAGGTCGTGGGTCGTGGCCGCGATCGGCCGGCCGAAGTGCCAGTTCCAGAGGTGGTTCACGGCGACCCGGGCCGCCAAGGGGTTCTTCCGGTCAGTGATCCAGCGGGCCAGGGCCAGCCGGCGCCCGGTGCTCTTTGCGGGGAACACGGGGCCGAAGGAAGCATACTCCGTCGACTCCTTCGCCAGGGCCGAACGTGCGGCGTCGAGGGCCTTGCGCGCCTCGGTGATCTGCGCGTCGGCCTTGGCCACCTCGTCCCGGGCCTTCGGGTTGGTTCGAGCTTTCCGGCTCGCCTGGAGTCTTGCCTTATCGGCCGAGGCGAGGCTCGCCGACGCCTGCGCGGCGGCGGACAGCCGTTCCGCTTGCGACGCCTCGCGCGCTCGGGCCTGGGGATCGCCGGGCGTTCTGCCGTAGCGTACGTCGTCGGCAGCGACCCGAACCTGGACGGCGCCCAGCTTGGCGCGAGCCGCCGCGAGTTGGGCTTCGTCGGCCCGGAGGTTGATCCAGGCGACTTCCAGGTCGTCGAACGCCTTGGAGGCGTCGATCTTCGAGCCGCCGAAATGAAGGGCTGTGGCTCGACGGCCGAAGGTCGAGATCGCCGTCTTCGCTGAGGCGAGGAACGGACCGCGCGACTTATCCCAGGCTTGAATCGCCGACGAGACAGCGGCCTCTTCGCGGGCGATCGCCTCGCGCTGGGCCGAGGGGAGGAACCCCGGATAATACGACTCGACCGGGAGGCTGACGGGCTCGATCGGGAGGTCGGCCCCGCCGAGGAACGCCGGCGCACCGGGCGGGATCGGCGGTCGGCCCGCCACAACGTTGCGCGACTCGCCTCGGGTGTAGAGGAACGTCTTGGCGTCGAGCGTCTCGTCGAACACCCGGACCATCCCCGAGGTGATCGGCGGGTAGGACTTGCCGTAGTCGTACTTCGGGAACTGGCCCGGGTCGGGCTCGCCCGGGACCTTCTCGTGACGCAGCTCGAGCGGCTCGAAGCAGGCGCGGATCCGGAAGTAATCTTCCTGGGTGATCGGGTCGTACTTGTGGTCGTGGCAGTGGGCGCAGTTGACCGTCAGGCCGAGGAACGCCTTCGCCGTGTGCTCGACGTTGTCCTTCATCCAGGAGTTATAATTCCAGCGATACCAATTGCGGACGACGAAGCCCGTGGCCACGAGGTTCTCAGGGTCGCCGGGCGACAGCTCGTCGGCGGCGAGCATCTCCTGGACCATGCGGTCATAGCCCTTGTCGGCGTTCAGCGAGCGGACGATCCAGTCGCGCCAACGCCAGATCTGGGCATAGCTGTTGGTCACGTCCGGGACCGAGCGGCGGCCGTACCAATCGCTGTACCGCCAGACATCCATCCAGTGCCTCGCCCAGCGCTCGCCGTATTGCGGGCTGCCCAGGAGCCGGTCGACGACCTTCGCATAAGCGACGTCCGAAGGATCACGGAGGAACTCGAGCAGTTCCTCACGGCTCGGGGGCAGTCCGACGAGGTCGAGGTACACCCGGCGCAGCAACGCCTGGGGGTTCGCGGGGGCCAGTGGGGTGAGTCCTCGCCGTTCGTGCTCCCGCGCGACGAAGCGGTCGATCGGGTTCCGCGCCCAGTCCTTCCCGGCCTCCGCGGGGGGTGTCGGTCGGGTCGGGGGCAGGAAGGCCCAATGCCGACGCGGGTCGGCCTCGGGGACCTCGCCCGCTGGCGAAGCGGCCCCCTGTTCGATCCAGGCCCGCAAGGACGCGACTTGCTCCGCGGTCAGGGGCGACCCTTCGGGAGGCATCCGGAGCTTGGGGTCGGTCTCCACAACGCGCTCGAGCAACGGGCTCTCCTCGAGCTCGCCCGCGACCGCGGCCGGCCCGCTGTCACCCCCTTGGCGGATGGCTTCACCGGTGTCGAGCCGCAGGCCGGCCTTCTGCTTGAGCGCCCCGTGGCACGCCTGGCAACGTTCCTTCAAGACCGGCTTGACCTGCCGGAGATAGTCGACGGGCTCCGCCGCACCAAGCCACCCCCGTGAGGAGACAGCAAAGGCGACGAAGCACCACATCGTTCTTAAATGAAAGAGACGAAACGATCGTCGGGGCTGGTGCCGCCGAGTAGGGCAGGGAGTCGGGGTCCGTGCGGTCATGCTGGCCATCCCTCCGGCGAGCAGGGCGAGGCGGGGCGGAGAGCCGGGTCCGAGGTCCTTTCGATTCAACAAAGATACAATGTCGGAGCCGAGAAGGCATCACCTCTCGGGGTCCTATTTTTTCGACGAACCGAGATCGGGGAACGATCCATTGGGGCATGAAGCAAATCGATCCTCAGATGACGCAGATCGACGCAGATGAAAACGCTGAAATTTTAATTTCATCTGCGTCGATCTGCGGATCGATCTTCAACCTCCTCTTCTCAAGCCTGATATCGGGTTCTCGTGAACCTCACGACGAGGAGGGATGTCTCTCACCGATCGTACGGTCATGGATTCGTGGTTCGGGTCGGGGCAGCGGTCATGGGGCGGTCATACGGCGAGTTCGTGAAGTATCCGAGGACGCCCCACCTCTTCGGCTCGAGGGGGACCGACGACGACAAGCACCTCGACGACGCCGAGTCGGCCCGGTTCCTCGGCGACGATTCGCTGATCGTCGAGGAGAAGATCGACGGCACGAACGTCGGCATCCACTTCTCGGCCGACGGGGCCTTGAATCTCCAGTCGCGAGGCCACCTGATCACCGAGGGGATGCACCCGCAATACGACCTCCTCAAGCAGTGGGCCGCCGTGAAGCGTCCGACCCTGGAGGCGATGCTGGAGGATCGATACATCCTCTTCGGCGAATGGGTCTATGCGAAGCACTCGGTCCTCTACAACCGCCTGCCGCACTACTTCTTCGAGTTCGACCTGTACGACAAGGCGACCGGCACGTTCCTGGATCTGGAAAGTCGGCTGATGTTGCTGGAAGGGACCGGGCTCCCGACCGTGCCGGTAATCCATCGGGGGGCGTTGGACCGGGAGCAACTCGCGGGCTTGATCGGTCCGTCCCGATTCGAGTCCGAGTTCGAGAACCCGATCACGGGACGGACCGACGCCCTGATGGAGGGTCTTTACCTGCGGACCGAGGCCGGGGGCGTCGTCACGGCGCGGGCCAAGGTCGTGCGGCCCGAGTTCGTGGAGAAGATCAAGCAGAGCGAGCACTGGCAACACCGGGCGATGATCCCCAACCGCCTGGACGATTCGGCGGACATCTGGTCATGAACTGGCGTGAAATCCAAACATCCTCGCACGAGTACATCCTGACGTGGGCCGTCGACCAACCTTGGGCCCTGGCGATGGCCGCCTGCGTCCAGGACGAGGGCTGGCACGCCGAGGGGGACGTGTGGACCCATACGAAGATGGTCTGCGACCAACTCCCGCGGCTGGAAGAATGGCCGTTGCTGGGCGACCACGACCGAATCGTCCTCCTCTTCACGGCCCTCTTGCACGACGCCGGCAAGGCGCTCACCTCGCAGGTCGACCCGGCGACCGGGCGAGTCGTCTCGCCCAAGCACGCCGTGAAGGGAGAGCACCTGGCCCGTTCGGTACTCCGGAATCTCGGCTGCGACCTGGCGACTCGCGAAGAAATCGCCCGGATGGTCCGCTTCCACGGCCGACCGGCGTTCTTGCTGGAGAAGCCCGAGCCGGCGCATGAGGTCGCCTCGCTGTCGTGGTTCGTGAGCAACCGACTCCTCTACCTGTTCGCCCTCGCCGACACCCGAGGCCGCACCACCGCCGAGACGACCCGGCCGGAGGAGAACCTCCAACTCTTCCGCCTGGCCGCCGAGGAAAACGGCTGCTTCGACCGCCCATATCCGTTTGCCAACGACCACGCCCGGTTCCTGTTCCACCGCCAGGAAAGCCCAAGCCTGCACTACGTCCCTCACGAGGACTACCGCTGCACCGTGACCATGCTCTCGGGCCTCCCGGGCGCCGGCAAGGACTCATGGCTCGCCGCCCATCGGCCGGACCTGCCCGTCGTCTCGCTCGATGAGCTGCGAAGAGAGATGGACGTCGAACCGACCGACGACCAGGGAGCCGTGAGTCAGGCGGGCCGCGAACAATGCCGAGTCCATCTGCGGGCGGGACGGCCGTTCGCGTTCAACGCCACGAACCTCCTCCGACAGACGCGCCGGGGCTGGCTCGAACTGTTCAGCGACTACGGCACCCGCATCGAAATGGTCTACATCGAGCCGCCGCTCCCCCTGATCCTTTCCCGCAACGCCCGACGATCGAGCCCCGTCCCCGAACGGGTCATCCTCCGCCTCGCCGAGAAACTCGAGCCACCGACGCTCGTCGAGGCCCACGGACTCCTCGTCACCGACGGGTAGGGCATCACAGGTCTCCGCGACTCCTGCACCGCGGTAGACGTTTCTGCTATGATCCAAAATCCATTCGAACCGCCGAGACTTGTGAGCGTGGACGCTTGGCAAGGGGGAGGCACCGATGATTCCATTCATCGTGATCGTCGCCGTGTTCCTGATCCTCGCTGCGATTGTGATCGTGGAACGAGGCGAACGATCAAAGTTTGAGGACCGGTTCCCACCGATCTCGGACGACGAGTTCGTCGCCCGATGCGGTCCCGGGACCAACCGCGAAATCGCCTTGAAGGTCAGAAGGATCGTGTCCGACCAGCTCGGTGTCGAATACGAGCGAATCCATCCGTCGGCTAGCTTCGTGAACGACCTGGGAGCGGATTGAGTCCGAGACCACAGATGGCGTAGACGAAAGATCGAATTAAAAATCCTCATGATTTTCATCTGTGTCAATCTGCGTCATCTGCGGATAGATCTCCCTATTTTTGCCGAGTCGATTCGCCTCGGATGAGAGAGAAAGAACCCCGGATGCGGATCGGGCGAGATTCGCCGATCAGGACGTCGAAATTCAGGGTCGTCGGCGTCGAAGCGGGTCTGGGGACCAGGTCGGGTAAGGGGGCAGGGGCCGTCGTCTCTCCGCTCGTCTTCAAGACATCGGCGTCGACACTCCGTGCGGGGCGGGAAAACGGCGTTTCCTCGGCGAGCCTGGTCCTGGTCTCTCGCGGGACCCGAGGCTCCGAAACCGGGGAGTCGACGACCGTGACGTTGTCGAACGCCAGCAACGTCCCTTGCGCCTCCTCGAGCTCGACACGGGCGACCTGGGACTCGGCCCGGGCCTGCTCCACGGCCGCGAGCGCGTTGGTGGACTCGCAGACGGCGTCGAGGTAGCCGTCGATCGTGAGACGGGCCTGTTCATACAAGACGCGTTGGGACTCGAAGTGACGGGCGGCTTCGGCCGAGGACTCCGAGGCCGCCCTCGACCGCTCGGTGACGGCGTCGAGATCTCGATGGAACCGCCTCAGATTCTGCTCGGACCGCCGAACGACCTGCTGGAGATATCCATACTGTCTTAAGTAGGCATACTGGGCCTGCCGGTAGTTCGCCGATCGCTGCCTCCCGGAGACGGCCGGAGGGTCCGAAGAGGGGTCGAGGGCTGACGCGAGACGGCTTGCCCCTCGAGCGGCCAGGGTCCGCAAGCTCTCCACGACCATGCGCAGCCGGAATTGGGCGAGTTCCATACCGATCGCGACGAACCTCGAGGCCGCAATCCACGGCAAGGAGGGAACCTCCACGTCCGGGAGTAGGAGGACGAGCCGGAGTTGGACAAGGCCAGGGTGATAGGCGAAGAGTCGGAGGGCGGCGGCGCGGGTGTTGGCGCGTTGACGAAGGACGTCGGGCTGGTTTGCGAGCATCGCCGCGAGGCAATTGTCCCAACGAAGCCCGGCCGCGGTCTCGTTCGGCCTGGAAGCGGGGACGATCCGTCGGTCGTCGGCCGTCGAAAGCCCGAGGACCACGCGCAGGCGACGCTCGGCCGCCATCACCTCCGAGAATCGCGCCGCCCGGTCGAGGCGGATCGTCTCGAGCCTCCGTCGAATCGCGGCCACGTCCCCGGGGACCGACTGACGAATCTCGAGACGGGCCTCCTGGAGGCGGAGGATCTCAACGACCCGTTTGATTGCCCGTTCGCGGGCGCGGAAACCGGCGTAATTTCCGGCCAACGCCCAGTACTGCTGCTCGACCGAGCGGAGGTGTGCCATGACCTCAGCACGGAATTGCCGCGGGGAGGAGTCGGGGCGATCGTCGGCAAGGCTGATCGCGACGGCCTTACCTCGAAAACCAACGCGAGGCGAGGCCCCTGCCGGGAGATCTCCCGGACGAGGTCGCACGCGCAAGGCCTCGCAATTCTCGAGCCCGATCCGGACCGCCTCCTCCAGGGTGAGCGGCCACTCCGCACGCCCTTCCCAGGCCTGCGAAACCGGCTTCCTCGGCGGAGGAAGCGTTCCAGTGGTTTCCACAACCTCGAACGGGACAACTCCGGATCGGCCGACGTCGACGGCCATCTGGAACGGCGGAAACGCCTCGCCTGACGTTCTCGGGACAGGAGGGGCCTCGAACCCGATCACGGCCAGCGCGAGCAGACTCATGACGGCGTTCATGACCACCTCCTCCTTGAGGGACCGAGCCCGGATCTGCCCCAGGTCCGACAAGTCAACGGGACGTGAGCCCCGCCGAACTTCCCTTCGTCACGCCCCAGGGAGAACGCCTCGCCGTTTCATCGATCCACCCTTTACTCACTCTGCGTCTCTGCGTCTCTGCGTCTCTGCGTCTCTGCGAAAGGTTAGCATTCCGATCTCGCAAGTCGCGCCGCGTGATGTCTCACGCAGGGGCACAAAGACGCAGAGGGGAGAAGGGAGAACGATCACAAGCCCAAAAACGCAAACGAGTTAACGATCTCCGATTTTTTCCATCCAATATCGCTCGCTGGCGATTCGGGTCCGTAACGACGGGCTGCAGCAGTTCGATCGCTCAATGTGAGTGGACAACGCTCGGAGGCGCCTTGCTTGCGCCTTCGGCGTGGGCGACCTTCCCATGCTCGAACAAGGTACAGCCGCTCGCGCCCGAGACTCGAAGACGATAGGTTTCGAGCTCGTGCACGATGCACAGCCCCATCGTCCTGTCACCGGCCCTGGCGCCGGGCTCGATCTCAAAATACTTGCAACCCTTGCATTCGCCCCAGTTTTTGTCCGCCATGAGATCTCTCCCTCCCTCTCGAAGTGGAGTGGTGGTGGCTCGCGTTGCGGAATCGGTGGCGTTCGACTGTCCCACCACCGATTTCGCTGCGTGAGCCATCGTGGTTATCGCATGGCAGGCTATGATCGCAACTCATGGACCAAAACCTGCTGAAACCCTGTCTCAACTGAGGAAGGGGAGAATCAATCCACAGATGACGTAGATCGGCGCACATGAAAACCTGCATCTTCTTCTGAATGATTTCCACCTGCGCCGATCTGCATCATCTGTGGATTATTTCTCTTCCAGTCCGGACTCAATGGTCGGAGGGAGGCTCGACCCGGACGTGGGTCTGGAGAGAGGACACGTCCCAGGTCATCGCCGTGGCGTCGTCGCTCGCCGAGATGAGGGACCGACCATCGGGCGAGAATGCGACGGCGTTCACCGGCCCGCGATGCCGCTCGAACCGGCCGACCTCCCGGCCGGTGGCCAGGTCCCAGAGACGCACCGTCGGGTCGTTCGTTGTGAAGTTGTGGCCGCCGCCTCCCGACGCGAGGTAGCGGCCGTCGGGCGAGAACGCGAGGTCCCTCGTCGTCTCCTTGTGGTCACGAAGCGTTACGACCTCTTTGCCCGAGGCAAGCTCCCAAACGCGGATCGGCTCATCCCTCGGTTTCTCGGGGGAGGGATCAAAAACCCCACCCGTCGCCATCAACCGACCGTCCGGAGAAATCATCGCCGCGGGATCGTGCGGAATTTCGGCACGGACGACCTGGCCGATCCCCTTGCCGGAGGCAATGTCCCACAGATAAACCCCGTCGCGTTCGATGGTGATGATCCGAGAACTATCGGGGGAATAGAAGATCGGGAGGTCACCCGCGGACTGGACTCTCTGTGCGTCACTGTGCCGGAATTGGACGAGCACTCGGCCCGACTTGACGTCCCAGACCCGCAACCCCGAGGCGACCGTCTTGCCATCGGGCGAGAAGGCGACGTGCCGGACCGAAATTCGCGCATTGGCAAGGGGAAGGCGAATCAACTCACGACGCTCGGCCACACTCCAGAGGCCGAGCTTCCCCTCCCGCTGTGCGGTCCCGAGGACCAATGTCTTCCCATCGGGCGACAGAGCGAGCTCATTAACGGGCGCGTTGATCGTCGCAATGACGTTGAGCTCGCGGCCTTCGACCGGGTCCCAATGCCGCACGGTGCCGTCGTAGCCGCCGGTGAACACGGTGCCGTCCGCCCGAGATACCGCCAGGGACCGGACGTACGAACGGTGGCCCGACTGCGAGATCGCCTCGCGCCCCGTGGCGACGTCCCAGAACCGAATCACCGACTCTGCCCCCGAGGACGCAATCGTCTTGCCGTCGGGCGAAAATGAGATGGAACCGACCCATTGCTGGTGCGCGGGGATCGTCCGGATCTCCTGCCCCTGGGCGACGTCCCAGAGGCGGATTGCGGCAAGGCTGAAGGGTGACGATTCGTCCTCGGTCCCATCTCGGCCCGCGGCGAGGATCGAGCCGTCGGGTGAGAAAGCCAGGCTCCTCATGGCTCCGGTGCCGTTCCTGAGGAGGCCGAACACATCTTCCTCGGGCTGCTGGAGGACGGGTTGCACGCTCGAACCGAGCCTGGGTTCATGCTCACGGCCGGTGGACAGGTCGTAGATGCGGAGCGTCCGGTCGGTCACACTCGCCGCCAACCACTTGCCGTCGGGCGAGAAGGCAACCGACTGGACCTGGAAGCCCTCGACCGGGAAGCGTCGGAGCTCTTGCCCGGTCGCGACGTCCCAGAGCCGCGTCGAGCCCGACCTCGGCGTGTTCCTCTGGGCGTTGGGGCGGGCGTCGAGACTCGCCGAGGCGAGGGTCCGGCCGTCGGGAGAGAAACGCAGGTCGTTGATCACGTCCCAATCGCCGCCGAACCATCGACGCTCGCCGAGAGTGGCCGTGTGGAAGGTCCCGATCCCCATCTTGGTCGTCCGGGACGCGGCATCAAAGCGGCCGATGCTCGAAGCCAGAGTCTTGCCATCGGGAGAGAAAACCACGTGCAGGATCCCATGCTGCCCCTGTGATTGCCGGGGCAGCTTGCGGCCCGTGGCCAGGTCCCGGAGCCGGAGTCCGCCGGGCGTTTCGATCGTGGCCAGAGTCTTGCCATCGGGCGACAGGGCGACCTCGTGGACGTTGATTGCCGGGTCGCCGATGTCCCGGAGGACCGTCCCCATCCGGAGGTCCCAGACCCGGAGGACGTCGCGACCTTGCGAGACAAGGGTCCGGCCGTCGGGGGAGTAGATCACCCGATCGACGATGTCGCCGTTGTGGAACGGGAGGGTGCCCATCAGGGCCCGCTCCCGCTTCGGCAGCGGTTCCCCCGCCCACTCGGCCGCGGCCGGCTGCGGCCTGGCCCCGGCGCCCGGAACGGGCACCGAACTGCGATCATTCGGGGCCTGGCCGATCGCCAACAGGGTCCCCCCCGAAACCACTAGCACGACGCCCATAATCGCCGACGCGACTGTCGCCAGCGTGGTGATGAACAAGCCCCGGATGACGACGCGAGACAGGTCGCGGATCTCCGCCGCGACCGGCAGGCCTCGGGCCGCAATCCCGACCGTCGCCTCCCTCAGCGCCGTGGGAATCTCCGCCCTCGCCTCCGGCGATTCGAGGGCCCCGGCGGCCAACCAGCCGGCCGGCGCCAACCCTCGCCGCACGAGTCGGGACCGCAGCAGGTCGCGGCCTCGCGACAGATGCCCGCGCACCGTCCCCACCGGACAGCCGAGTTCTCGCGCCGCCTCTTCGTGCGTCTTCCCCTCGAAATAACAGAGCATCACCGCCGTGCGGTACCTCGACGGCAGCCGGCCGACCTCCTGGTGGACACTCGGCCCGACCTCATCGAGATCGGGGCCGGGGACGGAGTCGAGTCGTTCCAGAGGACTCCCCTCGGCGACCCTCGCCAAACGCGAGCGGCGTCGAGCCTCCCTCGACCGCACCTTCAACGCCGTCCGACGGGCGACCCCGTGAAGCCAGGGGCCGAGCGATCCCCGAATCCAGAGCCCTCCCGACCGACGCACCAGGACCAGGAACGTCGCCTGGAACGCATCCTCCGCCTCGTGCCGGTCTCCGAGCAAGTCCCGGCAGACCCTCAGGACCATCGGTCCATGCCGCGTCACCAACCCCTCGAACGCCGCCTCCGCACCGGACCCATCGGCCACGAACCGGGCCAAGAGCTCCGCGTCGGAGAGTCCCGACACCGTGCCGCCGTCATAAAGTCGTTCGATCTGCTGCAAGACGGCGCCCGCGTGCGCGTCGGTCATGGCAAGTCGCCCCTCGAGTGCGAATCGGCTCCTCTCAAGGGTAATGCCCGCCGGTGCTCGGACCAATGCGCGAAAATCGAGGACCTCCACTTCGGCCCCTCGTCGAACAGTTCTCGACCGTACCAAGATTTCAGTTGCGGGATAGAATAGGATCGGTGGGACCACGACGCACACGCGGCGCATCTCGATGCCTTCCCAGCACGAACCGGTCTCTGTACGAAACCCGCTTTTCTCCTCAGAATTGGGTTTCCCTGGGAGTCGGTGACGCCATCTCCGAGTGGCTCCGCTGGAACTGAAGCCGAAGAGGAATCGCCATGACGGTCATCACGGTGGAAGAGGCCCGGGCCAAGCTCTCAGAACTGCTGCAACACCTTGCCCCCGGCGAAGAGATCCTCATTATGGAGGGTCAGCGGACCCTGGCGAAACTCGTCGGGCAGGGCATCGTGTCCCGAAAGCCTCGGCAGCCGGGAAGTGCCAAGGGGAAGTTGATCATCCTGGAGGAGGATGATGAGCACTTGAAGGACTTCGAGGAGTTCATGGGGTGAGGCGACTTCTCGACACCCACACCTTCCTCTGGTTTCTGTTGGACGACCCTCGGTTGAGCACCACTGCCAGGGCGGTCATCGTAGACCCGCTCAACGATGTCGAGCTTACAGCGGTTCCCAGCCGCATCGCACACAACAGATTAGCCTGAAAGCCTTGGATTTCGGGCGTAACCGTTCACCTCGTGCGATATGCCTGCGTTAACCGCTGTAGCCCGGCAAGCTACTGGGAAATCGCCATCAAGATCCGTCTCCAGAAGTACGCCCTCCCCGAACCCTACCTGGTCTTCATGGAGCGTGAGATCGCGGCCAACGACCTTCACATCCTGGCGATCGAACCCCGATACGCGGCGATCTTGACGACGATGCCATTCCATCACAAGGATCCGTTCGACCGACTCCAAATCGCACAGGCTCTCGCCGAGAGCATCCCGATCGTCGGGGCTGATGTGATCTTCGACAACTGCGGGATCAACCGGATCTGGCAATCAACGATCTCGACCAACCAGAATAATTTTACCAAAATTTGATTTTGACTTTCAAATATTTACATTTTAATATTTAAAGTTCGTCTGCGTGACAAAAAACGCTGAACAGGCAAACTCTCATCGAGAAAGTTCAACGGCAGGGTCGCCCTCGCCCGTCACGTGTTCTCGGGAATCATTCAACTTCCTGCCTAACGCTTGTGTAAGTCTGGTGGTGCCCGACGAATGAGTCCTTGCCAGGAAAAGGGGCTGAGTCTTATGCGATCGGCGTGCTTACTCCTTCTGGGTGCGGCGATTCTTTCATCTGGCTCGACCAGAGGGCAAGAAACCCCACCGAGCGACAAATCGCGGTCCGAGCTCAAAAGCGGGAAAGCGGAGAGCCCCGAGGAGCCGCTCCCGTACGGCTCGAATCCGAGAGCGGGCCACATCCTGGAACGCGGGGGCGTCAAGCTCTACTACGAGACGTATGGCGAGGGCGGTCGACCGCTCGTCCTGCTTCACGGCGGCTTGTACGGCTATATCGATGAGTTCGCCGCGCTCATCGATAGCATGAAGAAAGATCGACGAGTGATCGCAATCGCGACGCGAGGACACGGCCTTGCAGAACTGGGCGGCGAGCCGTTCTCCTACTCCCTGTTCGCCGAGGACGCGGCCCACGTGATCCAACAGGAGACGAAGGAGAAGGTCGACGTACTCGGTTTCAGCCAGGGAGCCATCACGTCGCTCGTGTTGGCGGCCGCACATCCTGATTTGGTGCATCGGCTCATCGTGATCGGCGGCTCCCTCACCCCCGCCGGCGCGACCAAGCCGGCGATGGAAGAGATGCTGCACCAAAGCGGGTCGGACATGGCGAAAGCATTGCCAACCGGATTCGTCGCGCAGCGCAAAGGGATGATGAAGTCGCCCGAGAGGTGGGGCGAATTCCTCGAGCGTCTCGCCAAGCTTTGGGCAACCCCCGTTTACGTCACGCCCGAGCAAGTCCGATCCATCACCTGCCCAACCCTCATCGTCGCGGGCGACAAAGACCCTTACACACGCGGCGACCATGTGTTGGAAATCGGCCGACTCCTGCGAAAAGGTCAACTCGCACTCATTCCCGGATGCGGACACGTGGTTTTCGCTTGTAAGCCCGAGTTGATGATCTCCATTGCGAAGACGTTCCTTGGCGAAGCTGATCGGTGAGCCGGATCATCGCGACGGTTTCGAGGAAGCGACCTTCCTGCGGTGGGCGGCCTGGAGGAAGCGGACCGGGGACGTCGCAAAGCCGATAGACAGACTATCTCATGTCACTCCGGGGCTCCTCAGTGAATGCTCCAGCTCATTAGGCCTTGGACACATCCCTGTCGTGCGCCGATCCAACGCAAACCTCCTTCGGGAAAGCTCGCCCTGCGAAAGCTACCCCGCTTCCGAGGAAGGCCGTGCCCGGATTGCCCGCTTCGAAACCCGGCGGCTCACCCCGTAAAGCCAACGGCCCAGCGAGTCGTCGACCCGCACAACAGGTGCCTTGCGGACGAGGATCAAGAACGTCGCCTGGAATGCGTCGGCCGCGTCGTTCGGGTCGGTCAAGGCACGGCGGCAGACGCCCCAGACCATCGGGCCGTGGCGGTCGACCAGGGCCGAGAACGCCGCCTCCGCACCCACGTCTCGCCTGGCGCAGAACCGTTCGAGGGGTTCCGCGTCGGTCAGACCGCCCACCGCCCCCGCGCCGAAGAGGGTCGCCACGTCGCGCGAGACGGTCGACGGGTCGTGTCCGGTCATCATGGCCGTTCGGCTCCTCGGGTGTCAGTTCCCCACCCTCACCATGCAAGGCCCCGCGAGAACTTTCCAAGTTTTTCGAAAATCGGCGCAAGCCCGCCCTCGGGCGGAGAACCTTGGCCTCTCCGCAAGGCGGAAGACTCGAGGTCCGGGACCGGCCCGTACGTTTACGAGATCCGGGGCCGGTCGAGCCAGAGGTCGAACTTGCCGACGACGCGCTGGGTCAGCAAGGCCGCGACGGAGACGTCGAAGAGGAAGATGGGCAGTCCGAGCAGGACGGGGGCGGAGGGTAGGGCGAAGAGGCCGTAGAGGCCCTCGCTCCACACTCGGCCGAACTCGCCGTAGGAGACCAACGGGGCGGCCACGAACTTCGGGAGGACTCCCAGCAGGCTGAAGGACGAGTCCCACCAGAGGGACCCCGAGAACCACAGGAGCAGCAGGATGGGATAGCCGTTGAGGACGCCGAGGGTCACGATCGTCGACGACAGGGCCTTCGAGGTGCTCTTGGTCCGCATCGAGGCGTGGATCCCGATGGCGGCGACGAGCCAGGTGAGCAGGGCCAACACGGCGATCGAGAGGAGCACCCCGAGCGGGTGGACGGCCCCGGTCAGGAGGCCGAACGCCCAGAGCCCGATCAACACCGCGCCGAAGCCTCGCTGGTTCCAGATCGCCCCCAGCAGCTTGCCGCGGACGATCTGCCAACCGGTCAGCGGTGTCGTCGTCAGGCTGACCCAGGTGTCCTCCTCGCGCTCGATCGTGATGCTCGACGCCGCGGACCCGGCGACCGCCAGCAGCCAGAAGGCGGAGTACCAACCACAATCGAGCCTCAAGGCCCAGAGGAAGCCCTCTCCCAGGCCGGGCCAGTCGAAGATGCCGCGCCGCCAGAGCTCGACGAAGCCCGAACCGATCCTCCCTTCGACCTCGGTGAGCAGTGCGAGGGGGAGGGTCACGATGATCACCGCGGGGAGCAACGCGAGCTTGGTGAAGAGATCGGCGGGAGCAAAGTACCGTTCTTTCCACGCCACGGCGTCGTCGCCGCAGCTCGGTCGGGCGTGCCAGCGACGCGTGCGAGTGTCCGACGGCTTCGCGGTCTTGAACCAGGCCCTCCTCGCAGGGGGACCTCCGTGCCTACGACGCACTCGTCGGAGCAGCAAGACGGACGTCAAGAAGAGCAGGGCCGCCCCCCCAACCTGCAGCTCAAGCTTCCACTCGATTCGATCCCAGGCGAAGGGGAGGGTCACGATGATGACCGCCAGCAGGAAGCCGAGCTTTGTGAAGAGGTCGACGGGCGCAGAACGCCGTTCCTTCCGCGCAATCGCGCCGTCGTCGCGGCTCGGCCGAGCCTCTGAAGGCTTCGCGGGCTTGAACCAGGTCCGCCGCGCCGGGGTCCCCTCGTGCCGACGAAACACCGGGCGGAGCAGCAAGACGGACAGCAAGAGGAGCAGGGCCGCCCCCCCGAGCTGGAGCTCGACCATCCATTCGACTCGATCCCAGACGATGTTCATCCTCGAAAGGCCCGCCCATCGCCCGAACCAAAGAGCGAACCAGACTCCGATCGGGCTCGAGTCTTTCATCCCATCGACGATGTATTGGATGTTGGGGTAGGACGTGGCGAACAAGGTGATGCCGAAGGCCGCGACCATCGTCGGGAGGAAGAGCCAGGCCAGGAGCGCGACGTAGGCAATCAACAACGCCTGGCGAACCCTCCTTGCGAGGGTCGAGACCAACATCGTCAGGGCCACCGCAAACGCCGCCGTCGAGAAGGTCCCAAGATAGGCCACCACGATGTAGTCCGCCGCGACCCCCCCGAAGAGGGCGAGCAGGCTCGTGATCGGCAACCCGATCAGCAGGAAGACCGCCAGGTTCGCGGCCCTCCCGAGCATCTTGTCGAGGATGATCTCGCCGCCCGAGAGTTGGCTCGCCATCAAGTAATGCAGCGTCTTCCGTTGCTTCTCATCCGCGATCGCCCCGGCGAACAGGGGAGGGATCAGGACGAGTACAGTCGCCAGTTGCACGGTCGCGAACGTCACGAACGTCACCAGGCCGAACTGGGCCAAGGTCCGGATCGTCGCCTCGTTGGCACCGTGAAAGGTCCCCTCGTAGCCGGTCCAGACCAGCACCAACAACAGGACACCATAAAGCGCCCTCAAGACATAATATCGCGTGCGACGGCCGGTCCGGAGCAGCTCGGCGCGGAAGACGGGTCCTAGCAGCATATCGTCGAAGCCCTTCAGAGCAACTTCGCACTCGGGGTCTGATGGCAAGCCCCGATCGTCTTTATCACCTCCGGCCGGCGCCGCGTGATTCTCGAGCGATCTTATCGCGGGACCCTTCCGAAGCAAACGACATTTGTCGCAAGCCGTTGGTTTTCGCCACAAGAAGTGGAGGCTCAAGATGATCCGCGGATGGCGCGGATTGGCACAGATAAAATGGAAAACGTTCGATTATTTTATCTGTGCCAATCCGCGCCATCCGCGGATCGCCCTCTTTTAGCCCAGCCTCAAAACATTGCCAATTTTACAAACATTAAATATATTAAACTGTCGCCAGATGACGGATTATTTTTAATCATCGAGGGGCAAGAGCGAATATAAGGATCAGATTAGAGGCGCCGAAATGGGCTGTAGAATGGATCTGTGGTGACGACTGAGGACAGGCTTGGTGAGCAAAGAATTTCAACAGCTACTTCTGGAATCGCAGAACGGCCACCTTGAAGCCGTCCGCTCGCTGCTTGATCAAGGCGTCGACCCGAATGAGGATCCTGGCGCCCCGAAGGGATGGTCGCCTTTGATGACGGCCGCCTTCCATGGCCGGTTGGCTGTCGTCAAACTCCTCGTCGAGCGAGGGGCGAGACTGGACGCGATCGAGATTGATGGCTGGTTGACGGCCCTCGACCTCGCGGAGCACGCCCACCGGACCAGGGTCGCTGGCTACTTGCGGCAGGTCGGCGCGATGAAGGGGGACCGGGTCCCGAACCGATTTCGCAAGGGCAAGTTAGGTGGCTGGGGGCCCGATGGCGAGGTTTAGCCTCGACCGGCGAATCCATCGGGACGAGAGGCCATCAGGAGTCCTCCGTGGATCGGCCGAGCTCGTACCCATTCGCCATGGCCGGACGTGGACACAATAAATCCGCGCCGTCGACGAAAATCCTTTGTTCATGGTTCATGACCCCCGATCTGGCCTCTCACTCATCCGGGATCGGTGCAATGCAGGGAAAACTGTCGCCGCTGGGCTGGTACCGATTCACGTTCCCCGCCCAGGTCCTACCGGACGCCTTCCCGCGGATTGAAACCGCGATCCGAAACGCGTGCGTCGGATGGAACAGTCTCGACCTTCGCGTCGCCAAGGGAAGCTCAACCTGGACCGTGACGGCCTACCGAGGCTGGACCGGAGGCTGTCGGGTCGAGTTCACCCCCAAGGACGTCGCATTTGGGCCCGGCGAGGTCGAGGTCTCGACATTCCGATGGTCTCGGATGACGCAAATGGCCCTTTACGTTTCGGTCGCCGCCTGCATCGTCGCAGGAACCGCAGTCTGGCTGGGGTTCGTCTCGACCCTGAAAGAGCTCTCGGTCCTGGGGCTACCTTTCTCCGTGGTCCTCGCGGGCGTCTTCTTCGCGTGCCTCGGCGGGGCCGCGTCCTGCGCGTTGATGTATGCCGGCGGTGGTCGGCTATCCGACGCGGAGCTAGTCGCCATCGGCGAGACCATCGCCGAGGAGTTGATCGGGGCCAATCCGCCATGCTCGGGCAGCGGTGCTCTTCGATAGCCTAACCAGTTTGACGGACGTCCATCCTTCAGACCCCCTCTTATCGCGAGTACCCATTCACCACATTTAAACTCACAAATCCATCAAACAGGCAATGCCTTTCATTTCCTCAATCGCAGTTCTTGTCTTATGCACGACCAATCCGATCGCGTTTGGCGGCGTATGTGCCATATTTGGTGAATGGGGCGTGAGGAACGCAACACGACAACTTCTGGAGCGACCCGAGTTGGCCCGGGCCATCAACCCGACGAACAGCCCATACTCGTGACGACCGGGGAGCGAAAATGACGAAGCACTTCGGGCTTGGCCTTGTTCTGATTCCTCTACTGACAGGCGCCGGCCCGGAGGCGCCCCCCGCGGGCGAACCCTCTGTGTACAAGACGGCGGACGGGCAGACGTTGAAGCTTTGGGTCGTCAAGCCGGAGGGTTGGAAGGCGACCGATCATCGGCCGGGGGTGGTCCTCTTTCACGGGGGCGGCTGGATTTCGGGGCACCCCGGCCAATTCGACAAACAGGCCCGCTACTTCGCCAGCCGGGGGATGGTCTCGGTGTTGGTGGAGTATCGGTTGCTGGGCAAGGGGGAACCCGGGAAAGGCGCCAATCCGCCCGTGAGCTGTTGCCGGGACGCCAAGTCGGCGATGAGGTGGGTCCGTTCCCATTCCGGCGAACTCGGCGTGGACCCCGCGCGGATCGCGGCGGGAGGCGGGTCGGCCGGCGGCCACCTGGCGGCCTTCACCGGCATGGTGGAAGGACTGGATGACCCGGCCGACGACGTCTCGGTCTCGGCCCGGCCAGACGCGTTGATCCTCTTCAACCCCGTCGTGGATAACGGCCCGGGTGGGTGGGGGAACGGCCGGGTCAAAGACCGGTACAAGGAGTTCTCGCCCGCCCACAACATCAGCAAGGACGATCCGCCTTCGATCGTCTTCCTCGGCTCCAAGGATCGACTGATCCCGGTCAAGACCCTCGAAGACTTCCAGGCCAACCTCCGGAAGGAGGGCGTGCGTTGCGAGGTATTCGTCTACGACGACCAGGCGCACGGCTTCTTCAATCAGGAGCCCTGGACCTCGAAGACCCTGATCGAGGCGGACCGATTCCTCGAGTCGCTAGGCTGGCTCAGCGGTCCCCCGCCCCTCAAGGATCCCGAAAAATGACGGGGAGGCGATCCTTCGAGATGGGCCAGACGCGGCATTGCGATCGACGGCGAGGGGCGATAGCGTAGTCAATAGCGACGCACTCTGCGGAAGCCCACCCCGCCGGCCTCGAACCAGGCCGACTCGGGGGAGGGTTCCCCCTCGACTCACGACCCAAGCCCCCGAATCCGAGCCACCAATCACCACGCCGAGGAGCTCCAGGGCCCCGCGGCGAGCCGGTCGGTGTCGTGGGATTTGGGCACGGCGAAGCCCCCGACCGAACGAACGAATTCCCTGACCACGCATGATGAAGCCGAGCGGATCGCCTATCAGCGGCCAACAGGACGCGCCAGTCGACCTCCTCGCGGTCGAGGACGCGCCCATGGAATCGGCTTCGATCGGCCGGCTCCTCGCGGGGATCGAGGCCAAAATCCTCAGTGTCCGGCGCGTCGAGGAGGCGCTCGAGCCGCTCGACGAGACTGAATTCGCCCTCATCCTGATCGACGTCCGTTCGCTTGGCGATTGTGCGATTAAGGCCGCGAGGATGATCCGAGGCCGAAACCGGTCCAAGGACACGCCGATCCTCTTCCTTGCCGAGCGTGACAACACACCAGACTTCTCGGTCAGGGACGCTCATGCCCTCGGCGCGGTCGACTGCATGATCGGGCCGGTCGACCCGGAAATCCTCCGGTCGAAGGTGCGGATGTTCCTCGACCTGTTCTGGCGGACTCGGGCCGCCGTCCATTCGGCCTGGGACGCTCGCGAGCGGCTCGAGGACGTCCTCTCGACCGTCAACGACATGTTCCTCATCCTCGACCGCGACCTTCGCTACCTGTACGTCAACGACAGGATGGTCCGGTCGAGCGGGATCCCCAGGGACAGGCTGCTCGGCCGGACGCTCTCGGAGGTCTTCCCGGACATGGCCGGGAGCCGCCTCGAGCATGAGCTCCGGCGTTCGATCGCGGAGCAGGTCCCCGTCCGCTTCGAGTTCTACGACACCTCGTCCGACCGCTGGTACGACAACCGCACGTATCCTTCCGGCAAAGGGCTCGTGCTCGTCACGACGGAGATCACCGACGCGAAGCGGGCCGAGCAGGCGACGCGGCGCCAGGTCGGGATGCTCGACGCCGTCCTGAGCACGTCGGTCGACCACATCTACCTCTTCGACCGCGAAGGGCGCTACGTCCTCACGAGCGAGGGGGCCGCCCGCTTCCTCGGGCTGTCCCGCGAGGAGATCGTCGGCAGGTCGTGGAGAGAGCTGGGGCTGCCGGCCGACGTCATGGACTCCGTCGACCGGCAGCGGGAGCGGGTCCTCGCCTCGGGACGTTCGGAGCTCCACGAGGTCAGCTACCCCGGCGCGGGGGGCGTCCGGCATTTCGAGTACTTCGTGACCCCGGTGCGGGACGACCGGGGCGAGAACGCCTGGGCGGTCATCGTCTCGCGCGACATCACGGACCGGAAGCGGGCCCAGGTCGAGCTCGAGGAGCGTGAGGAGCGGCTCCGGCTCGCCCAGTCTTCGGCGAACATCGGCACCTGGGATTGGGACCTACGGACGGGCAACTTCGCCTGCTCCGAGGCCGTCTTCACCCTCCTCGACCTCGACCCGGGAGAGGTCAGTGACGACGGCCCGGCGTGGCTGGGACTCATCCATCCCGAGGACCTGGCCGAGACGCTCTGCCGGATCGACGCGGCCGTCACGGGCGGCGGTGAGTTCTCCGCCGAGTTCCGAGCCGCCCGCCGCGACGGCTCGTACCGCTGGATCGCCTCGAAGGGGACGGTCTATCTCGGCGACGACGGCAAGCCCGCTCGGTTCCTCGGGGTCAGCTCCGACGTCACCGAACGGAGGCGTGCCGAGGACCGACTTCGTGAGAGCGAAGGCCGGTTCCGACTGACTGCCGACCACGCGCCGGTGCTCATCTGGACCTCGGGCCCGGACAAGCGCTGCACGTGGTTCAACAAGCCCTGGCTCGAGTTCACCGGCCGCACCATGGAGCAAGAGCTCGGGGACGGCTGGGCCGAGGGGATCCACCCGGACGACCTCGCGCGGTGCCTGGAGGTCTACACGACCCGCTTCGACGCGCGGGCCCCGTTCACGATGGAGTACCGCCTGAGGCATCGGGGCGGCGAGCATCGCTGGATCATCCACAACGGGATCCCGCTCTACGGCGCCGTCGGCGAATTCGCGGGCTACATCGGCTCCTGCCTCGACATCCACGACCGAAAGCTCGGCGAAGAGCGACAGAGGCTCCTGGCCGAAGCGGGCCGGATCCTCGGCTCGTCGCTCGACTACGAGGTGACGCTCGCGCAGGTCTCCGAGCTCCTGGTCCCCGACCTCGCGGACTGGTGCGGGCTCGACCTCCTCACCGAGGACGGCGAGCTCCGCCGGCTCATGGTCACGCATCGCGACCCCTCGATGGTATCGCTCGCCAACGAGTACCGGAAACGCTACCCACCTCGTCCCGAGGACCGCACGGGGCTCATGGCCGTCCTGCGGACCGGCGAACCCTCGCTCCGTCGCGAGATCACCGACGACGAGCTCGTCCAAGGCGCCCAGGATGCGGAACACCTGGATCTGCTCCGCGCCATGAACCCAAAGTCGTTGCTCATCGTGCCGATGATCGCCCGGGGTCGGACCCTCGGGACGCTGACCTTGATCGTCTCGGAGTCCTCGCGCCGATTCGGCCAGGACGACCTCCAGCTCGCCCACGAGCTGGCCTCTCGGGTCGCGCTTGCGGTCGACAACGCCAAGCTTTTCTCCGAGGCCGAGCTGGCGGCGCGGAGGCGAGAAGAAGCGCTGAATCTCCACCGGAGCGTCGAGCAGCAACTGACGATCCTCCTCGAGGCCTCCGGCACCTTGAGCGCCTCGCTCGAGCTCCGCTCGGTCCTGGCCGCCGTGCTCGACCTCTCGAGCCGCCTGATCTCGGCCCACGCGTATGCCGTCTGGCGGTACGAGGCTTCCTCCGGGCGCTGGGGGATCGCCCACGGCTCGGGACTATCGAGCCGATACCAGGAGGAGTCGATCCGGGTCCTCGCCGAGACGCCGAAGATGTCCGACTCGCCCATCGTGGCCGAGGACGTCCTGGCCACCCCCGCACTCGGCGACCGCGAGCGGGCCTACGAGCGCGAGGGGATCCGCTCGCTCCTGGCGGTCCCCCTGAAAGTGCGCGGAGAGGTGACCGGAACGCTCGTCTTCTACTATCGCAGCCCGCACAAGTTCTCCGAGGTCGACCTCCGGGTCGCCACGGCGCTCTCGAACCTCGCGGCGTCCGCCATCGGCACGGCCGAGCTCTATGGGACGCTCCAGGTCAACAACCGGCGGAAAGACGAGTTCCTCGCGATGCTCGCCCACGAGCTTCGCAACCCCCTCTCGGCCATCTCCAACGCCGTGCAGGTTGCCCGCCGCACCGACGACCGCGAGGGCCGCGAATGGTCGCAGGAGGTCATCGACCGCCAGGTCCGGCACCTCTCCCGGCTGATGGACGACCTGCTCGACGTCTCCCGGATCACCCGAGGCAAGATCACCCTCAAACGGACGCTCCTCGACGCCGGCCCGGTCCTGAAGACGGCTGCCGAGTCGGTCCGGCCGCTCATCGAGGAGAGGAAGCACGAGCTCACCCTCGACCTTCCTGCGGGGCCGCTCTGGGTCATGGCCGACGCGACCCGGCTCGAGCAGATCGTGGTGAACCTGCTGACGAACGCCGCCAAGTACACCGAGAGCGGCGGCAGCCTTGGCCTCTCGGCCCGCGTCGAGGGAGACCACGTCGTCTTCGTCGTGCATGACAACGGCGTCGGCATCGCCCCCGAGACCCTGCCCGAGATGTTCGAGCTGTTCGCCCAGGGCGACCGGACCCTCGCCCGCAGCGAAGGAGGGCTCGGCATCGGGCTGACCCTGGTCAAATCCCTCGCCGAGCTCCACGGCGGCCGAGTCACCGCCAGGAGCCCGGGGCCAGGCAAGGGGAGCGAGTTCACCGTCCAACTCCCCGCCGCGGCTCCCGCCGCCGAGCCTCGAGGCCCCGCGCAACCCTCGGCCCCCGTCGAACGCCCCACGCGTCGCGTCCTCGTCGTCGACGACAACGAAGACACCGCGCGGGGCATGGCGAGATTCCTGAAGCTCCTCGGCCACGAGGTCCGGACCGCCCACGACGGCCCCGCCGCCGTCGACGCCGCCCAGGCCCAGAAGCCCGACTACATCCTCCTCGACATCGGCCTCCCCGGCATGAGCGGCTACGAGGTCGCCAAGCGACTCCGCGAAGACGACCGGTACCGCGACACCGTCATCATCGCCGTCTCCGGGTACGGCCAGGACGAGGACCGCAAGAAGTCCAAGCAGGCCGGCATCGACCACCACTTCGTCAAGCCGGTCGACCACGACGCCCTGTTGAAGATCCTCGTCGAACACGGATGAGCCCGATCCCACCGCCGACGATCCGGCTCGATGGTCTGCGAGGCGTCAGGTCTCGATTTCGAGCCAGATTCACGTGCCTATTTATACAAAATATGCACAACAAATAGGTCGCCGCCGTCCTTCGGGGGCGTCGAGCCGGAGTATCGGACGTCGACATCCCCCTGACTGAAGAAGCCGGCGTACCCCCTTGATGGCAGGCCGTTGTCGAACCAGACGTCGACGACTTTCTTGATTTTCACGCGAAAGTTCTCCTGCACCCAATCCATGTCGAGGACCGCGATCCCGCTCTCCCCGTCGAGAAACAGTACGCCATGACCGGGCTTTTTCGGCATCTTGTGGCCGAGCGGGAGGTCGCCGCCGGGGGGAGTGTCGCGATGCAAGGCCGAGAAGACGTAGCACGTGAGGGTCACGACCTTCAACTCATTCGCGCGGAACTCCGCAAGCTGCGTCTCGAGGCCGTCGATCTTGGCGATCAATGATTTCGAGTCGGGGGACAGCCCGTTGAGCATGTTGACGACCTCGATCTGTCGACGTCGTTGATCCGTCCCGAGCGCCTCGACATCCTTTCGCGCCGAGGCCACATCCCGGACGAGTTGCTCGAACTCGCGCGAGAGATTCGCCCGATCGGCGTCGAGGAACCTCACCCGGTTCTTCGCCTGGCCGACCCGATCGAGGACCTCCGAAGTGGCGCGGTCGAAATCCTCGAGGCGAGACCATAACGCCTTCGTACGCTCGTCCGCCGACCTCATGACCGCCGCCGCCTCGTGCCTCGCGACCTGCGCGAAATCGCCTGATCGCCAAGATCGAATCTGATACCAAAGTCCTCCCATCACGAGCAGGTTCGCGACGCCCAGGAAGGACAGCATCGAAGCCGATCGCTCGGATCTTCGACGTCCAACCTCGCTGCGATCTCGAGCGGCGTCTGAATCAACGGTCATAACAAACCCATCCTCGTGTCGGCATCGAACCCCACCCCGACGCTGGCGACGAGATCACGCGACCGCCCCGACGCATGACCCGGTGTCGCATCAATCGGCATTCGCACATCCATAGATATTCAATTACACAACACCCATCTACTGCTTAACACTCTTTTATCGCCTAAATAAATTAATATGTTAGAACAAAATGTGGCATCCGGGTGTCCACGCGAATCGAACGTTCCCTCCACCACATCTCCACCAGCATACGCGCCCCTTCCTAGGAGGGTTGCGCCCATAAAAATGATGAGGATTCGACCTGATACAAGGCGACATAGGCATAAAGCTCTCGCAAGAAATCCTCAACAATCCTATCGTCGATCTCAATAGAAAGCTTCATAACATTGCCACTCGACACGCGATATTAAGCACGTTTCTCCCGCGAAAGCCGAAGACCCGTCTTTGCTTGCTCGAGTCTCTTCAAGGGCCTGCCAATTCAGGATATCCCGAGAGCCATGGGCGGCCAAACGAACGGATTCCGGACACATTTTTCCTTTTTCGATCGCCAAGTTTTCTCATAAGATACACTCGGCGGACGAATATCGTTTCGCCGTAACCCCCTAAGCCTCCTAAGACGACCCGGGCAGGCTCGTTGTCGATGCGACTCTCGCGTCCTCGGCGTTCGCATGCTTGAGGTTGGCCTGCCGACCTGGAAAGGGCTTTCTCATGGGAAGCGACTCGCCCACCATCTCTCCCGATAGCTCGGATGTCATTAAGCGACCAACGTTTCCCGCCGAGATGGACGCCGAAACGTTTGGGGTCGCCTTCGAGTCCTGTCGAAACGAGCTTCATCGCGTGGCGGGGGCCGCCCTGGGGAACGATTTGCGGGCCAAGGTCGGCGTCTCGGACGTCGTCCAGGATACATTCCTGGCGGCCTACCATAATATCCAAGGGTTTCGCGGCTCCAACATGGCGACCTTTCGTTCGTGGCTCCGCACGATCCTGCAACGGCGGATCTCCGACGCGGCTTGCCACTTCCGGCGCCGGAGCAAACGACGGATCGACCGCGAGTTCTCGCTCGACGCCAGGTCCCCTATCGCCGACCAGGCCTTCCAGGCAGCCACCACCTCGACCTCGCCCAGCGGCCACGCCGTCAAGGCCGAGGAGCGGCAGGCGGTCCTCGTCGCAGTCAAAAGCCTCCCCGAGAGCTACCGAGACGTCCTCATCTGGCGCTATTGGGACCGACTGGACTTCGACGAGATCGGTTCCAGGCTCGATATCTCCAACGACGCGGCGCGGAAACGGTGGTCGCGGGCGTTGTTGAAGCTCAAGACGGCCCTGGAGACCGATCATGGGCGGGGATGAGTCGACGGGCGAGACTCGCCCGCCGTCTCTCGACTCCGCTCGCTCGCCCTTAAGCCACTCCGGCGCGGTTGTGAACGCATCGCGACGCGACGACCTCTCGGGGTTGATCGACGACTCCGAGGCTCTCCAGGCCCTGCAGTCCGACCTCGATTGGCGTGCCACTTCCGAGCGATACTCGGTTCCGGACCAGGTCGGTCGGTTCGAGATCCGTGGAGAGTTGGGGCGCGGGGGGTTCGGGGTCGTCTATCTCGCGAGAGACCCGGTCGCCGGTCGTTTCGTGGCGTTGAAGGCCCCCAGACCCGAGGTGATCTTCACGCCGGAGATGAGACGTCGATTCGTCCGCGAGGCGAGGGCCGCCGCATCGCTGGACCACCCGAATATCGTCCCGCTGCTCGAGGTGGAGGAGACGGAGCGGGTCGTCTACATGGTCTCGACCTATTGCCCCGGCCCCACCCTCGCCGCCTGGCGACAGGCTCGGGAGCAGCCGGTGCCGTCTCGGCTCGCGGCCCAGCTCGTCGCCGAACTGGCCGAGGCCGTGCACCACGCCCACGACCGTGGGGTCCTGCATCGCGACATCAAGCCGAGCAACGTCATCCTGGTCGACGACGGCGATAAGCTCTTGCCTCGGCTG
This sequence comes from Singulisphaera rosea, assembly GCF_054877945.1. Lineage (NCBI taxonomy): Bacteria > Pseudomonadati > Planctomycetota > Planctomycetia > Isosphaerales > Isosphaeraceae > Singulisphaera > Singulisphaera rosea. The sequence goes on along the minus strand of NZ_JBTYIP020000031.1, from coordinate 62,607 downwards.
ACGGATTTCGGCCTGGCCAAACTCCTGGGCGTCGACCCGAATGACGACGTGATGGACGCCGAGACCCGCCCCGGCGGTTGGCTCGGCTCTCCTCCCTACATGGCCCCCGAACAGGCCTCGGGGTCTTCGGATGGTGTTGACGTCCGGACCGACGTTTATGCCATCGGAGTCGTCCTCTACGAACTCCTGACCGACCGGCTCCCCTACCAGGGCCGGACCTCGACCGAGACGCTGCGACTGGTCGTCGAAGCCGACCCGGTTCGTCCCCGAATCCTCCGCAATTGGCTGCCCCGAGACCTGGAGACGATCGCTTTGAAGTGCCTGGAGAAGGCACCGGGGCGACGGTATCCCTCCGCGAAGGACGTCGCCGACGAACTCAACCGATACCTGGTCGGCGAGCCGATCCACGCTCGCGCACCCCGCCCCTGGACCAGGGCCCGGAGCTGGTGCCGACGGCACCCCGTCGCCACCGTGGTCGGAATCTTCGGGATGCTCACAGCCTCGTCCTTGCTCAGCCTGGTGCTCTGGTGGGGCTCGTGGATCCGCCACTACAACGGCGTCCTCGAGCGAGAGGTCGCTCGCGCGAACCACGAGTCGCAGGCCGTCCAGGAGCAACGTCGGCTCTCTGACAGGCACCTCTTCGCCGCGAACCTTCGGCTCTCGGGCCAGGCCCTGGCGGCGGGCCAGCCCGAACGAGCCCAAGATATTCTCAACAACGCGGCCACCCTGGGACGGGGCGACGAACCTCGGCGCTTCGCCTGGAAGGTGCTGTACCGGGAAGCAACCCGCGAGGTCGTTCAGCTCTTCGAGTACGACCTGAACATCGACCCGGCGAGCGACGTGAGGCCGAGGATCGGCCCCGATGGCGTCGTCACCATCCCCTGGGACCTCGCTTCCGTCGCGCTCGGACCCAACGGCCGGGTCGCCACCGCCGATCGAGGAGGACGGATCCGGCTCTGGTGCCTGACCGAAAACCGCGTCCTCAGCTTGCTCGCCGAGGACGCGCCCGCCGTCCAACGACTCGTGTTCTCGAACCGAGGCGACCGCCTGTCGGCCATCCACCTCGACCGGTCGGGCAAGGCTCCCCATCTCGTCGTCTCGACGTGGGAAACGTCCACGGGCCGGCGGCTCGTCCGATTCCCGTTCCCCCCCTCCGAGACGTTGCACCCCTTGTCTTGCGAGCCCGACACCTCCTTCTTCGCGGAGGGCCGGCGACTGGGTGCGGTGACGTGGACGCGAGAGGAGGCGATGACGATTCAAGTCTGGGAACTCGACATCCGCGGCCGCCAGATCCGTCGCCTCTGGTCCCTCGACGGCCTGGACGCGGCCGGCTTCGCACCCAACACGGAGACCGCGATCGTCTGCCGCGGCGAGACGCTCTCGGTCCTCGACACGGCGAGCGGGACCGTCATCCGGGCGTTGCGGCTCTCGACGCCCCTGAAAGGTCCGCTCTGCATCGCCCCGGACGGGACGCGAATGGCCGGGGTCGACCCCTCCGAGACCATCCGGTACTGGGACGTCGCGAGGCGCCGCGAGGGGACGCATCGCCCCGGGCGGCCGACCACGGCCATGGCGAGCTCGCCCGACGGGTCGAAGATCGCGGCCATGGATCGTTTCGGCATCCTCGCCCTGCACGAGTTCGACAGGGCAAGGACGGAGTGCCTCGACCCCCGAGTGCCAGGAAAGCCCTGGGAGCTCGAACCCGGAGAGACGCGAATTCGATTCTCGCCCAACGGAGCGGCCGCGGCGCTGGGGGTCAAGAATCAGGTCATCTTGTGGAACCTCGAGGACATCAGGTGGCGATTGAACCCTCCGGTCCGGAAGATCCTGGCCTCCCACTCGGCCCTGGACTTTCTCGAGGATGGCCGTTCACTGCTCGTCTCCAGCGGCGGGTTCTTACGTCGTTGGAATTTCGTGCCCAAACGGGGAGCGTCGATCTCGTTGGCGGGCGACAGTCGCGAGGTCTGGAGTGTGGCCTTCTCGCCCGACGGCCGAATCCTCGCGACGGGCAGCGACGACATGAACACGATCGAAACCATCAAGCTCTGGGACGCGGAGACGGGGCGTAAGCTGAAGGCCTGGAAAGGGCACACCTCGACGGTGAGCGCCTTGGCATATAGCCCGGACGGGCGGACCCTGGCCTCGGGGAGCCTCGCCCGGTCGGACAACATCACGCTGTGGGACGTCGAGACGCGACGTCCCACGATGGCCCCCTGGACCCACGCACGAGGCGTCCGCAGCCTGGCCTTCAGCCCCGACGGCCAGACCATCGCCTCCGGCGGAGTCGACCGGATAGTGCGGCTCTGGGACGTGACCCGAGGGACATCGAAGGGGGAACTCCTGGGGCATTCCGACAAGATCCGGTCGGTGCTCTATTCGCCCGACGGCCGGACGCTCGCGTCGACCTCGGAGGATGCCACCGTGCGTCTCTGGGAGACCGCCACGAACCGCGAGATCGGCAGGCTGCCGCACGGCACAGAGGTCGCCACGGCCGCCTTCTCTCCCGACGGGAGCCTCCTGGCCTCGGGAGACAAACAGGGGTCGATCACGATCTGGAACGTCGCCTCCCGGCGACGAGTCCGCACGATCCTGGGAGATGATTGCGAACTCCGCGGGCTCGCCTTCGCCCCCGACGGCCAGACCATCGCCGCGGCCGGCGTCGGCGGCGTCGTGCGACTCTGGGACGCCGAGACCGGGGATGAGCACCTCAACCTCGGCGCCGGCTCAGGAGCCCCCGTCAACGCCGTCGCCTTCGATCCCCGAGGCTCGAAACTCGCCGTCGGCGACCACTCGGGAGGCATACGCCTCTGGAACGTCTCGGACAATCCTCGCTGATCTCCACCGGGCTCTCACTGCGTGAGGATTTCACCACAAAGGCACAAAGGCGAGGAGCCGGAGAGAACCAATCCGCTTCGGACCCGCTTCGATATTTCTTTTTGTACTTATGTGCATTTGTGGTGAAGCCCTCTTCCGGCAAGGCCTCGGTAGTGATCAGCGACATGTCTCCGAAATCGAATTTCGAAGGAGTGTGGTGGCGGTTCGGGGAGAGGGGTCGGCGTTTTCGGCGGCAGAAACCCGGTGTTGAAGAAAACACCGGGTTTCGAAAGACATCCTCGAGAAAAAAGCGGGAAGGTTTCCTCGGCTTCGTGCAAGTTAGGGTGAGGACGAACCGGGGCGAGGGACCTGAAGGCCATGTCGGGAGGAGAACCATCCGCGGTGTACCGCGACGTCGGTGCGCTCTTTGGGGCGGGGACGGCCGCGGGACTCAGCGACGGCCAGTTGCTCGAACGGTTCCGGAAGGGGCGTGACGCGGCGTCGGAGGCGGCGTTCTCGGCCCTGATGGGTCGGCACGGGCCGATGGTCTGGGGCGTCTGTCGGCGCGCCCTGGACGACCCCAACGACGCGGCCGACGCCTTCCAGGCGACGTTCCTGATCCTCGTCCGCAAGGCCTCCGAGGTCCGGGACGATTCGCTCGGGCGTTGGCTCTACGGCGTGAGCCGGAAGGTCGCCGCGAGGGCCAGGGCGACCTCGGCCCGGCGATCGGCACGCGAAACCGTGGGTGTCGAGGCCGTCGCCGCGACCGCCCCGGAGCCTGACCCGGATCGGGCGGAGCGGCTCGAGGCGATCGACGAGGCGATCGCGCGGCTGCCGGAGAAATACCGCGCGGCGGTCGTGCTCTGCGACCTCGAAGGGATGCCGCATGAGGCTGCCGCCCGGCAACTCGGCTGCGCGCTGGGGACGGTCGAGAGCCGTCTCTCGCGGGGCAGGGCCCGGCTCCGCGATCGCCTGATTCGTCGAGGGTTCGCCCCCTCGTCGGCGCGGGCGGGAGCCTTGCTCTGGGCCGCGACAACCTCGGCGGCCGTGCCGAAGGCGTTGGCCGATTCCACGACCCGGGTCGCCACCCGGGTCGCGGCGGGCGGAGTGGTGGCCGCGGGGGTCACCCCGACGACCGCCGCGCTCACCGAAGGAGTGCTCAGGATGATGTTCCGCACCAGGCTGAACGCGACCATGGCCGCCGTCCTCGCGGTCGGCACGCTCACCTCAGGGCTTGGCATGCTCGCCCATCGGACCGTCGGGGCCCCGGCGCAGGAGGGCAGGGCAGGCGAGATCGCGAAAGAGCCGCCCGCCTCGAAAACGCCAAACGCGGCCGCTCCGGCGACCTCCGAACGGGGTGAGATCCTCGCGTTCGGCGCCGACATCTCGCGCACAGCTCCCCCCGACGCCTCGGCGGGGATGATCGCCATCGATCCGGCGACCGCGAAGTGGCGGCCGATCACGAAGGGGCTCTCGCAAGGGCCCCTCTCGCCCGACGGCCGGTTCCTGGCCTATTCACGCGTCGGCCAAGGGCTCGAGAAGGACGAGGAAGGCATCTGGGTCGATGACCTGAAGGGCCAAACACCCCCGCGACGGGTCTTCGAGCAAAAGGGAGTCGTCTCCTGGTGGCCCGACGGACGACAGGTCGTCATCACCACGCCGGTCGGCGGGCAGTGGACCGAGGGGATTTACGAGAGTTGGCGCATCGCCTTCGATGGCTCCGCAAAGACGAAGCTGCCGATCCCCGACACCGAAATGGTCCTCGACTGCTCTCGAGACGGCTCCTGGCTCGCGACCCGGACCGACCGTGCCTCGACCGGCCATCGCGGCCGGATCACGATCGTCCATCCCGACGGGACCGGCGTTCGACACATCACCGAGGGTTCCGCCAAGGGAGATCTCCTCTCGCTCTGCCGATTCTCTCCCGACGGGCGGACCCTGGCCTACGTCGAGTTCTCGCCGCGGAACCCGCAAGCGAAGCCTCGACTCTATCTGGTGGATATCGAAGGCAAGTCCCGACGAGAGCTCTCACCCCCGTTCGAGTCTGGCGCGATCGTCAACATCGGTTGGTCGCCCGATGGGATTCGGCTAGCCCTGGGATTGATGAGTAACCAGACGAAGCAGGGAAAGATCCTCATCACCGACCTCGAAGGCAAGATCCTCCGGACCATCGCGTTGTCGCCCTTGAACCACCTGATGCTCTATGACTGGCGCCCTGGGACAATCACCTCGGCCGCGACGTCACCCCGGAGAATCCTCGACGAACCGTCGGCCAAGGCAACGTCTTCACCGTCACGGGCCCGGTATCGGGCGCTGGTCGAGGAATACGAGCAGGCGTGGAAACACCTCAGTGAGTTGAGAGTGCCGGCGAAGAACAAGCCGAAGCCGGACCGGGCCTCAGCGGATGAGATCACCCTTCCTCCACAAATTGATCCGCCTCATTCATACGCCCGCAGGTTCCTCGAAATCGCCGAGTCCGCCCCCGACGACCGGGCCGCCGTCGATGCCCTGGCCTGGGTCGTCGAACATGGGTTCGACGGGCCCGAATTCACGCGAGCCGTCGAACAGCTCGCCAAACGTCACGCCGACAGCCCCAGAGCGTTCCAGGCGGCCATGGCCCTCGGCCACTCGACGTCGCCCTCGGCGGAGACCCTGTTCCGCGCCGTACTCGACTCAACCCGGCCTCGAGGGCGAAAAGGTGAGGTCTCCCTGGCCCTGGGACGCTACCTCAAGCACCAGTCGGAGCAGGTCCGGCTCCTCGCGGACGACCCCGACGCGGCGAAGTCGTGGGAGGCCCTCTACCTGGCCAATGGCGCCGACATGGACGCCTTCAAACGATTCCGCGAGAGGGACCCCGACGCCTTGATGAAAAAGGCCGAGGCGGCGTTCGAGCGTACGATCGCCGAATTCGACGACGTCGCAGCGGACGGCGGATCCACGGCCGGCAAGTCGGCTCGCCGCGAGCTCGACGAGATCCGCAACCTCCAGGTCGGCAAGCCCGCCCCCGAGATCTCGGGCCGGGATGTCGACGATCGACCCTTCTCCCTGAGCGACTACCGAGGCAAGGTCGTCGTCATCGACTTCTGGGCGACCTGGTGCGGGTCCTGCCAAGGGATGAATCCGCTCGCGAAACGGATGGAGGGCAAGCCGTTCGCCCTCCTGGGCGTGAACAGCGACGACGACAAGGCCAAGCTCCGAGACCGCCTCAAGGCCGACGGCATCACCTGGCGGTCCTGGTGCGACGGCGGCGACGTCAACCACCCCGGACCGATCGCCGAACGTTACAACACCTTCGTCCGCCCGACGATCTACGTCCTCGACCCCCGAGGCATCATCCGCGCCAAGTTCCTCGGCTCCGTCGCCCCGAAGCGGTTGGACGCCATCGTCGATGCCCTCGTCGCCGAGGTCTCGAACCGTTGAAAGCCGCGGTCGACGTCGCACCGAAAACGCATTCCCGTACGGGAAATCGACACACTCGACTTGTCAAACGAGCGAAGATTCCCTTATTCACAAGAGGAGAAGCACGAGGACGTTCGCCCCAAACCGTGGAAGCCGTCCCATGACGCGAGTGACTGCATCCCGCTGGCGACCGACGTTGAGGGTCTCATTCCGTTGGTTCCTGGTCCTCGCGGCGGTCGCGACCCTGGCGGTCTGGCGGGTCACCGACCAGCCCAAGCGCCGAGGCCGGGCGATCGCGACGACCAAGCAGGCGGGCGGGGTGGTCCAGCTCGACGGCGAGGACGATCCCATAGGAAAGCCCTCTCTTGCTCCCAAGACCGTCCTCCCACGCTGGATCTCGGATCGTCTCGGCGTGGAGCTTGGGCACAAGGTGTCGGTCGTCAACCTCGACGGACAGCCGGTCACCGACGCGGACCTTGCCAGCTTCGAAGCCATCCAGGGGCTGCGGAAACTCGACCTGAACGGGACTCCGGTCACCGACCAGGGGCTGGCCCACCTCGCGGGATTGGTCGATCTGGAAGAACTCCAACTCCGCGAGACGACCGTCGGCGACCCCGGCTTGCGTCACCTGGTCGGCCTCGACCGACTGCGGGCCCTCTACCTCTACGAAACGAAGGTCGGCGACCCCGGCATGGCCTCGCTCGCCCGACTCCACGGCCTTGAAGAATTGAGCCTCTCCCGCACAGCCGTCGGCGACGCGGGCCTCTCGAGCCTCGCCGCCCTCCCGGGCCTCAAGGTCCTGAGGCTCAAAGGGACCCGGGTCACCGACGCCGGCCTCGTCCATCTCGCCGGCATGAAGACCCTCGAATGTCTCGACCTCTCGGAAACCGACGTGACCGACGCCGGACTCACCCACCTCTCGGGGCTCGCCGAGCTCCGGATCTTGTTCGTCGACGGATCCCAAGTCTCGAAAGCCGGCCGCCTGACCCTCAAACGGGCCTTACCTTCCGCCCAGATCTATTGAAACCAACGTACGGAGAAGGCCGATTTTAGCCACGGACCGAACACACATAAAATGATTAAAATTTCAATATTATAATTTTTTAATCTACGATAATCCGCTACAGATGTTGATAACTATACATATTATTATCCGTGTTTCATCCGTGTTCAATCCGTGGCTAAAAATCCAAGTCGTCGAAAAAGTCGCGACGGATGCGAACCTCCCCCTCACTCCTCGGGTCTTCCTCGGTGCGTACACGAGGAGCATCGCAAAACAGCGATTGACGTTGGAGCCAGACGGCCAGGCGACCGGCTGCAACCCGGTTCAAGTGGGTTCGACTCCCACCGGCGTCTCTTTCAAGCAAGCGATTGGTCTCGTCGGGCCCGCGGCGCACCCGCCTCGTCCTCGGACGATTGGTGAGGTGTGTCCCGTAAAGGGGATCGAAACCGGGGCGGGGCCAGGTCGTGGTAGCTCATCGGGTAGAGCATCAGGTTTTAACCTGAGGGTTGCGGGTTCGACTCCCGTCCACAACGCGCAGCAACCGGCTGAACACCGGTTCGCACCGGGACGCTGATAACGTCTCAACCATGTTGCCCGAGGGGGATGGCCTCCGTCGTCCGGCCTTCGTCCGTGCCATCGTGTCCTCGAAAGAGGCACGACAAATCGGATGGGGGCGGCGCGAAGGGTCGCCCTGAAGCACGCAGATTCCGCCCCCCATCGCCGACGGCGACGGGGTCGTCGCGGTCGGAGAATCGCGGTCGGGGCCTCGGCCCCGGGTCGTCGGCTCCGACCCGTGCGGCCCAAGACCCGTCGGGCCGGGGGGCTCACGCGAGGCTCCGCGCCTCGACGCGTGGCCGGCGGATGTGCCATCTCTCGAGGGCATTTTTTCGATCGGTAACCTTTTTTATTTCGTCATTGTTCATGCCGAACTATTGAGAGGCGCCGGCCCGCTTTCGGCGGCCGGGAGGTGTCGCGATGTTGTTCTTCAAGCAGTACACGATCCACAGCTACGAGACGGGCCTCTACTTCCGTGAAGGGGAGTTCCAGGGCCTGCTCGGCGCGGGGAAGCACCGGTTCTTCGACCCGCTCGACAAGGTGAACGTCGAGGTCGTCTCCCGGCGCGAGCCGTTCCTGGTCCACCCGAAGCTCGACCTCATCGCCAAGTCGGGCGGGCTCAAGGCTGACGCCAGCGTGCTCGAGCTGAATGACGACCAGCGGGCGCTCGTCTGGGTCGACCGGCGATTCACGCGGATCCTGTCCCCGGGGCGGTACGTGTACTGGAACGGCCCGAGCGAGGTCCGCGTCGAGGTCTTCGACGCCCGTCGGCCTCGGTTCGAGCACGAGGACCTGAAGGTCATCGTCCGGTCGGTTCCGTCGCGAGAGCAACTCGAGGTCGGCTCCGTGGGTCGGAGCAGCGTGGGCGTGCTCTTCCTCGACGGTCGGTACACCGAGACGCTCGAGCCCGGCCCGTGGGCCTTCGTGAAGGGGGCCGCGGACGTGCGCGTCGTCGAGGTCGACCTGCGCGAGACGACGCTCGACGTCGCCGGCCAGGAGATCATGAGCGCCGACAAGGTGACGCTCCGCATGAACGCGGCGGCAACCTATCGGGTCGTCGACCCTCGCAAGGCGGTCTGCACGATCGACGACGCCAAGCAGGCCCTCTACCGCGAGGTCCAGCTCGTTCTCCGCGCCGTGGTCGGGACCCGCGAGCTCGATGCGCTCCTCGCCGACAAGGAATCGCTCGCGAGCGAGGCCGTCGCCCAGCTCGCGCCCAGGGCCCAGGCCCTCGGGCTCGAAGTCGTCGCCCTCGGGATCCGTGACCTGATCTTGCCCGGCGACATGAAGGACCTGATGAACAAGGTCACGGAGGCTCGCAAGGCGGCCGAGGCCAACCTCATCACGCGACGCGAAGAGACCGCCGCGCTTCGTAGCCAGTCGAACACGGCCAAGCTCCTCGCCGAGAACCCGACGCTCATGCGGCTCCGCGAGCTCGAGGTCCTCGAGAAGCTCGTCGCCAACGGCAAGCTCAACGTCATCCTCGGCGAGAAGGGCCTCGCCGATCGCGTCATGAACCTCATCTGATCCTTTCACCCGTCGGGCCCGGCTTCCCCTCGAAGCCGGGCCCCGACGCGTCTTCGGCCGAACGCCTCGCGCCCTTCTCCAACATCCGACCCATCGTCGATCGGGTCTCCGCTCCCGGCCCTCGACGAAATCCGTCGTGGCGTTCACCCCGCCTGGGCCGTTTCGCCGCCCCTGACCAGACTGGGAAGGGACGACGAGGCCGTCCGTGGCGATCGTCGAATCCCACCTCCCGAGCAGACAACCGCGGCCGCACCAGCGTCTTGTCGCCCCCATTCTCCGCGATCCTCAAGGGTCCATGCTGGCCGGGGCTATCGTCGATGCGTCGCTTGCCATCACGGGGGCCGGTGCGTATCCTGGGGAACGCTCGGCGTCCGTCGGAAGCCTCGACGAAGCCTCGAAAGCAAGGGCAGGGTGTCGAGCGACCAGGCTATCATATTTTTGATTTTTCGAATTCGCCGACCGGGATTCCCCTTCATTTCGACGAGACCATCGCAACTCGTCCGATGGCCACGGATCTCGCCGGCGGACCACCCGGATCGACTTCCGGGCATCCCGTGGGATCCCAATGAAGTGTCAATCTCGAACCGAACGAACACCACCCTCGGGCCATCGCCGAGCCTGCGGGTGTCGGCCATTTTCAAGGCGCGGCGACATCCTTCGGCACCTCGTCGTCAGCGTCTTGCTCCTGTCGACCACCCGCGCGATGGCGCAGAACCAGGAAACGGCCACGCCCGCCGCGACGGGGGGTGACGGGGCGAAATTGCAGGAATATCGGCGGGCCGTGCTCGCGGCGAGGGGCGACGCGGGCCGAGGGCGTCGGTTCTTCGAAGACGCCCAGAAGGCGCGTTGCACCACCTGCCACGCGCTGGGAGGGAAGGGGCCGGCGATCGGGCCCGACCTGTCGAGCCTCGGCGGCGGGCGGATCAGCCCTTCGGAGATCCTCGACGCGATCCTCGAGCCTTCGGCGAAGATCCACCCGGACTACGCCTCGACGACCGTGGCCTTGGCCTCGGGCCGCGTGCTCCAAGGACTCGTCCGGCCGGTCAGCGAGACCGAGGTCGACGTCGTGACCTCCGCCACAGAGACCGTCCGCATCGCCGGATCCGAGATTGAGGAGCAGTCACCAAGCAAGGTCTCGCTGATGCCACTGGGACTCCACGAGGCGATCGCGCCGGGGGAAATGGCCGACCTGCTGACCTACCTCGTCTCGGTCGAGCCCTCGGGCTCGGGGTCGCTCCGCGAGGCGGTCGATCCCCGCGACATCCCCCGGGCGACATCACCGGTCGCCTTCCGCCCGATCGCCCTCGAAGGCTCCCCCTTCCAACGCCCCGTCTGGTTCGGGCCGCTGCCGGGGCACCCCGGCACCTCGGTCGTGCTCGAGATGCAACGCGGACGCATCTGGCTCATCGGCGGGGACGCGCGAGGCCGGACGCTCTTCGCCGACGTCCTGAGAGAGACGATCCCGGGCGAGCTCACCGGGCTGACCAGCCTGGCGTTCCACCCCGACTTCGTCCACAACAGGCGCTACTTCCTCAAGATGCACGTCCCCCGCGAGGGGGGGCGGCTCGCGGTGCAGGTCGTCGAGCGCAAGGCCACGGCCGACGGCCTGCATGACTCGGGCGAGCCGTCCAAGCTCGTGTTGAGGATCCCCGTCTTCACCGAGATCCACAACGGCGGCCACCTCGCGTTCGGCCCCGACGGGTTCCTCTACGTCGGCATGGGCGACACCGGGCCGCAGAATGACCCCAGGGGGCACGGCCAGGACCTCGGCACGCTCCTCGGCAAAATCAACCGCATCGATGTCGACCGCGCCGAGGGGGACCGCCCGTACGCCATTCCGGCCGACAACCCGTTCCGCAACCGCCCCGAGGCCCGGCCCGAGATCTGGGCGGCCGGGTTCCGCGAACCGTGGCGGTTCAGCTTCGATCCCCCGACCGGAGACCTCTGGGTCGGCGACGTCGGCCAGGGATTCTATGAAGAGGTGACCATTGCCCGGGTCGGCGAGAACCACGGCTGGAACGTGTTCGAGGGGATTCGCCCCTTCTCCGACCGCTACGCGAAGGAAGGCGCCCGCTACGTGCCCCCCGTCTTCGCCTATCATCACCGGGTCGGCGTATCGGTGACGGGCGGGTTCGTCTATCGAGGGACGAAGAACCCGGCATTGGTCGGGAAATACATCTTCGGCGACTTCGAGATGCGACGAGTCTGGGCGCTCGAGCAACGCGACCGGGTCGCCACTTCGCTCGTCGAGATCGGCAGGGCCCCCGACCGGATCGCGTCATTCGGCCTGGACGCCGAAGGGGAGATCTTCGCGGTCGGCCTCGACCGCGGCATCATCTATCGGATCGACGCGTCCGAGGCCGACCTGACGCCGGCCCAGCCCGCGCGTGAGGTGGTGCCGACCGCGAGGAGCGGCGAGGCCCGTTGGAACCGGACCGAGGCGAAGCCCCAGGAAGGCTGGGCCCATGAGTCGTTCGACGACTCGTCCTGGTCCCAGGCCCTCGGCGGCTTCGGCACGCGAGGGACCCCGGGATCGGTCGTCCGGTCCGACTGGCGATCCCCCGACATCTGGCTCCGCCGCACGTTCACCCTCCCCGGCGCAGCGACCGGGGCCTTGCGGCTCTCGGTCCACCACGACGAGGACGCCGAGGTCTATCTCAACGGCGTGCTCGCCGACAGGCTCCGGGGGTTCACCTCCGACTACGACGAGGTCGCGATCTCCGACGAAGCCCGCGCGGCGCTACGGCCCGGCAAGAACCTGCTCGCGGTCCATTGCCACCAGACCGGGGGCGGGCAGTACATCGACGTCGGGATCGTCGAGACGCCGAGCCGCTCTCAGGCCTCCCCAACGTCTCGTTGAGGACTCGCGGAGGTCCCGTCAGTTGACGACGAAAGGGTCGGGGCTCGGAACGCCCTGTCCAAGGTCGGGAGGCGCCTCGATCTCGACATCGATCGGCGGCGAGGGCTCCCCGACCAGTTCCAGGAGGTTCGCCGCGATCGTCTCGCAGAACTGCTCCAGCGGGAGGTCGTTGTCGTCGTAGCCGAAGGGGTTCTCGATCTCGACGCCGATCTCTTCGATCCCGAAGAACGTGTAGGCGATGAAGAGGATCGGCACGATCGACCACCACCCGAACGTATCGAGCAAGGCGAAGGGGAGCGTCGCGCAGTAGAGGATCAACGCCCGGCGCAGGTGGACCACGTAGACGAAGGGCAGGGGGGTCTTCATGATCCGCTCGCAGCCGCCCAGGTAGTCGATGAGCCTCAGGACGCTGCCGTCGAGGGTCATGGCCACGTAGTCGGAGATGACCCCGCGGTCCCTCGCCTCGACGAGGAGCGAGCTGATCCGCACCGAGACGGCCAGGGGGACGTGGCCCGCGGCCAGAGCGGCCTCGACCTCGGCTTTGGGGAGCCGCTCCGCGACCGGCCCCAGGCCCGACTTCCCCCGAAGGCTGTTCATGGTCGCGAAAGGATAGGTCGCCGTCCAGTAAACGATCCGCTCGTAGATCGCCCGGTCGCGTCCCACGAAGGCAAGGGTGGCCCTGGCCAGGTTGCGGGTCTCGTTGATGAGGCTCCCCCACAGCCGTCGCCCTTCCCAGAAGCGGTCGTACGAGGCGTTCGTGCGGAAGACCAGGAGCAGCCCGAGCGCCACGCCGACCAGCGTGTGCGCGATCGGCGAGAAGTCGACCGGCCGGATGAGGTGGTGGAAGATCACCACGGCCACGCACCAGACCACACAGGCCGAGACGCGCCCGACGATCTCGTGGGTCATCGTCCCGCGGAGGTCGAAAAGGTGGGCGCTCCAGTCTCGCTTTTTATAATGGATCATCAATCATCCTCATGATTCTTGGTATCCGCCGGCCCTGACCCCGGCGTTCCTTCGTCGAGACCCTCCAGTGAAACGTCTCGAGCCGGAGAAAACTACCCAAAACCGACGCAACGTGCTCGATCCGCGTCAAATGAGGTTCGGTCTCGGCGTGACGGCTTCACCCGAATGCCGCTCGTGGCCGTCTCCACCGGAGCGCCCAGACGAGGTAGAGCCGATCGTGGAGGTTCCAGAACCAAGGGGGCACCAACTCGAGGCCCGACACGTTCGCCGATAACACGGGGTCGTCCCGGAACGTTGCCGAGAGGGCCGCGGGGTTGACGCCGTGGATGCAGCCCCCTTCGTTCGCGAGCCGGCGGAGGAGGCCGGGCAACGCCGATTCCGGGGTCGAGCGCAAGGCCGGGAACGTGTTCGACGAGGCGACGTCGGTGATGAGCACGGCCGTCCCGCCCGGCGCCGTCAGGTCGGCCAGGAGCCGTAGGTGGCCGACACGAAGGGCTTTCACGAGCGAGGCGAACTCCGGATGCCGGTCGCCGACGGCGAGGGTAATGTTACCGATCAGTTGCGTGAGCAGACAGGTCGAGGCCACGAGGTCGAATGGCCCGGGCAGCGTGAGCCCGACCCGGCGCATCGGCCAGTCGGCCAGGGCCTCGAGCTCGGCGGGCGGGATCGTGGTCCTTGACGTCCAGGCCCCGATCGCGTCGAGCATCCCGGTCACCTCGACCCCGCCGATCCTCCGGATCGCCGGATGCTCCGCGACCCCTTGGCGGGCGACGCCACGCTCAAGCGCCTCGGCGTCGAGGTCCACCAGGTGGACCTCGCGATGGGCGTCGGCGAGGGCGATCAGGTCGAGGTCATTGCCGTTGCCCGCACCCAGGACGCAGAGCCGAGTCCGTTTCGATCGGCTCCCTGATCCCGCCCCCAGGAGTGCGGAGACCCTCGCGCGGTGGCCGGCGAACAAGTCCCATTGATCGCGGCTCGAGGCGTTGTACTCGGCCTGTCGTCCCCTCAAATCGCCCATCATCCGACGCTCCGGCTCGGCCCGCCCCGGTCGCTCGTCCCGAAGTCCTGTCGTCTCGCGTCACGGCGACGCATCCTGTATCGTAAGCCTTCTGAATTCAGGACGTGCTTGCGCCCGTCTCGAGGTCGAGACGTCAACTCGTCCGATCCGTCTCCAGGCGGACCCACGATGATGCAACTCCCCACAGGGTTCCTCGCAGCGATGATCGCGGTCACCATCCCGATGGTCTGGGGTTGCGGCGAGTCGTCCGAGGGCCAGGTGTCGGCGTCCGCGCCGGCGACTCCGGAGCAGGCGCGGGCCGCCCAGGACTTCTTCAAGGCCCTGCGGCTCGAGCGCGCCCACAAGAAGGCGGCGTCCGTGAAGGCCTACCGCAAGCTCATCTCGGACCATCCCGACTCGCAGCAGGCCAAGCTCGCCGCCGAACGACTCCAGGCCCTGGGAGGCTGATCGATCACCCGCCCGCCCCGTGCTTCCGGATCGCCGCCCAGAGGGCGTCGGCGATGACCTGCATCCCCCGATCGCCCGGATGGCCGGCGACGCCGTCGTGGTCGATCTTGCGCTCGGAGCGTGCGGCGTTCGCCCCGTCCTTCGCCGGGGCGCCGATGTCGACATAGACGCCCCCCGCGTCGAGGCACACCGGCTTCATGATCGACTCCTTGACCGGCTCGTCCCAGAACTCACTCCGGACGAACACGACTGGGTGACCGTGTTTCTTGACCTCGGCGAGTAATCCCTTGCAGGCCGAGCGATACCTGGCCTTCGCTTCATCGGTCGTCGGGATTGGCGCGTTCGCACCGATCGCGACGATGACCACGTCCGCCTCGAACGCCAACTCGTCCTTGAGTTCCTTGGCCACGTCATAGTCCGTCTGCCGACGTTCGAAGTCGGCGATGTTCTTCACCTTCAGCTCGGGCGTCCCCCCCGCCTCCTTCGCGATCGAGGCAACCAGCCGATGCGCGAAATCCTTCTCCTTGGCGCTCGCCGCCATCCCCCAAGTACCCGTCCAGCCGATCTCCGGCGCCGGGCCGTGCAGCGTCACGCTATTCCCCAGGATCAGCAACTTCCCGACGCGCAGGCTCCCGACCTTCAAGTCCTTCCCCGCCGTCCCCGGAGCCGTCCCCGCATCGGACGCCGGGTCCGCTGAAGGTTGCCGCCCCGCGGCTCGACCATGCCAACCGGCCCCGAGCACCAGAGCCAGAACCATCGCCGATGCCAGGCGTAACCAGGGGACGCCAACGCCCGAACCAGGAAGCCGCGACTCGATCTGCATTGAGACAACCTTCCGAACTCGAGGGGGAACTCGCCCCGGGAGCCATCCCAAGACATTTGGGTCGGCTTGGAGGCGCACGAACTCCCGACACTCACGGGGCCTAACCTACGCGAGCGTACCACGGACGATCCTCGGGTCTCGAGAGGAATCCACGCCTCGAACATGGCGCCCGTTCCTTGCAGGGAGTGATCTGGAGCGCAAGGCGGGCACGCCGACATTGCCGGCTCACACGTTGACCGGAAACGCGTTGTTTACCTAAACAACGGGCTTCTGTGGGAATACACGACGCCATCCCGGAAGGGGTTCTCGGTGTCGTTTGCATCAGAAACCCGTTATTTAAGAAAATAACAGGTTTCGAGACAGGCCTTCACTCATCGGGCAGAGATTCCGGCGGCAGGCTCTTGAGGTAGGGCCCCACGAGGACGTCCAGGTGAGGAGGATCAACCCCGTGGTCGCGGCGGTAGAGTTGGGTGCCGAGGAGGATCAACAGATCGCGGTGGTTCTCCAATTCCTTGGTTTGGAAGCGCCTCCAATTGAAGAGGCCGATCAATTCCCGGCTCACGCGTGACGACTCGATCCAGCGGCCCAGGGACCTCGGCGACAAGGCGCGGGCCTTCGCCGAGACCTCGGGCCCGAACGCGTAGAGATCGCAGAACGGAATATCGATCTCGGGAGCCGGCCTGCGACCGGGAGGCAGGTCGTAGAACGCCAGGCGGTTGGCGACCACAAGGCGGAACGCCCGCCGGCCCCGCTCGGGCTCGCGTTCCCAGCGGCACCAGGCCCTGGAGATCGACTGCACCCGCTCGGGAGTCAGGTAAGACGCGACGGGTCGAAGCCACGAAGGAGGCATTCGGTCCGTGGGATAGTCCGGCGATCCGAGCATCTGGTCGAGCCAGAGGTATTCCACTTTGAGCGAGTAAGAATCCGAGGGGACGATTTGTTCGCACCCAATGACATCGTCGAGCGCACGCCGCAATTGCGCCGGGGTCGTACGCGGATCGTCGGCCCAGTCGGTGACTCGTCGATTCAACTGACCATGCCACACCTGAGCCGCAAGTCGCCGAGAGCTCCTGCTGTATTGACCCATGTGGCGGATCGAGCGGAGTGACGTACGATACCAGCCCCACGCCCCGGCCATGTCGCCCTGTTGTTCCAGCCGCGACGCTTCCAGCAAAAGCAGCCGCTGGAACGGCCGGTAGGCATCGAACTCCACAAAGCCGCCGTAGGGAGACAGGAGAGTCAAGTCGAGTGCCTCGGGACGCTCGGCCCCCTGGCGATACGCGGCCAGGGATTCGCGGTTCGCATCACCCCACTGGCGAACCTCGGGAGACGACGAGCCCCAGACCGTATCGCGGTCCACCGGTATGCTCGCCGAGGTATCGGACCACTTCAACGGTTTGTACAGCGCGACGGCCCGGCGGTAGAGCACGAACGCATTGCGATCGTCCGGGATCGTCTCGGCCTGGAAGGCTCGCACGTCGAAGGGATCGCCAATGTCGGGCAAGCCCACCAGTTGCGTTGCCCACCATAGCGGCGGCGCGGCCAGGGTCGCCAGGGCGGCCAGGATCACGCCCCAGACCCGGCGTCGACTCTTCCCGACCCAACGGAACGGGGCCAAGATCAGTAGGAGAGTCGGAAAGGAGCGTTGAAGGCTCGTCTGAGTGGCCATCGTTTGGACTCTCTCGATTGCCCTATCACGGAGCCAAATGGACCTGCAACCGACCGTAACCCCCATCGCCAGGATTATTTCGGAAATATTAACATATTTTATTTTTACAATTTTCGAAACCTGGGGCTTTGCTAATAAATTCAAAGCAACTCAAGATGTGAAATTGACATCAATAATCTCAATTCCGATGCGAATCGCGCCGGCCCACCGATTAATCAACGCGAGTCGCGTTTCATTCTTGTAGGCCTTGACCTTGGCGGCACCGGACGTGGGGCTCAGGCCGATAGTGGGTGTGGATCAGCCGCCTGCGAACTCGGCGGCGAGGTAGGCGGCGACCTGGTCCCAGAGGTTGACGACGGCGTCGAAATCGACATCCATCGCGTGGACCGTCTTGGGGGTCTCGACCCGGGCCTCGACCTTCGTGCTCTTCAGCAGGGGGATCTGGGCCCCGGCGCCGACGGCGAGCTTGGCCTCGACCTCGGGGCTGAGCAGGTGGTCGGCCAGGGCCTCGGCCGCCTTCGCGTGGGGGGCCCCCTTGATGATCGCGAGGGTATTTGGGATGAACAGCGTGCCCAGGCCCTTCGGGTCGCGGTCGGGGTAGACGATCGCCACCGGGTTGCCCGCGTCGATCTCGCCCATCGCGTCGTCGGTGTCGGTCATCCCGAACGCGAGCTGGCCGGAGCCCACCGCCTGGGCCACCTGCTTGTTGCCCGAAAGGATCTGGACCCCATTCGCCTTCAAACCTCGGAAATAGGCCTTGGCCTTCTCCTCGCCCCAGGCCGCGAAGAGGCAGGTGGCGTGCGTGGCGGTCGTCCCGAAGAGGGGCTTGGCGATCCCGATCTTCCCCTTCCACCTCGGGTCGAGCAGGTCCTGGATCCCCTTGGGCCGTTCGGCCTCGGGCACCAGCTTCGTGTTGACGATGAGGATCCGCGCCCTCGCCGCGAAGCCGTACCAGGTCCCGTCCTTGGCGCGGAAGGACTCGGGGAGGTCGGCCGCGCGGCTGGGCACAAACGGGGCGAGCAGGCCCTTCCGCCTCAAGCGCAACGTATTGAGGATCTCGTTATTCCAGAACACGTCGCAGCGCGGCCGCGCGGCCTCGGCGACGAGCAAGTTCGTCAAGCCCACCGTCTTCGTGCTCTCGATGTCGAACTTCGGACGTACCTGCGCCCCCGTCCGGCTCGCATAAGCCTTCAGGATCGGCTCGGCGAACTCGCGGTCGAGGGCCGAATAAACGACCACCGGTCCACGCGCCGTTTGACCCTTCGACTCGGCGCCGACCGACAGGATCAAGGTCGTGCTATACAGCCAACGAGCCAGGAACCGATTCGGCATCTCTCCACCTCACTCAAAGATACGTTAAAACTGTGGATCCGACTTCGCATTCGATCAAACCCTCGTCGAATCATCCCGGGTTCAGGATGGCGAGCGGCGGAATCTCTCGGATCAAACTCGGGCCATATCCCCGCACTCCCGGATCGAGCTCGTCGCAGCGAGACCATCGACGCGCCGTGCCGCGTCTGCCTCGGATCAAGGTTCGTTGCATCGAGTCGTTGAAACGGAGGAAGGGACTTCGCGTCACCCGCCCAATCGACCGAGGCACGCCCCCCCCTAGAAATGCATCCCTCATGGCCAACGAATCGGAGACGGGACCAGCGATCCGAAACGCGAGCCGGCAACGACCTTAGTCGTAGGCAGACGGCAGGTCAAACGAATTCATTGAAGATGAGCCGGGGTCCGGAAGCCGTGGTCAGTGCGAGCGTGGCCTTCGTGCGATTTCTTTGACCGGGACCGGCCGAACGCAGAGGGTTTGGCCGGGTCGCCCCGGATCGCGACTTAGAATTATTCCCCATTTTTTAAGCTTTAAATATCCTTGCCTCATCACAATTCAATAGGCCGATTGCGGGACGTCTCTTGGAGTCGATCCGTCTTCGGGGCCGGAGAGGACGTTGGCGTTCGACTCCGGCCGTCGGAGGCCCACCTCGAATTGATTGGATACACATAATTTTCTTGATTCCTTGCCAATCTCGTCGTATCGCAGGACGCCTCATTTTTCAACAGCAGGGACGACTGATGCGATCCGCGTTCGAGAGACACAAACAACACACACTATCTTTTCATACAAATATTTATATTTTGTACCTTTCCATATTATCCTTTGTGTTCTTTGTGCCTTTGTGGTGAAACTTCCCCTTCTCTAAACGCAGCCGATCCGATTTCCCAGGCAACGGCCTCCCCGTGAGTGGTTGATATCGATATCATTCGAGCACCCTCAATGGTTTCAGGCGAGAGGTTCTGGGACCGGACCCGCGGGATCCTCCGTGCGTGCGTGGCTTCGAGCCTCGAAAACGGGAGCAGGCCATGAGTTCCGACCCTGATGAAACGTCGAGTCCCCGGGCCGAGGAGCCGAAGCCCGTCCGTCGACACCGGTCGGGGGTGCGGACGATGATCGTCATGGTCGCCTGCTGCGCGGCGATCCTCTGGGCCTGGCGGTACGGCTCGGAGAACTACGACTTGGCGAGCGTCGAGGCCCGACTGGACCAGAAGCGGATCCTCGGTTCGATCCAGTCCAAGACGCCTGATGAACGCGTGGCCGCGATCCAGGAGCTCGCTCGTGTTCGTCACGGAGACATCTCGGTCTCCGTCCCTCCCGTCATCGGGGCGCTCGGCGACCCGGAACAGGTCGTCCGGATCGCGGCGGTGCAAACCCTGGGGGCGATCGACGCCAGTGAGATGTCGACATCCACCGGCAAGGAGGCCGGGCAGGCCACCGCCCTGGCCCTGGCCCGACACCTGAAGAGCCACGATACGGCGGAGCGGGTCGCGGCGGCCCGATCGTTGGGCCGGATCGGCCCTCATCTGCTGAAAGCACAATCCGGCAACAAGGGCATCCGTGCCGCATTGAAGGCCCTGATCGAAACGTTGAAGGATCCGGAGGCCAGCGTCCGGGCCGAGGCGGTGACGTGCCTGGGTCGTCTCGATTCGCCCCTGCTCACGTCCGTCGATACGGCTCCCATGACCCGGCAGACCGTGAAGGACGCGCTGGCCGAGATGATCGTCGATGGCGACGCCAAGGTCCGCCTCGCCGCAATCGAGTCCATGAGACCGGGCCCCGAGGGCCCTGGAGTCAGGATCGCTCCTCCCCAGGCGCTTGCCAAGGGCTTGAAGGATGAGTCGGCCCAAAACCGTACGGCGGCCATCAACGGCCTGCTCTTCTGCAGTGCAGGGCTGGATCCCTGGCTCCCCCTGTTGTTTCAACTCGTCGAGCATGACCCTGAGGACTCGGTCCGATCGCAGTGCTATTTCGCGATCGACCAGGCATTCAAGCCACCGGCGATCACGGGGGCTGTCGTCCCCTATTTGCGAGGGTGCCTGGCGAGCAAGAACCTGGAGATCCAATGCTTGGCCGCAGCCATCCTGGCGACGATGCAGACCGACTCCCGGTCGGCCATTCCGGAATTGCTTCGGATCGTGAAAGAGTCGCCCGACCTGGCTGGAATCCGCTTTCGGGGCTCATACAGGAGCGGCGACCCCGCTCTCGCCGCGGCGTTGGCATTGGGGAAAATCGCCCCCGAGACGGCCAAGGCGCCGGAGGTCATCGCGGCCTTGACGGAGGTCTTGCGGACAGGTCCACTCACCCGACAAGCCTCGGCGATCTCGGCCCTCCGCGAATTCGGTGAGGCCGCCGAGCCGGCCATCCCGGCTCTCATCACGCTCATCAAGGAGGCCCCTCCTCGACGATTTTACGATCGCAAGAACGCGGCGGTGGAGGCCCTCGGAAGCCTCGCGCCCGAGACGGCCTGGGCCGAGGAGGCCGTTGCGGCCCTGACACAGATCCTCCAGTCCGAGGCGGATCCTACCCTGGGCGCCGCGATCGAGTCGTTGTCTCGATTCGGTCCGAAGGCCAAGCCCGCCCTCTCGAGCCTTCGTCACCTCAAAGACCACGGCAACGCGTGGGTCAAGGATGTCGCCACGAGGGCCATCCAGAGCATCGAGGAGACTCCTTGACCCTCGCCTCTCATGCGATCAGGGAGTTGAGCACTCGCCCTTCGCGGAAAATCGGGATCGGGCGGCCGCTGGCGGATGAGACTTCGTGCCCGGGGCCGAAGCCGAGCTGGTGGAAGAGGGTGGCGGCGAGGTCGTCGGGAGAGCAGGGGTCGAGCGTGGGGGCGGTGCCCCGAGCATCGGTCGCGCCGAGGACGGAGCCGCCGCGGATGCCGCCGCCGGCGAGGAACGCGGTCATCGAGCGCGACCAGTGGTCTCGACCCGCGTTCGAGTTGACGCGAGGGGTGCGGCCGAACTCGCCCGCGCAGAGGACGATCGTCTCGTCGAGGAGGCCTCGGGCGTCCAGGTCGACGATCAGGGCCGAGAGGGCCTTGTCGAGGGGAGGGAGGAGACGGCCACGGAGGGTGGCGAAGTTGTCGGAGTGAGTGTCCCAGCCTCCCATGCCGAGGGTGACGAAGCGGGTCCCCGCTTCGATCAACCGGCGGGCCGCCAGGGCCCCCTGGCCGATCGGGGTCCGGCCGTACTCGTCGCGGGTCGCGTCGGATTCTCGCGAAAGGTCGAGGGCGGTCCGGACGCGGTCGGATCGGAGGATCTCCAGGGCCTGGCGGTGAAAGCCGTCGAGGCCCTTCATCGCGTCGGTCGCGTCGAGGGCCCGCAACCCTTTGTCGAAGCGGGAGAGGATCCGTTCGCGTCCTTCGAGGTCGTGGAGTGAGAAGCCCTGGGGGAGTGCAATGCCCCGGGCCTGGAGGGTCCCTCGGGCGGGGTCGCCCTCGACCTCGAACGGGCCGAACGCGGGGCCCGCGTAGCCCGGGCCCACGTCAGAGACGCCCTCTCGGAGCGAGGCGAAGGTCACGTAGGGGGGCACCCCATGACCCGGTGGCAGGACCCTCGCGGCGAGCGAGCCGAGCGCCGGGTATTCGAACGCCGGGCCCGGCCGGTTGCCCGTGGCCATGTACGTCGTCCCCGGCCCGTGCGCGGAGATCGTGTGGCCGAGCGACCGCACCAGGGCGCAACGGTCCATGACCTTCGCCAAGCTCGGCATCGGCTCCGCGATCGAGACGCAGGGGACGGACGTGGCGATCGCCCGGAAGTCGCCGCGGATCGCCTCGGGGGCGTCGGGCTTGGGGTCCCACATGTCGATCGTCGCGGGGCCGCCGGAGAGCCAGATCTGGATCACCCCGGTCGCGGCCTTCTTGCCGGCCGGGGTGTAGGAGCCGCCGAGGGCCTCCGCCCGCAAGGCGCCGGGGAGGCTCAGCCCGAAGAGGGCCGAGGCGCCGACCCGGAGGAAATCGCGACGAGCGAGGCCCTCGCCATCGGTCCGCATTCGAGGCATGGCCGGAACCCTCCATCCTTCTTCGTGCCGGGCACGGTCAATGATTCAAGACAAACTCGCGTGTATTGATGAGCGCCCAGAGGAGATCGACCAGGGCCGCGGCCCGGTCCGGCCCCCCTCGAAGACGTTCGAGGCCCGCGTCGAGCTCGTCCGGGCCGGGGAGACGCGACAGCGTGGCGAGGAAGAGCTCCTCGACGGCCTCCGCATCGCAATGATCCGAGGCGAGGATCGACCGAGTCCGACCTTTCCGGATTTTCTCGAGCAGGGCCTCGTCGGTCATCAGGAAGAGGGTGCGCGGGACGTCCGAAGGCCTCGACCGTTCGCAGTCGCAGATCGACGCCCTGCGCGGGCGGCCGAGGATCCGGAAGGCGCGTGCGAGTTCCTCCGAGGCGACCTTGTTCGAGGCCACTTCGATGGCCCGCGACCCCGGAGGTGCGTCGGGGCCGAAGTCTCCGGAGACGCCCAACGCGTCGTTGAGGACGTCGAGCAACACCTCGGCGGACAGCAATCGGGGCGAGGCGCTCGCGAATCTCCCGAGGGCCTCGGCGCCGTCCCCGGACGGCTCCGAGGAGCGCTGGTAGGCCCTCGAATTGAGGATCTGTCGCTCGAGTCGGCGGATGTCGAAGCCGCTCGCGACGAAGTCGGCCGAGAGGGCGTCGAGGAGCCGGGCGTTCGTCGGCGGGTTGGCGACCGAGAACCCGTCGACGGGGTCGACGAGCCCGGCCCCGAAGTAGGCCGCCCAGACACGGTTGACGAAGCTCGGGGCGAAATAGGGGTTGTCGGGGCGCGTCAGCCAGGAGAAGAGGGCCTCGCGGGGGTCGCCGGTTTCGGCGAAGGCCGGGCCGCCTGGGGCCTTCGGCGGGAGGGCCCCCCTGGTCGTCGGGTCGGCGAGCCGGCGCGTCGGGAGGGGGCCGACGTAGACCTCTTGCAGCCGAGGGATCGCCGGGAGGGCGCCGGAGGGGTCGGACTTCCTCCGCTCGTCGAGCAGGCGGGCGGTCGCGGCCAGGCCCGCGGGGGAATGGCCGAAGCGGACCATCGCGAAGACATTCGCATACGAACGATAATCGGCCTGCGTCCAGCGGTCGAACGGATGCTTGTGGCACTGGGCGCATTCGAGGCGGACGCCCATCAGGGCGACGGCCGTTCGTTCGGCCATCTCCTCGATCGGGAAATACTCGTTGTTGGTGAATCGCCGCCAGAAAAGGTCGAGGCCCGGCTTGGTGGCGTAGTCGGTCGCCCCGCCCGTACCGGCGGCCTGCAAGCGCCCAGCCTCGTCGCGCAGCCAGGCCTGGACGTCCTTCGCGTCGCGGCTGGTCGCGCAGAGCACGCCTCGGGCGATCTGGTCGTAGGGCATGTTCTCGGCGAACCGCTTGCGGAACCAGGCGTGCCACATCGCCGCACGTCGGGGACGGAGATCTTCTGGCGACTCCATCGCATCGACGTTGCAACCGGTGATTTCGAGGTAGCGGGTCGCCCAGAGCGCGGCGTGCCAGGGATGGGTGAGCAGGGCGTCGATGGTCTTCGAGCGTTTGTAGGGCGAGGGGTCGTCGAGGAAGTCTCGGACCTGCTCGGGCGAGGGGAGAGAACCGATGGTGTGGAGCGTAACGCGACGGAGGAACTCGGCGTCGGCCGAGGGTTTCGAAGGGACAATGCCGAGGCCCCGGAGCCTGGCGTCGACCTCGCGGTCGACCAGGCCCGAGCCGGGTAGTTCGGGGAGGTCGACGGAACGTCCCGTCGGGACGGAGACGCGTGCCGACGCGAGGATCCCCCGGTACGACGCGACCAGGGACGTCTCGCCGGGCCGGAGGCCTCGGACCCGGCCACCGGCGGCTGCGGCCACGGCCTCGTCCTTGACGCGGAGGTCGCAGAACGGGGTGACGTCGGCTTCGGAGCCGTCGGCGAACCGGGCGACGACCGCGAGCGAGGCCGACTCGCCGGCCTTTGTGAAAGCAACGACGCCGGGTCGGACCTCGATCGACTCGGCGGCGGGGGCCGCCTCGTCTCTCCTGGCCCCTTCGGCGATCCAGGCGAGGAGGACGCGGTACTCCCAGGAATCGGCCGAGAGCCGCCGCCCCCCCTCGTGGGGGACGCGGGCGGTGGCCTTCAGAAGCACGAGGCTCCGATCCGGCTCGAGCGGGTCGACCCGCCGGCCCTTGGCGTCTCGGGTCAAGGCGGAGTAGTCCCGGGCCGAGTCGTGGCCGAAGAGGCTGAGGGTCAGGCCCCCTCGGCCCTGGAACGAGCCGTGGCAGGCCCCCGTGTTGCAACCGAGCCGGCCGAGGAGGGGGGCGACGTGGCGGTCGAAGTCCACCGCGGCGAGTTCGCCCCCGCCCGGCAGCCGGACCGGCTCGGCTCCGGCCGCCATCAACGACCGGGCCTCGCCGAGCAGGGCGGCGAGCCCGACCACGGTCACGGCGACGGCCGTCCTCATCGGCCCGACTCCTTGGCGTCCGAGGCCTTCGGCTCCTTGGCATCAGGTGCCTTCGGCTCCAGCACGAACGTCACCTCCTCGATCTTACCTTCGGGGAGCGTCAGCTTCCGGACGCCTTGCGCGAAGCCGTCGGCCGTCACGGTCACGGCGACCTCGCGGTCGGGCAGGAGCTGGGACGTGCGATATCGCCCGTCGTTCTGCTCGTCGACGATCGCCTCGGTCGCCTTCTTACCCCCGCTGAGATAGATCTGCGCCACGGACTTCAGGTCGGCCGCCGTGTACTCGGCGGACGCCTTGAAGCCTTGGATCTGCGCCCCATCTCGGGTCGTGGCGTTGATGACGACGATCGGCGCGCTGTAGCGAACAATCTCGATATCCTTGACGTCATGATCAAGTGTCCCGAGTTTGATCTCCCGCCCCGCGGTCAATGCCCCCTTCTTGCCGAACCGATGAACGGCCGACGAGTGCTCATTCGTCATGACGTCGAGCTGGACCTTCTCGAGCCCGTGCGGGACCTTCACGACGAACCGCCCCTCGGGGTCGGGATGCGCCATGCCAAGCCAAGATTGACCGTCGAGTTGCCCGAAAATCGAGCTCTGCCAGCCCGACTTGGGCAATCCCTTGCTGTCCATCCAACGGCCCTCGATGACCACGTGGGGCAGCGCATGGATCTCCAGCGGTGCGGGGGGCTCGCCGTCCTTGAGCGTCACCTTCAACGCGGTGAACACCCCTGGAAGCACGCGCCGAGACCGGCCGGAGCCCCGTTCGACGCGGGGGTCGAATTCGGTGGGCGCGACCGTATACTTCGCCGGAGGCAGGGGGTCGAACGTGAATCGACCTTCGGCGTCGGTCTCCGTCGTGCGTTCGATCGCGTCGGAGACGATGAGTTGGTTGAGGACCTCGAAGTCGGGCACGCTCCCTCGCTCGCGTTCGGCCTCGACCAGGAGGCCCGCCATGGGCTTGCCGTCGACGTCGAGGGCGACCCCGCTCAGCACCTCGCCCTTCGTCAGCGTGAACGTCCCGAGGTCCCCGCGTTTGCCGTCGGCGAGCGCGTGCATCTCGGGCGCGTAGCGGTCGGGTAGGATCCAGAAGACGCCCAGGCCGGGCGTGGTGATCGGCAGGCGGAACGTCCCGTCGTCGGCCGTCTTGGCCCTGACGAACGAGCCGTACTCGAAGTGCCCCTGGGTCAGCTTGTCCGTGCGAGAGTACGACAGGAGCTTCACCCCCGCCGCCGGAGCCCCCTCGGGCGTCAGGATCCGTCCCGTGACCGGGCTGGCCGGGCGGAGCTCGACGGTCTCGAAGAAGGGCCGTTCGCCGAGCCCCAGGTTCTTCCGGATCATGGAGAAGCTGTAGCCGAAGCCAGCCCTCGTGGCAAAGTCGGGGTGCTCGACGTCGAGCTCGATGTAGAGGAACCGTTCGGACGCCTGCTCCGGCGGGATCGTGAAGGAATAGGTCCCGTCCGCGGCGGTCGTGTGCCGGGTCTCCTGGAGGAGGCGGTTCTCGGCCGCCCTGAGATACGAACGTCGGACGACGACCGTGGCCCCGGCGATGGGCTTGCCGGTGTCCTTGCTCTTGACGGTCCCGGTGTATTGCAACGTCTCCCCCTCGGGCTTCGCCGCTTCGGGTGTCCGGGCGGCCTTCGGGGCTGGCGTCCCGGACGTGTCAGTCGGCGGCGCGGCGTCGAGGCGGAGGCCCGACGCGACGAGGATCACGGCGGCCGCCCCCGAGGCGGCGGCCAGGCTCCAGCCCATTCGGCAGCGTTTCTCCAGCGGTCCGCGGTCCTCGACGAGCATGACGACCCTCCGATGTAAGTTCGAGCGCCGGTCGACGATGCCCAGCGCCGGCAGCGAAGGCCCGGCCACTCGGCCTCGGGCCATCCGGATGAGTGAGGCGGCGTAGCCCTCGGGCGACCCGAGGGACGCGGCACGGTCGTCGGCCAGGTAGTCCTGGCTGAGCCGGAGCTGCCGCCTGAGCCACCAGTACAACGGCTGGTAGAACAAGAACAGACCCGCCAACGTGACCAATGTCCACGCCAGGTAGTCGCGCCTCTCGACGTGCGACCACTCGTGGCCGAGGGCGTACTCCAGTTCCTGACCGACCGCGTCGCCGCAAAGGCCCGAGGGCAGAAGGATCGTCGGCCTGGCCCATGTATACGTGAACGGCAACGCGATCCGATCCGACTCCAGGAGCCGTACCCGACGACCCGCCGGCCCGCTGATCGCGAGCAGCCGGTCCCGTACGCACGACGGGGCAGGGCGGGCCGCGCCCGAGACCCGCAGGAGCATGACCTGGCCGAGCAGCCACCACCCCGCGAGCGTGGCCGTCGATGCGACCAGGGCCACAAGACCGAGCGTCGCACCCGAGATTGTCAAATCCCCTGTCGGCCGCAGGACTGTCGTCCGGGGCGTCGTCACGAGACGCCCGGCCTTCGCAAGGACCGGCCCGGCATCCGCGGCCCCCGCAAGACTCGTTTCGGCCGGCATCGCCTCCCGAGGCATGGTTGGCGACGGTAGCGGCATGGTTTCCAACGCCGCGGCTGCGTTGGTGATCCTCGACGCCCTCGACGCCCCCAGGGCCGAGAGGTTGCTCGCCCAACGAGGGGCGAACGGGAGGGTCCCGACCGCCGGCGCGAGGAGGGCGCCGAGGATCGTGAGGCCGACGATCCGGGCCCGATGGACCGGCTGTCGGCAGGCCTTGAGTGCAAGGCCGCCACACGTCAGGACAACCAGGCCGGACAGGGCGGCCTCCGCCCAAAATCGCCCGAGCAGAGTGATCCACGACATCTCAATGGCCCTCCCCTCGCCGCCCTTTGGGCTTCGCCGCCTTCCGCTTCTTCGCCTCGGCGATGAGCTGCTCGAGGCCGTCCAGCTCTTCTTCGCTCGCGTCCTTGGCCTGGAGCAGGCTGAGGACGACCTGACTCAACGAGCCGTCGAACAACCGGTGCAGGAGCCGAGACGTCACGCTGTCCCGGCTGTAGATCGGCTCATAAACGAACGTCCGACCCTCGGCCCGATGCCGGACCAAACCCTTCTCCTCCATGATCCGCAGGAGCGATTGCACCGTGTTGAAGGCCAGCTCGCCCCCCGGACACATCGCCTCGTGGACCTCGCGGACACTCCCGGAGCGCAGCTCCCACAGGACCTTGAGCACGTCCAGCTCGCGACGGCTCGGTACCACGTCGGACAGATCCCACCCCCTTTCGACGTCGGGGCCCGAGACTTGACTTATTAAGTTAAGTGAAACGTAGCGAGGATCCGCTTGGGAGTCAAGGGTTGTCGACGGATTCCGACCCGAATATGTCGAAGCGTCATCCCGCCGGATGTTGAGGCCGGACGGGCAGGTCCCCGAGATCCGAGGCAGCGAGGCTTCCGTCGCCCCGGCGATGGGGCGGCGAGGATCACCCGGAGGGACGCACGTCACCGACTTCCGAGGAGGGATCGGGCGGGGCCTTCATGACCGCGCGGACCCACCCGACAATCGCCCCGAACTGGGCGAAGAGGAAGACCGTGTATGCGGTCACCAACACCGGGCCGAGCCCCGCTGCCTGGGCGGCCCAAATCGCTGCCACCGCCGCCCCACCGATCAGGCCCCCGGGCAAGAGTCTCAGGGCCGCTCGCGCCGCACCCCGCGTGCTCCGCTCGGCGTTCCATGCGAGGGCGATCATCCACGAAAAAACGCATGACAAGGTGGCCCACAGACCTGCCGCGCGCAGAGGACTCAAGACGATGAGTCGACCACGACTGTAGTACTTAACCCTCGGCACCCAGAGGCCGTCGACCAGGGTCGGCTCGGCCGAGCGGTTCGCCTGGTCCCAAGCGGCCCAGCCTCCCAGGGCGACTGCCAGGAGAAGACAGACCCACTCCCCGGGCCTCAACATCCTGAAAATGAGGACCATCGCGTGCGTCGTCTCTCGTCGGGGGGGGGCCATAGTCAGTCCTCTCGCGGGTCGGCAAAGGCTCCGGGAAGGGCCGATGTAGGCATCGTCCGATCCCTTCCGAGGCATGCCGAGTCGTCGGGGCGTTCAACGACTCTCCACACGGCCCGACGTAATCTTCACGTCTTTATACGAGGAATCGATCGCCTTCGAGGCGGCCGGGTAGGAGGTGCCTTCCAGGAAGCCGAGCGAGAACCGGGCGGGGAGGGCGGTCAAGTCCGGGATGTGCTCGATGAGCTCCTTGTAGCCCTTCCGGCCGAAGCCGAGGACGGTCATCTGCTGGAACGAGCCGTCGGGCTCGGGCTTGAAGGGCCAGGCGACGTAGGAGTCGACCTTGTCGTGCGGCTGGTGGTTGGCCAGGAAGAGCGCGCGGTCGACCTCGCCGGCGCCGACGTAGACCCAGGGGACGTTGTCGGACCAGGGCTCGGCGGCCGTGGTCCGGCGATTTCCCGGGCGGACGACGAAGTCGCGGTCGGGCTCGAGGGAACCGCCGGGGACCCCTTCGTAGAGGAACCAGTACGACGGGATCGCGATCTTGCGGAGGGTGACCGTGGCGTAGGTTGGATAGAAATCCCAAAAGCATGACGACTTGCCGTCCGAAGTCTCGGACTCGATCCGGATCCGGATCGGCCCCCGTCGGGTCACCCGGCTCTGGAAGCCTGCCGGGCCGGTATACTGGCCGAATCCGTAGCCGCAGTGGAAGAGCTTCTCCGGCTGCCCAAACTTAGGCATCCCCCGGAACTCGCCCGCGCCCCGGCCGATCGGCCGGTAGCCGATCCAGTCGTGGCCGTCGCGGTCGAGGATGCTCGCGAATCCCGCACCTTTCTTCCCGTAGAGATACGTGGCGTTGCGCGTCTCGACCTTGAAGCATTCCATCGTCTCGTGCAACGTCACGCCGTCCGTCACCGAGACCTCCGCCGGCACCACCGGCGCGGTCAGGGGCGGCGTGCCCGCCCGGCCGTAGGCGTAGTAGCGCCGAGAGGCGTCGGGGGGTGTCGTCCCCGTGAGGATAAGGACCAGGGTCCCCCGCCCAGAGGCCGACTCGGCCCCACTCGTCGCCTTCTCGAACTGGAAGGGGACGGAGTCGTCGAGGATCCGTCCATTCGCGTCGACCTCCACCAGTCGCAGGGAACGCTCATCGGGGCCGGGGGGCGAACCGAAATCGACGTCGATCTCGACCGGCCTGCGGCTCCGCTCGACCCCGGCAGCCCGGACCTGGATCGGGAGGCGATGGGTGAACGCCGAGTCCCACCACGGGTCGTCGGCCGAGCTCGGCCTCGCGATCGAGCAGGTCGCGACGAAGACAAGGCAGCGCAAAACAATCGTTCGCGTGTTCATCGGTTCCATGTCCCTCGATGGCCGGGGCCGCGTGGCGGCCCGGGAAGTCTCTCCGCGAAGGGAATGACGACCCGACAGAGGAGGGGGGACAGCCCGCCCGGTCGTCCGACCTCGATGGAGCCGGCCCCGGCCGTTCGCCTGGGGCGCGGCGAGTCATGCCTCGCGGAGCGTCGGCGCCGACGTCCGGGCTCGTTCCCAGCGCCAGACCGGCCCGTCATCCGGGTCGACGACCTGGCCGACGGCCTCGAACCCGCACTTGGTGAGGACCCTGGCGGAGGCGTTGAACTCCGGCCGCGTGTGCGCGCGGACGAGCCCGACGGGGCCGCTGCCGAACGCGAACCGGAGCAGCGCCTCGGCCACTTCGGTCGCATACCCTTGCCCTTGGTGGACGGGCACGATCCCATACGCGATCTCGACCATGCCCGACTCGTTCGGCGGCCCCTTGAACCCGGCGGCCCCAA
This sequence comes from Singulisphaera rosea, assembly GCF_054877945.1. Classification (NCBI taxonomy): domain Bacteria; kingdom Pseudomonadati; phylum Planctomycetota; class Planctomycetia; order Isosphaerales; family Isosphaeraceae; genus Singulisphaera; species Singulisphaera rosea. Next base: position 32,030 of record NZ_JBTYIP020000031.1, on the reverse strand, counting down.
TCACCTTGCCAATCTCCCGATGGATCACGAAAAATCCATACGTCCACGGGTCGGCCGCCGAAGAGCCACGGACCCGTTCCACCCACTCGGGCGAGACATCGTCCGACCCGAAGAACTGGCGAAGCCCTTCGGCGGCGATCAGGCCGCTCCGCTCCTCGAACACATGCGAGTTCTCGATCAAGGCCAGCAGGTGCCCGGGCTCCGCGGGTTGGAGTCGGAGTCGGGCCGTTTCCATCGTCATGACGATCCCTTTCCCCTCGGACACCCACACATCACCGATCGGATCCTTCGACGCCCCCCTCGATTATGTGGCCGGGCCGAGAGCAACTCAACGCAAAAGACGATCCCGCCCGTCAAGCGAACGGCCGTTCACCCGAAGCCGTTGGAGGAACCGCTCTCTTCGACGACGAAGAATATCGTTCATTTTCATAAACTTTCGAAAAGTACTCGTTTTGCATGAGAAAGCTTCGGCCCCGATTTGTTCGATCCGTGTAGACTGGCGTGGTTCGCACGTTTGCCAGCGAGAGGAGGACCTCGGCCCGACGCGGGGTCTCCGGCCCCGGCCCACCTCCTTCGGCCGCCGGCCACCGAGAAATCCGACACCGGGCTGTGGACGGTCTCCTTCCGCTCGCAGTCTCGTACGTATGGGACCTCCGATGATGGAAGAGCCGCGAGAGATTCGCGAACACCCCGTCGAGCCGGCGACCCCGGCCAACGTCGAGCAGCTTACCGCGCTCTTCGTGCGGCAGCGTGACCGGCTCCGGCGGATGGTTCGGCTCCGGCTCGATCGCCGACTCCTTGGGCGAGTGGACCCTTCCGATGTCCTCCAGGAAGCCTACCTTGACGTCGCGCAAAGGGCCCCGGAGTACCTCGCTCAACCCGACATGCCCCCGTTCCTCTGGCTCCGTTTCCTCACCGCTCAGAAGCTTGCCTTGCTGCATCGCCGTCACCTCGGGGCCCAGTTGCGCGACGCCGGCCGAGAAATCTCCCTGCACCGCGGCGCACTCCCCCAGGCCACCTCCGCGTCGCTCGCCCATCAACTCCTCGGCCGGTTGACCTCCGCCAGTCGGGCCACCTTGCGTGCCGAGTTGCAAACCCGCCTCCAGGTGATCCTCAACGGCATGGACCCGATCGACCGTGAGGTCCTGGCGCTGCGCCACTTCGAGGAACTCAGCAACGCCGAGACCGCCGAAGTCCTCGGATTGCAGAAGTCGGCCGCCAGCAACCGCTACATCAGGGCGCTGAGACGATTACGAGAGATCCTCGTCGCCCTGCCCGAGGACTTCGACCTCTGACGGAACGCGGGAGGTGCGACGACGAACCCCGGGGCGTGTCCGGTCGCCCCGCACCGCCAGGATCGCCGTCGACGGGATAACGTCTTAAGAACAGGACAATTTTCATGTATGTCTTCGGGAAAATCGATCGCTTGAAGCGGGTCGCCGTCCTGGCCCTCGGCCTTGCCGGCTGCGGCGATCCCGATATCGGCACGATCGAGGGGGACCGCAAGGCGCCTCCCCGCCGCGTGCGCGGCAGCCCGGCCGCGACGACCTCGAGGGCGCGACGGTCAACAAGACGCCCGAATCTCGACGACCTCTCGCCCAGGTTCAAGGCCGGGGAGGGTCGGCCATGAGGACGTTGGCCAAGCCAAGGCACCGGGCCTTTACGCTGATCGAGCTCCTCGTGGTCATCGCGATCATCGGCGTGCTCACCGCCCTGATCCTCCCCGCGGTCCAATCGGCGCGAGAGGCGATGAATCGAGCCCATTGCGCCAACAACATGAGACAACTCGGCATCGCGCTGCACAACTACATCGACGTCAGGGGTGTCCTCCCGATGGGCTACGCGAACCAGTACTGCGAGTTCGTCCCGGCCGCCTACTGCTTCTCGCACGGCCCCTTCGTCGCCATGCTCCCCCAGCTCGACAATCAGCCGCTCTACAATGCCACGAACTTCTCTCGCAATATTTATTCAAATGCGAACGTCACCATCTTCGGCACGGCGATGAAGACGCTTTGGTGCCCGTCCGACCCGACGGTCGACAAGCCGGTCATCGCCGACCTCAGCGAGACGACCGGCAATACGATCTACCTGACCAGCTACGTCTGCAACACGGGGACCTGGTACAACCACGGCCGCGACCCGGTGAGGACCGCGCAAAACAGCGGGCTGTTCTGGGGGGCCAGCTCGGTGAGCCTGGCCGAAGTCACCGACGGCCTGAGCCAGACGATCGCCATGGGCGAACGTGCCCATGCGCTCCTGACCCCGGACACGGCCTGGAACTGGAGTTGGTGGGCCGACGGCGACATCGGCGACACGCTCTTCAGTACCCTCTTCCCGCCGAACCCCCAGAGGAAGAAGATCAAGGACGGTTCGCTGCCGTTCACCAACAGCCTCTACTGGTCGTCGTCGGCGTCGAGCCTGCACCCGAGCGGCAGTAACTTCGCGATGCTCGACGGGTCCGTGCGGTTCATCAAGGACTCGGTCGAATCATGGCCCATCGATCCGGCCACCAATCTCCCTCCCGGACTGAGCCAGGGAGGTAGCTCGGCACTCTACTCAGTGAGTCCCGGCCTACATTTCGGCGTCTACCAGTGCCTCTCCACTCGCAATCGCGGTGACATCGTGAACGACGGCGACTATTGAGCGCCGTCGGTGCTCGCCGGTCGTGAGATGAGATGCGCTCCCGATCCGTCTGTGTGCCCGCAAGTCGCCCAGGATCCGCCCTGATCGAGGGACCTTTCATGTCCAATTCCAGCGGCGATCGCACGCCGGTCGAGCGACTCGCCGAGGAATTCCTCGAGTGCCACCGACGGGGCGAACGCCCGTCGCCGACCGAGTACGCCGACCTCCATCCGGAGTGTGCCGAGGAGATCCGCGAACTCTTCCCCGCATTGATGTTGATGGAACGGCTCAAGCCGGCCACCGGCGACGTCACGGGGTCGTTCCTCGAGGGCGGGCATGAGCTCGAGAGACACATCCCCGAGCGGGTCGGCGACTTTCGCATCCTCCGCGAGGCCGGTCGCGGCGGGATGGGGATCGTCTACGAGGCCGAGCAGGAATCGCTCGGCCGTCACGTCGCGCTGAAGGTCCTGCCCTCGCACGCGCTGCTCAACCCCCGGCATCTCCAGCGGTTCCTCCGCGAGGCCCGGTCCGCGGCCCGGCTGCACCATACCAACATCGTCCCGGTCTTCGGCGTGGGCGTGGCCGACGGGCTCCACTACTACGTGATGCAATTCATCACAGGCTCGGGCGTGCACGACGTCGTCGAGGAGTTGAGACGACTCAAGTCGGCAAACGAAGTGGGCCACAAGGCCGACGACGCCGTGAAGCGCGACGAGAGCCTCCTCGAGGTCACCCGAGGCTTCCTCACCGGCCACTTCTCGGCCGCCACCGCGAGGTTTGCCGCCGACGGCGAAACCGACCCGCCCTCCGAGGCTCCAGCCGGGTCGAACTTCTCGGATCTTCGACCGGGGAGCGAGATCCTCTCCGGGACGGGTGCGAACTTCGCCAAGGCCGTCGCGCGGGTCGGCCTGCAGGTCGCCGAGGCCTTGGCCTACGCCCACGCCCAGGGCGTGCTGCACAGGGACATCAAGCCTTCAAACCTGCTCCTGGACGTGCAGGGGACCGTGTGGGTGACCGACTTCGGCCTTGCCAAGTCGACGGACGACGGCGAAGACCTGACGAACTCGGGGGATATGCTGGGGACCCTCCGGTACATGGCCCCCGAACGATTCCATGGACAAGCCGACGCACGGAGCGACCTCTACGCCCTGGGTCTCACGCTCTACGAGCTCCTCACCCTCCGCCCCGCCTTCGATCAGACGGATCGCAACCGGCTCATCCACCAGGTCACCACGGAGGTGCCACCACGCCCTCGCTCGCTCAACCCCGCAATCCCTCGCGACCTGGAGACGGTCGTGCTGAAGACGATGGAGCACGACCCCGCCCACCGTTATCAGCAGGCGAGCGAGTTGGCCAGCGACCTGGAGCGATTCCTGGCCGACCGGCCCATCCAGGCGAGGAGCGTCGGCAGCCTGGAGCGTGCCTGGAAGTGGACGAGGCGCAAGCCCGCCGTCGCCGGCCTGATGGCGGCCCTGACCGTCTCGCTCGTCTCGGGTTTCGTCGGGGTTGCCTGGCAATGGCGGCAGGCCGTCGCGGCCCGCGACGTCGCCCGCGACAACGCGGTGAAAGCTCGGAAGAACTCGACCTATGCCCGAGAGACCGTGAACACATTCCTCACCCTCGTCAGCGAAGAGCAATTGCTCGACCAGCCGGGGATGCAGCCCCTGCGCCGCCAGCTCCTGACGCTGGCCCTGGATTACTACCAGAGGTTTCGGGGCCAGCAGGGCGACGACCCGGCCTTGATGAAAGAGCTGGCCGAGGCGGCCATGCGTTCGGGCCTCATCGCCAACGAGCTCGGCGACGTCAGCGAGGCCTGTCTCGCCTTCCTCCGGGCGAAGGATATCCTGAAAGCCCAGGTCCTCGAGCACCCGAACGACGTCGCGATACGCCTGCTCCTGGCCCGCAGCTATATCGGGTTCGAGGACGTCAACCGATCGAGTGACCTTGCCTACATGCACGTCGCGACGGCCGTTCGTGACTTCGAAGGCAAGAGGTTGATGGAGTCGCTCGTCGCCGAAGACCCCAAGAATCTCGAATATCTCCGCCTGCTCGGCCGTAGCTATCACATGAATGCCTGGACGGATTTCCGGGGGGGCCGCGCCTCCGCCTCGGCAACCCATGCCGGGAAGGCCATCGCGACGCTCGAGCGCGTCCGGCGAAACGCCCCCGACGACTCGGAGGCCGCACGTTGGCTCGCGATGTCCTATTCGGATCTCCCCCTCCTGGCCGGCAAGGCCGGTCGGCCGGTCGACCCCGTCCTCGCAATCGGTCGGGCCCTCGCCATCTTCGAAGCCCTCGAGCAACGGTTCCCGGCATCCCGTCGGCACAGGCTCGACCGGGCTCAATGTTTGGTCCAACTCGCACTCGCCGAATACGAGCTCGGCCGGTTCACTGAAGCCGACGAGCATTTCGTCGCCTCTCACGATCGGCTCAGCCAACTCCGTCGAGAAGACCCGAATGCGGTCGACGTTCGATACTGGCTGGCCGTCGCCACGCGAGGGCTGGGTCAGGTGGCGTTGGCCCGAGGCAAGCCCGACGCCGTCCCACTCCTGCGCGAGGCCATCAAGATCCATGAGTCCCTGCCGGCCGATTCGCTCGCCGGGCGCGACATGATCCAGCTCGCCTGGTCCTACCTTCGGCTTGGCCAGGCAGAACTCGAGGCGGGCCGTCGGGACGAAATCCCGGCGATCCGTCGTCGGCTCGTGACGGTGCTCGGGGCGGTCAGGGAGCGGAGTCTCGTGGGGTTCCCCCTGCCAAACCAGTCAGTCGAAATCGCGAGAATCGAAGCCCTCGGCAAACCGATCCTCGCCCCAGGCCGCGACGATGACCCCGGCCAGGCAATTCGCGGCGGCTCGGCATCAGATCCAGGCCATACGATCCCGCGCCGGTAAGCCATCGGACGAGTCCGCCCCCCTCTCTCGTCGCGTCAGGCCCCCTCCAGATGGATTGGGACGTCATGGTGATTCATGAGAAACAACCGAAGAGAACTTTCCAATCTTCTTGCGATCGATGGTTGCAGTCCCTCCCGATGCTCGTGTAAGATCTGAAAATCTTACGGTCTCTCTTCCACCGACCCATATCGCGAAACCGAATGAAACCCGCGTCCTCGGGACGATCGGCCTTGCGGCGAACGGGAGCCATCCTGGCGATCGTTCTGTGCGCATTGGCCGCGACGACCGAAGTGAAGGCGGGTTGTGGTCATTACCTGGAGCCGGCCTCCCAGGACGGCAGCCCTTCGATCCTCAGGGACCTCCAGGTCCTCTCCGAGTGGGACCGGATCCAATCTCACCTGCCGCTCACCCCGACGCGCGACCTGCCGTGTTCGGGGCCGTCCTGCTCGAAGAAACCGGTGCAACCCGAGTCCCCGGTGTCGCCGACACTGGTCCGGACCGACTCCTGGTGCTGCACCTCGATCTTCCTCCCCGTCCCCGTCCCCGAGTGCCTTGAAGGCCTCGGCAGATCACCCTCGGCCCGCCCGCTCCGTCGAGCCTCCGCGCTCGATCGTCCGCCGCGTTCCCTCCTGTTCGCCCTCGTCTCGCACTGACCTGATCCGACCATCGCCGTCGCTTGCCTCGGCATTTTGAGTGGTCTCGTCGCGCCTTCCGGAAACCTTGCGCAACTTCGTTGCGCGTGGTGATCGGGGCACGACCCACCCAGCGAGGCCCGCGATTGCACCTCTGGCTCGGCGATCGGTAGATGCAGACTCCTAACAATAGTCACTTCCGTTCATTCCGACATCATTTTTTCCAGGCTCTGGAAGGGAGATCTTCCCAATGCGCCGAAGTCGCGCCTTCACGCTGATCGAGTTGCTCGTCGTCATCGCAATCATCGCCGTCCTGATCGGCCTGCTCCTGCCCGCGGTCCAGGCGGCCCGCGAGGCCGGGCGCCGGATCCAGTGCGTCAATAACCTGAAGCAGCTCGGCCTCGCCCTGCATAACTATCACGAGTCGCGCCAGTGCCTGCCGCCGTCCTCGATGGGATCGATCGGCGACTTCTCGGCCCTGAGCCAGATCCTGCCGTTCCTCGAGCAGACGAACATGTACAACGTGCTCAATTTCTCGCTGAAGGATACCGACCCGGGGAATAGCACGATCCTGATGGCGAACATCAAGGGCTTCATGTGCCCGTCGGACCTCCCCGACACGGCGCCCTCCAACGGCGGCCAGACCAACTACTTTGCCGACCAGGGGAGTTGGATCGTCTTCGGCTCGGCGACGGGGGCCAACGCCGCCCTGCCGCCCCCCAACGGTTGCTTCACCGCGGGCAAGGTCACCACGTTCGCCGACATCACCGACGGCCTGAGCAACACGGGCTTCTTCAGCGAGCGGATCCTGGACATCCAGAGCAATGGCGTGATCGACCCGATCGCCGACGTCTTCTTCCCCCGCACCATGCCGCTCACGATCGACGACGCCGTGCAGCAGTGCCAGGCCGTCGACATCACCGACCTCGCCAACCAGGCCCCGGTGTTCATGGGCGCCCCCTGGGTGAACGGCCAGCACGTCTTCCAGCACATCACCCCACCCAACACGCGCTCCTGCGGATTCTTCATCGTCAACCGGGCGAGCATGCCGGCGAGCAGCCGACACCCGGGCGGTGTGAACCTGCTACTCGGCGACGGCTCGGTCAAGTTCATCAAGAACACGATCAACGTCCAGACCTGGCGCGCCGTCGGCACCAAGGCGGGCGGCGAAGTCATCGGCGATTATTGAAGTTAACTTCGGGAATCATCGAGGGTCGAGGGCCGGGTCGGCCCTGACCCTCGACGTCGCCATCCGTCTATTTCAGATGATCCACAGACGTTCAACCCTCGAGATTCAGCCTCAGAATGCGGGGCAGGAGTGCCCCGCGAGGGACTATAGCGAACACGCATCGAAAGGGTTCCGATGAAGACGCGACCCCGTATTGATCATCAGCATCCGGAGCGGAGCGGGCGAAGCCGCCTGATCCTCATCGGGATCATGACCCTGGGATGCCTCGCGGGTTGCTCCTCCTCGAGCGGAGGAGCCAAGCCCGTGGACGCTGTCGGGGCCAGGCAGGCCTTGCAGACGGCGATGGAGTCCTGGAAAAAAGGCGATCCGATCGGTCTGCTGAAAGAGCAGAACCCGAAGATCGTCGTCCAGGACCTCGACTGGGAAGGGGGCGCGAAGCTCCTCGAGTACAAGGTCCTCGACGAAGGCAGGGACGAGGCGCTCAACCTCAGCATCCCGGTCGAGCTCAAGCTCCAGACCAAGGCCGGCAAAGACGCCAAGAAGAAAGTCAAGTACATGGTCGGGACCAGCCCGGTGATCACCGTATTTCGGGAGATTTTCTAGCATGTTCACATATGTTTATCAATCATGGAAACGGGCCGCTCGGCTCGCATTCGCGGGGATCGCGGCGGGGCTGCTCGTAGGCGCCGACGACCCGAAACCCGGGACAGCCGGGTCCCCGGGGGCGGCGATCCCGACGTCCCCGAACCCGGCCCTCGCCGACGGGTTCGACCCCGAGGTCGCCAAGGCGCTCCAGGAGTCGTGGCCCGACCACCCCGAGTGGGTGGACATGCTCTCCGACATCCTCCAGGGCGCCCCGATCGGGCCGAACTTCGGCTGGTTCCGCACGGCCGTCACCCAGACCCGCTTCACCTGGGACGCGACCCGCAAGGCCTATGACCGCGACGGCGACGGCCGGATCAGCCGCGGCGAGTACCCCGGCTCCGACGCCGAATTCGCCCGCCTCGACCGCGACCACGACTCGGCCCTCACCGCGCCCGACTTCGACTTCTCCCCCTCGTCGCTCACCCCCTCGCCCGGCTTCGCCTGGTTCTCCCGCGCCGACCGCGACGGCAGCGGCAAGGTCACCCGCGAGGAGTTCGAAGCCCTCTTCAAAGCCCTCGATACCGACGGCCAGGGCTTCCTCTCGCAGAACGACCTCATCGAGTCGCTGACGCCCCCCTCGCGACCCGCGGCCCGCCCGAGCGGGGCTCCTCGGCCCGACGCCAACCGCGGCATGCCCTCGAAGGCGACCCTCGTCCGCGGCCTCTTCGAGCAAGAAGTCGGCTCCCTCCAGCCCGGCCCGAAGCTGGATGAAACCGCGCCCGACTTCACGCTCAAGACCAACGACGGCAAGGAGGAGATCACCCTGTCGAAGCTCGTCGGCCCCAAGCCGATCGTCCTGATCTTCGGCAACTTCACCTGCGGCCCGTTCCGCAGCCACTCCGGCAACTTCGACAAGCTCCATGCTCGCTACAAGGACCGCGCGACGTTCGTCATGGTCTACGTCCGCGAAGCCCACCCCTCCGACGGTTGGCGGATGGAGAGCAACGACCGCGTCGGCGTCGTCACCCTCCAACCCAAGACCTACGACGAGCGCGTCGAAATCGCCCAGGCCTGCGGCAAGCGCCTCGACCTCGGCTTCCCCATGCTCGTCGACACCATCGACGACCGCGTCGGCGCCGGCTACAGCGGCATGCCCGGCCGCTTCTACCTCATCGACCGCGCCGGCAAGATCGCCTTCAAGAACGGCCGCGGCCCCTACGGCTTCAAGCCCGCCGAGCTCGAACAGTCCCTCATCTTGCTCCTCCAGCAAGACAAGCCCGACTCTTCGACTCCCACCGCCTCCGCCAAGCCCGCCGACACCCCCTCCGCCCGCTAACCGCCCGTTCCGAACCCCGGCATTTTCCTCAAAGCCGGGGTTCGGACACCGTCAACGTCGCCCCTCTCTCGATCACCTGCGAGCCCCCCGTCCGTCGAGATCGCACCCATCGGTCGAGCCCGACGGAACTCCTCCCACAGGCTCGTACGACCCGATCCCGATGAGACCGCCGAGAATGGCCCCCAGCGGCCCGCCGAAGAAAATGCCGAGGAGGACGCCAGACTTCGCATGGACACCAAACGGTGACGCCGACCCAAGCCCGGCCCCTGCGATGCCCCCAAACGACGTCCCCGCCAGCGCCCCTGCAACTCCCGCAGCGAGCTTCCCTCGGATCCTCGCCTTACCGGAGACGGCGGCAACCAAGGCGAAGGCGACAATCCCCAGGGTAAACGTCGTCCAGAACGCCCGATCTCCCGCGGGGGAAGGCCCGAAAGTGAAAATCTGTAGATAGTCTGTAATAATAGACAGTGTCAGCGTGATGGGGATCAGGCCCGCCACGGCCCCAATCAAGGCACGACCGAGGAAGCGGGTGGTCCGGGCGAGTGCATGAAAGATTTGGAGACCACCCATGTCACGGTCCCCAGAAGGACGCAGCCGAGCGTCCCGGTTCGGCCCATGTACCTCGACCCAAGGCCAAAGTGGACCTCACGCAGGCATTAATTGCCGTGTTAGTACATGATACCACGTCTTTATCCGATCGATGATGTCGCCGACCGAGGCGGAGTCGAGCGGATGGAATGTCCCTGTCTCGTGGGACCTTAGCGTGGCGCCCTTCGCCTCGAGTTGCGGCTCGGCGACCCATGCGTAGAACGCTTTGTTTTCTCGGACGTTCACCACGAAGACGCACACCGGCAAGGAAATCGGGTGATCACTTCCGCGGAACAGCGTCTGGACGTTCGGCATCCAGTCGCTGGGGTCGGATGACATGGCCCCCTTCACCTGCACCACAAAGAGTTGAGTCGACAGGGGATCGCTCGAGTCGATCTCGACGAGGAAATCCAGGCGATCCTCATGCTTCCGTTCATCAAGGACGCGAACGTCTTTATGGGAAGTGAGCAGTACCCCAGCCAACGCCTCGCTTCGTTCCGTCACGAACCAGGGCTCGTTTGTGATCGACATCCTTCGCTCCTATTCCCGGAATCGCGAGTTCGTGACGGTCACGTTCCGGCTCGACCAGAAGTCGATGACCTCATCCCTGAGTCGCTCAAGCACGGCACAGTCGATCTTAAACCGAGTGCTCAAACTTGCCACTTTGTTCCGCGGCTCGTTCACGGACAAGAGAAATCCAACGCCGACTGCGTTCGCATCGATCCCAACCAGGTAGGTTGGTGCCGGAAAGGCGACCATGCGGTCGATGTCATCCTGCGTAACCCGCGCTCGCAGACGGTTCTCCTCCGTGGTATAGCCCAGTCGGGTGCTCTTGACCTGTATGAAGAAGAAATACGATGGCCGGTCCACGACCTCGACGATGTAGTCGAACGTGGGATACTGATCTCCCAGGAACCGGGGTCTGAAGAATGGGCCTTCACGTCCGCAAAGGTCGGTGATGAGGAGACTGAACAGCCACTGCCCACGTTCCCCGATATCCTCTCTGGCCACTTGCTCACCTGCTTACTGCCCCAGGAGCACCGAGACCATTTTACCGCGAGGATAGCCACGATTGCACCAATCCGTGTCGGCCAAAAATTCCGACACACTCCCAAATTATTACAAACATGAATTTTTTCATTTAAACAAATAGCAAATTCCATTGGACGGTGAATCATGGGCGATATCCGCCCGGCTACCTAATTCGACGGCACTGGTCGCACAGAATCGGCTCAGGGATAGTCTGCGTCCGATTCATCTCCGAGAGACGGTTTATGCGGGCATTGTCGCACGAGAGGCATCTAGAGAAGGTCTGGATGTCCCAAAGGTCGGCGAAGACGCGGCCGAGGCGGAGGGAGAGGCCGTATTCGAGGGCAGCTTCGAGGGCGAGGAGGGAGGGGGGGGTGAATTCGCCGGTCGCGCGAAGGGCGTCCAGGGCGCCGTTGCCAGGGCGGGTGGGGATGAGGGAGCAGGTGGAGGCGCCGCAGGCGAAGGCGAAGTCGAGGGAGCGCTTGGCCCATTCGAGGCCCTCGAGCTCGGAAAGCCAGGGGGGGCGGACGAGGATGAAGACGCGGAGGGAGATCCCATGATCGGTCAGGAACGTCGCGGCGCGGCGGAACTGGTCGAGGGTCATCCGCTTGTTCAGGCGGGCGAGGATCTCGGGGTGTGCGGTCTCGAGGCCCAGGGCGACTTCGAGAGGACGGCCGAGACTCTGCTGAAACTCGAGGATGCGCTCGCCGACGAGGGCGGGGTGGCACTCGACGATGGTGCGGAGGAAGGGGGAGGCGAGGCGGGTGATCTCGGGGTATTCGGAGAGGGGGATGGCGCGGGGGTCGAAGAAGCTGCCGGCGTTGTAGAGCTTCAGTTGAGACTGGGCGGGATCGATGTTGGGGAGGCGTTCGAGGGCGTGGCGGATCTGGGCGGCGATGGCACCATTGGAGACGGTCTCCTCCAGCGTGTTCTGCCAGAGGTCACACATCAGGCAGCGCCAGGGGCATTCGCGGTTGGTCAGGAAGATCGTGGCGACGTCGACCGGCGAACCCCCGGACGGCCCCGGTTCCTGCTCGGCGAGGAAGGCGTAGGGACGCCAGGGGTCGAGTGGGTTTCGAGGGGACCGGCGGTCGAGGATCCAGCGGTCCCGCGCGGCGGGAGAGTCGGGATAGGTCGTCATGGACGGGGCTCGCGCGGGACGGGGACGGTGGGCGGGATTAGGGCATTCTCGCAGGCGCTACGGAGGGAAACGGGGACTGGCTCCCGGCCAGGTCGGGCCCGATTCCTCGCGCATTGATGTCGAGGCCGGGTGCCTGTCCCCGTTTCCCGGGCCGTCGCCGTCCGCTGCGGCGGAAACGGGGACAGGCACCTCCGCTGCGCTGCGGAGCCAGTCCCCGTTTCCACCTTTGCTCATAACTTATGAACACGTTCTTCATCGCGCCAACTGCATATTAGTCGCTGGAGACGGGCATCGCGTTGCCCGAGACCCGCTCGGCGAACGGGGACCATGCGGCCTTGAGGCGATCCTCCCACTGGCGGAGGAAGACCTGGCGGCACCAGGACTTGCTCACCTTCCAGCGGCGATAATTGCCACCGGCGCCATCCTGGAAGCGACGCTTGGGGAAGATCGGCATGCGGATGCCGGTGACGGCCTCGACGCCGGCGCGGACGACGTCGGACTTCAAGGTGTCGAGCCGCGAGGCGTCGCCACCGAGCCAGGCCTCGAAGGGCATGGCCGCCGCCTTGGCGATGACCCGGCGGGTGGTGAAGGGGCTGAAGGCCGAGAAGCCGAGCTTCTGGGCGGGGGCGTAGGTGCGGGCATAAGAACGCGAGAGGCCCCCCGAGTAGGTCAGGCTGTGCTTGACCGCGTCGATGCCCCAGCCCTCCTGGTAGAGCAGGGGGTTGCGGAGGACGCTGGAGATCGTCAGGTCGGAGTCCTCGAGCGGGTACGACTTGAGGTTCTCGTCGCCGCCGTCGCCGTCGAGGAGGTAGCGGATGGACGAATCCCGGTCGCGGATCGCGCCGAGGAGGGCGAGGGCGGTCGCGGCGCACTCGACGTCGAGCGGGTGATAATCCTCGATCGTCGCGATGGCCCCTTCGAGGTCGGGGATGACGCCATCGAGCGAGACGCGCTCCCACTGGGCTTCGAGGCCGAGCTCACGCACCCACTGCTCGGCCTGCACGGCGTCCTGGCCGCCGCCGAGGTCGAGGGTGTAGGCACGGACCTTGTTCGGGTCGCGGCCGAGGTCGGCTAGGGCCTTGCGGGCCAGGAGGAAGGTCGAGCCGCTGTCGACACCGCCGGAGAAGCAGACGGCGATGGTCTCACCATCCGGCACGCCGGCGATCCAGTCGCGGGCCGACTCGTAGGCGGCCTGGACGTAGGCGGCGCCGGCGACAGCGTGGTCGTCGGGCCCCTGGGCAATCTCGGGGTTGAAGAAGCGGTGGTAGCGCGGGATCGGGTCGGGACAGCCGACCTGGTCGACCTCGACGAGGTAGTGAGCGGGGATCATCCGGGTATAAAGGGGGTCGAACTGCCAGCCGATCTTCAGCTCGCAGCAATAGTCGTAGAGGCGGTCGATCCGGTCCGAGACGAGGAGGTAGGGCCCGTGGTAGCGCTTGGCGACGAAGTAGCGCAGGGGGAGCCCGATGGTCCTGGCCAGGCGGACGGTGTGGCCCTCGCGGGCGACCGCGGCGAAGTGGCCGTCGGTCGAGGCGAGCCGATCCATGTCCTGCCGGAGGACGGCCGACTCGACCTCCGAGATCGTCGCCCCGGTCAGCCCCGACTCGCGAGATCCGATCAGGTCGTCCAGCCTCTCGACGCCTTGCAGCATGGTTCGATGCCTCTGTCCAAAGGAAATTCGGATTCTTTAGCCACGGATGGAACACGGATAAATCAGGGGATCGGAAAATCTATCAACAGATGACGCAGATGGACACAGATTAAATCTTTAATAAAATCTAACAAAATTTATTGCGAATTATCTGCGTCAATCTGCGTCATCTGTTGATCGTCCTCTTTCTTCATCTTATCCGTGTTTCATCCGTGGCTAAAAGTCTTTCGCCCTCAACCCGGTTGTGAAGAAAAAACCGGGTTGAGGGACAAAAACTCAGCCCGCGGGGGGCGCCGCCGGCGCATGGGGTACGGGGAGCGCGGGCTTGTGGCGTTGGTTCCAGAGGATCTCGACGATGTTCGCCGCCGGGCCGACGAGGAAGAGGGCGTAATACGGCGCGTGGACGACCCGGTTCAGGCGGAGGATCATCTCGGCCAGTGCGACGAGGAACGCCACGACGCACTGGCCCCACTTCGTCCGCACGGTCGTCTTCGGGTCGGTGATCATGAAGAAGACGAAGAGCTGGTACATCGGCCCGGTGATCGGCGCGACCTGAGCGAGCCAGGGGTCGCCGGTGGCGGCGCTCCGCACGAAGGAGAGGGCCAGGAACGAGAGCACGTAGGTCGCGCAGATGTGGAACCGGCGGAGCCGCCAGATGATCAACGAGCCGATGGTCCAGACCACGAGCATCGGCCAGAGCGTGTTGCCCCACTGGACGCTGAGCGTCGCCACCGTGGCCGGGGCGAGGAGGAGCATCGTGCTCACGCCCAGGTTCGAGGGGTTCCAGATGTGCCGCCCGTGCCAGCGGATCGCATACTTCGACGCGATCGAGATCAGGCTGCAGAGGGCGTAGGGCCAGAACGCCGGCGAGCGGATCAGGATCCCGACGCTGATCCCCGAGATATAGGCGCTCGCCAGGTGGGGCCACTGGCCGACGAGCAGCCTGGCGAGGACCAGCTCCATGCCCATGCTGCACCCGATCGCCAGGGCGGTCCTCGAGTAGCTCTCGAGGAAGCCGTAGCCGAGCTGGCCCACCAGGAGGATGCAGGTGATGAGCGCGGGGGGGAGGTAGCGGTTATCGAATGAAAAAATCTTCCGCCACCGATGGGTCGCATCCGGCGAGGGAGGCGGGGGCGGCGTCTCGATCAGGGTGCTCGTCGCGCTCATGACTCCTCCACCGTATGGACTCGCCCCGTCGCCGGGGCCGGGATCGTCTGTTCCTTGCCGGAGGGCCACCGGATGACGGCCTTCTCCACCTTCGGGTCCTTACCCAGGCCGAAGTGCAACGGGCGGGGGTTCTGGGCCGAGTAGCCCGCGCCCCCCGAGACCTGCTGCAACTGCTCTCGCCCACCCCAGAAGACGCGCACCTCCGCGCCGATCGCACTCTTGCCGGACGCCTTGCCGCGGAGGTCGAAGCCGATCCAGCCATTTTCGGGAGAGACGGTGTTCTTGTAAACGAGCAGCGGCCCTTTCTGGTTGGCGACGACGACGTCGAGCACACCTCGGTTCCAGAGGTCGACCAGGACGACCGCCCGGCCGTCGTGGAGGTCGTCGTAGCCGACCGCCTGCGCGACGTCGGCGAAGTGCCCCGCGCCGTCGTTCAGCCAGACTTTTTTCTGCTGGTAGCCCGAGAGGCTCTTGCCCCCCATCGCGGGCCAGTTCTTGGCGTCGGAGATGATCGAGTTGTGGCCGCCGGCGATGATCGAGTAATCATACCAGTAGCTCGAATTCTTATCCGCCGAGATATACCCGTTGGTGAGCACGAGGTCCTGCGTCCCGTCGTTGTTCAGGTCCCCGAACTGGGCCCCGAAGCTCCAACCCCCCAGCTCGACGCCCAGCTCGTGGGCGAGGTTGTCGTATTCGAGGTGGTCGCCCGTGGTCCCCTCCCTCGGCACCCAGAGGTTGTTCCCCTGGATCAGGACTCCTTCCTCGGAGATGTTCGTCACGTAGAGCGAGAACTTGCCCTGGTTGAAGATGTCGCCGAAGCTCACGTTCATGCCGCTCTTGGGGGCGTATCCCACGCCGGTCGCCTTGCCGATCTCGCGGAAGTGCTTCCCCTTGTCGTTGGCGAAGAGCTCGGAGACGCCGTAGTCGTTGGCGACGACCAGGTCGGGGTAGCCCGTCCCGCGCAGGTCGGCGGCCGCGGCGCACAGGGCCCAGCGGCGGCTCTCCAGGCCGGTCGCGGGGGCGACGTCCTCGAAGTGGCCGTCCCCCTTGTTGCGGAAGAGATACTTCCTCCCGCCGTTCTGGGCGTACTCGAAGCTCTCGGGCATCACCTTCGTGGTCGAGAGGTGCCAGAGGTCGAGCTTGTCCTCCCAGTAGCCGCCGACGAACAGGTCGAGGTGGCCGTCACGGTCGAAGTCCGTCCAGGTCGCGCAGCCGACGTTGAGCCACGCGGGCAGCCCGGCGGACTCGGTGACTCGGGAGAACGTCTTGCCCCCCTCGTTGCGGAAGAGCTCGGGACGGCCCCACTTGTAGAGAAACAGGTCTTCATATCCGTCGTTGTCGTAGTCGCCCCAGACGGCGCCGACCGACACGCCGGTCCCGGCCCGGTTGACGTCCGCGATGCCCAAAGGGCCGGCCACGTCCTCGAAGGTGCCGTCCTGCTTGTTGCGGTAGAGCCGGTTGAGGCTCCCCTCGCCGCTGTTGGTGACGTAGAGGTCCTGCCAGCCGTCGCGGTCGACGTCGACGGCCGTGACCCCTGCCCCCATCGAGGCGATCTGGGGCATGATGTGGGCGAGCTTGGCGTCGAAGGTCGGCGCCTGGTGGACGAAGTCGATTCCGACGGACTTCGACACCTCGGTCAGCCGGAAGCCGTATCGCGACGAGCCGGCCTTGGGATCGTCCTGCGACGACGATCCGGACGACGAGGACGAATGCGAGGACGCGAGGCCGGGAGCCGCCTCGCCCGTGGTCGAGCGGCCGTTGAACACGATGACCGAGACGATAAGGCCTACGAAGATGATAATCGCCGCGACGCGGCCGGAATTACCTGACATGAGACACGACTCCGATCCGCTATGGAGTCGCGACAGACCGGGGCCGCAGCCCGTCGCGATAGACTTGGGGGGTGATGAAACGTGTGTGGTATCGTTCCCAGTCGTCCGGATGCTCGCGATAGACGGGATCATCTTCCAGGGCGCCCGGCGGCGTGTCATAGGCCGGCCGTGAGTGCGAAGGGAGCGGCAAGACCGTCTTCGAGAACGCCGTGTTGTAGTCGCCGTCCTTATTCCAGCCGTCGCCGATCAGGACGAAGTCGCGGACCCAACCGTTCGGCGGCGGGGCTTCGGCCGGGAACCGCAGCGTGACCTCGTCCCCGGCGTTCGCGATCACGTAGCGATCGTCGACCTTTTCCAGCAGCTCCGAGACGTCGCCGAACCGGGTGTAGAGCCCGATCAGGTCATTCCAGCGCTGGGACCTACCCGTCAGTATATGGTATTGTGGGACCTCCGGCGAGCTTGGATCGGCCTGGGTCATCAGCGAATACCCGCGATGGGCGAGCTGCGCGGTGCTCGGCGCGATCCGGCGGGTCTTCAGCACCGACGGATCCTCGGCCGTCGCGACCGACAGCGCGTCCCAGTAGACCTCGAGGTTCGTCCGGAGGCGGAGCTTCTTCGGGGCGCCCGGGCGGAAGACGCCTTCGAGGTCGATGAGGATGGTTTTGTTCTTCCCGGCCGGGAACCCGAGGTCGTCGCGGGCGACGGCCCAGGTCCCGTCGGCGTTCGGGACCTCGAGCGAGAGCCCACGCGGGGCCTCGTGGCTCCCCTGGCCGAGCGCGACGTTGATGGAGCTGTCGGTCGGGTGGATCCACCCTTCGGCGACCAGGACGAGCTTCCGGCCCTCGGGTGCTTCCTCGCCAACATCAACCTCGACCCAGTGGTCTCGCGTCACCCCCTGATAGTAGCCTCGGCCGAACGTATCGAGGAACTTTCCGTCCCGGGCGCGAATGAACTCGGTGACGTCGGCCCCCTTGTCGTCTCGGGCCGAGGCCACCGGTCGAAGGGGGCTGGTGAGGTGAACGGCCAGGGCGGGGGGCTTGCGGGCAAACCGCTCGTCGACGAAGACCTCGGTCCCTTTGGGGTGGTCGACCACCATCAGCGAGACGTGATCCCAGTAGTGGGTCTCCCAGAGCTCGGCGGTCAGGCGGATGTCATAAGCGTTGTCGGGAGGGCCGAGGGGGGCGAGCTGGTCGCCTCGGATCTTGACCCAGTCTTCGGTCTGGCCGACGCCGGCGGTGTCCTGGGCGTTGATCCGCAAGCCCAGCGGCGAGCGCCAGAGGAAGTCGGTGACGAAGCGGACCTGCGACCCGTCGAAGGCGTAGACGAACGGGCAAGACCCTTTGAGCCGCTGCTCGGCGAGGATCTCGCGATTCGCCTTGATCGAGAATTCGGCCTGCATGGTGCCGTTGGGCCAGACCACTCGGGCGACGTCAGCCAAGGTGTGCGTGCCGAGCCCGAAGTGGACGACCGGGCCGGTGACGAGTTGCGTCTGGACGAGCAGGCCCGCCCGGATCTGCACCTCGCCGCCGACTCCGAACGTGTTGATCCGGCCGTCGCCGAAGACCCGAGCCGCTCGGGGGCGGATCACCTGCCAACCGTAGGGCTTCGAGCCTCGGGCAAGGGCCCGGACCGCGCGGCCCTCCCGCGAAAGGCCGGCGAGGTCGAGCCGGCCGTCTCCATTCAGGTCCGCGACGCCCGAGGCCCGGACCTCGGGCGGAGAGGGCAGGGGGATGAACCCGCCTTTGCTGTCGTTGAGCCACGCACGCGTCCCGTCGATGCCCGAGACGACCAGGTCGACGCCGCCGTTGTTGTCGAGGTCCGCCGAGAACAGCTCGACCTCGCCGGGGCGGGGCGAAGGAGCGGTTTTGCCCGGCTCCTTCGGGGTACGGACGACGTCAGCCAGTTCCCAGCGAGCCCCGTCGTCACGGTCCGAGAGGCGCCGGATGCCGTCTGGCCCGAGGAGGATCAGGTCCATCACCCCGTCGCCGTCGAGGTCCGCGACCCCGAGGGCTCCCTGTACGCCGAGGGCTTCGGGGAGGGCCCGGGACCGAAATCGGCCGGCTCGCTCGTTGTCGAGGACGGTCAAAATACCCTTGTCGTCGAGGAGGGCGGCGTCGGGGTCGCCGTCGTGGTCGAGGTCGGCCCAGGCGAAGCCGCGGAGGTTGGCCACGGCCTCGAACGCCTTGGTCGGCTCGAACGTCCCGTCGCCCCGGTTGCGGAGCACCTTCGTCGGGCCGGCTCGAAGTCCGAGGACGAAGTCGAGGTCGCCGTCCAGCTCGACGTCGGCCACCCAGACGCCGAACGCATCGACCCCGAGGACATCGGGCCCGAGCTTGGTCGCTCCCGTAAGGTCCTCGAACGTCACCCCCTCCTTCTGCTTCAGGATCCGCACCCCCCCGGCGCCTGCCAACACGAGGTCGGGCAGGTAGTCGGAGCTCCAGTCGACGACGGCGACCCCCCGGGTCGAGGGAGCAGTCGCCGGGGTCCCGGCGGGGAATGGGGAAATCACGCCCGAGCCGTCCGCCTTTCGCAGCTCGCCCCCCTCGACCTCGAGCATGACCGCCGGGCCTTCCTTGGGAGTCGGCAGCAGGAAGACGCCCCTCGACTTCTTCGACGAGTCCTTGCCGAGCGGCTCCGAGGCATACGTGAGCGCCTCGTCGGGCGGGGAGGGGGTCGGCGAGGGGACTATCAACCGGAGGAACTGTCGGAGCGGCTCGCCGACCGTCCCGGTGGGCAGGGAAAGAGTGCTGATGCTGCGCCGGAACTCGGGGACTGTGACCAGGACGTTGCGGAGCACGGCCACGCGAATCGTCGCCGCGCGGGGGTTCCCCCCGCCCGCGGCGTCTGCCAGTGCCTCGTACTGGCGTTGGACACTCGGCGGCCAGGAAGTTGACGGCTCCTTGAGCCGCTGCACGACGCCGGCCAGTGCCTTGGCGTCGCCGAGCTTGGCGGTCAGCCGCGCGCTGTCGAGCAAGGCCGACAGATTCTTCGGGGCGATCTCGAGGATCTCCCCGAGCGCCTTGAGGGCCCCCACGTCATCTCCCCCCTGACGCTCCAGCTCCTGGACTAGCGAGTACCGAGACCGGAGGTCCCTCGGGTTGATCTGGATCGCCCGCTTCAGGTGCTCGACGGCCTCGGCGAACCGACCCCGGCGCTGTTCGAGGATCGCGAGGAGCGCCTCGATCGGCCCGTTCTCGGGGGCGAGCTCGTGGGCCTTCGCCAGGGCTTTCGCGGCTTCGTCGAAGTCGCCGAGCCGGATCTGAACCAGCCCCAGGTCGGCCCAGGCGGCGGGCTCCTGGGGCACGATCCCCGTCGCGCGAGTCAGGGCGTCCTTCGCGATCGGGACCGCGTCGGTGTCGAGCGCCGTCACGCCGAGGGAGAACGACGAGACCATTTCCTCGTAACGGGGCGAGCCCGGGCCGGGGAGGCTGTCGGCCGCCTCCGGGGCGGAATAGATCCACACGCCGGCCAAGCCCACGAGTACCACGAGGCCCAGGGCCAACCCGGCCAACAGCACCTTGCGACGGTTCATCGTCACTCGCTCCCACCCGTCGAAAGGCCGACGGCGACGCCCGGTCTGTCGGAGTGCCCCTCGCCCGCGAAGTGGAGCATCTCCAGGATCTCCGCGCGGAGCCCGAGGAAGCGGGGGTCGTTGCGGTGCCGGGGACGTTCCAGGGAAACGTCGATCTGGCGGTCGATCCGTCCCGGCCTCGGGGTCATGATCACGATCCGGTCGCTCATGTAGAGCGCCTCGTCGATGTCGTGGGTCACCAGGATCATGGTCGTCCGTCGCGCCTGCCAGATCCGGATGACCTCGTCCTGCATCCGCATCCGGGTGAACTGGTCCAGGGCGCCCAGGGGTTCGTCCAGGAGCAGGACCTTCGGGTGATTGATCAACGCCCGCGCCAGGGCCGCCCGCTGGGCCATGCCCCCGGAGAGCTGGTGGGGGTAAGCATCGGCGAACGCATCCAGGCCGACGAGCCGCAAGTATTCCTCAACCTCGCCGCGGTGCCGGCGGAGCACCCCTCGCGCCACCAGGCCCGACTCGATGTTCCTCCGAACGCTCTTCCAGGGGAAGAGGCTGGGGTCCTGGAACATCAGCCCGCGTTCCGCGCCGGGCCCCTCGATGAGCTCGGAGCCGACCTGGAGCTCGCCCGAGTTCGGTGCGTCGAGCCCGGCGATCAGGCGTAGGAGGGTCGACTTGCCGCAGCCGCTGGGACCGATCAGGGCGACCATCTCCCCTTCGGCGACATTCAGCGAGAGCCGGTCGAGCGCGAGCATGGTCGTCCCATCGTCGGCTCGGAAGGTCTTGCTGACGTCGCGGAGCGACAGCGAGGAGGGACCGCTCTCGGTCGATACCGCGGGGCTCACCACCGGATCACGCCTTTCTGCCAGCCGAGGAGCCGGTCGCGGACCTTGAATAGGGCCGTCATCAGCCCCGAGAAGAAGACGGACATGATCACCAGGGCCGCGTAGACGTGGGCGTACTCGAGGTAGCCCTGCTTCCACTTGAGATACCAGCCCAGGCCGGACGAGACGCCGAGGGTCTCGGCCACGATCAGGGTCAGGAACGCCGCGCTCAGCCCCATGAACAGGCCGAGGAAGATGCTCGGGAGCGCCGCGGGGAGGGCCACGCGGAAGATCAGGTAGCTCCGGCCGGCCCCCAGGGTCCGGGCGACGTCGAAGTACGAGGCCGGCACGTTCGCGATCCCCGACGACGTGAGCATCGTCACCGGGAACCAGACCGCCAGGGCGATCAGGGCGGTCCCGGAGAGGAAGGCCGTGGGGAACATGACCATCGCCAGGGGGACGTACGCGGTCGCCGGGATCGGCCCGAGCGCCTTGAGCACCGGCATTCCCCAATATCGCACCGCGCGGAACCACCCGATGAGGATCCCGCACGCCAGGCCCATCGACACGCCCAAGGTGTACCCACTCAACAGGAGCCGCAGGGAGTGATAGGCACTCAGGGCCAACGGCGAACGGTCCTCCCACATCGCAAGGAGGATCCAATCCGGGCCTGGAAAATAGGGCATCGGCATCCAGGCCATTTTCAGGGTCGCGAAGTCCCAGAGCAAGAGCCAAAGGATCGCTCCCGCGAAGAGCGGCGTCCGGTGCTTGGCCCAGGAACCTGCCGCCCCGCCCGCCCATTGCATCACGGGGAGGATGAGCGAGACCACGACTAACGCCCCCAGGAGCCCGGAATACAGCCGGATCGGCGGGGGCAATTGGGCGTTCGGTAATGCGACGTGGACGAGCAAGGCCAGGGCCGCCGCCCCCAAAGGCGCGAGTGCCCGTGCCTTCGAGGTCGCAGCCTTGGCCGGACGTCCCCCAGCCCCGATCGTCCGGACCACCGGGGCAGCCCCCTCGACCGAGGCTTCCAAAACTTGCGCACCCAAGGGATCCATCTTGATCATTTGATTTCATGGGGTGGGCGATGCCCACCAGGCCTTCCGGAATACCGCTGGGCATAGCCCACCAGGCCTCCCGGAATACCGGTGGGCATCGCCTACCAGGCCTCCCGGAATACTGGTGGGCAATACCCACCCTACAAAACAAAACACAGATCCACTCGCTTGCGCTTCGGGCTTGTAAGGCTCAACGTCCGCAGAGTTCGGAGCCCTCGCCGTGCTCGCAGCCGACGCAGCAGAGGAAATGGGAGTCCTTCTCCCGGGCGAGGAGCGCGGCGAACCCGTCGGCGTCCATGACGGGCGGGCGACCACCCCCGGCGATCTGCTCCACCTTCAGACCTTTGATCCAGTCATCCGAGACCCCGTCCAGGTCGATCCAGGCCCGCTTGGCCAGCTCGACCGGGTCGGTCGAGGGGTTCAGCAGGCCGGCCGTCTTCATCTCCTTGGCGGCCAGGCCGATGCTCTCCCGGCATTGCGAGACCCCCGGCATGTACTTGAGCTTGCCGATCGCCTGCGCATTGAGCTCGGCCGAGGAGGCGACGTACTTCTTCTCGACCGCCAGGTTCGCCGCGGCCGACGCATTCTTCTCGACCCAGAGTGCCCCCTTGAGCAACGCCCGGGTGACCTTCGCGGCCCCCGCCGGATTGCTCTTGGCGAACTTGCCGCTGACGACCGTGGCGCAGCAGTATTCGTCGCGATAGGGGGCGTCGACCGCCTGGTCGGCGATCGTGCGGACCTTCCCCTGCGCGGTCAGGATCGAGCCGAGGGGCTCGGAGTCGGCCACGGCGTCGACTTGTCCCTTCTCGATCGAGAGCTTCATCAACTCCGGGGCGACCACGACCCAGTTGACGTCCTTGCGGGGGTCGAGGCCCGCCGCCGCGAGCGCCCGACTGGCGAAGAGGAACGGCGGGCTCCCCATCGTCGGGATCCCGATCGTCTTCCCCTTGAGGTCGGCCACCGACTTGATCGGCGAGGTCTCGCCGGTCTGCACCCGCAGGCAGCCCGAGTGGACGCCCCCGGTGATCTTCACATCCAGGCCCTGCTCGATCGGCTTGAGCAAGTACATGATCAACGTGTAATTGGCGTCGAACCGGCCGAGGCCGAGGCCGTCGCGGAGGCCGTCCCAGTCCGTCTTCACGAACTCGACGTCGAGGCCCTCTTCCTGGAAGAAGCCCTTCTCCTTGGCGACGAACATCGCGGCCTCG
Source organism: Singulisphaera rosea (assembly GCF_054877945.1). Taxonomy (NCBI): domain Bacteria; kingdom Pseudomonadati; phylum Planctomycetota; class Planctomycetia; order Isosphaerales; family Isosphaeraceae; genus Singulisphaera; species Singulisphaera rosea. Next base: position 8,751 of record NZ_JBTYIP020000031.1, on the reverse strand, counting down.
CACGTCAGGCCGAGGTAGCCGATCTTCACCTTGGCGGGACCGCCCGACGCCTGCGATGGCTCCGAGGGCTTCCCCCCGCCACATCCGGCCGCGAAGGGCGCGAGGCAGGCAGCCGCGAGCAAGGCTCTCGACATCGACAAAGCGAAGGGTCGGCGCAGGACAGGTCGGCTTGGCGTCTCCATCAGCTCGTCTCCGGACGGACAGGGGCGTCTTCTTCTTGTTTCGGACCGATTCGGAATCACGCCGGGTCTAGTCTAACGTCCCGGCATCGCCTCTTGGTACGCCACTCGCGGACCGGCGCCGCGCGAGGGGGGATCGGGCGATTGGCTCGCCGATCCCCCGGCGCACGGATCACTTACTTGCTCAGGATCTTCTTCTGATTGGCCAGGATCTCGCGCTGGTTGGACATGATCTCGCGGAGGTCCGAGGCCAGGCTGTCCTGGTTGGACAGGATCTGCTCCTGGTTGCTCTGGATCGTCGCCTGGTTGGCCACGGCCTTATCCAGCTTCTCTTGATTGTGCTGGATCGTCTCCTGATTCGCCAGGATCGTCGCCTGGTTGGCCACGATCTTGTCCAACTTCTTCTGGTTGTGCTGGATCGCCTCCTGGTTCGCCAGGATCGCGGCCTGGTTCGAGACGACCTTGTCCAGCTTGGCCTGATTCTTCTCGATGACTCCTTGGTTGCCGAGGATCTTCTCCTGGTTGCCCAGGATCGACTCCTGGTTGCTGATCACCGCATCATTTCCGGCGGACATGAGAGAGGGCTCCTGGTGCGGAAAACGGTCCAAGACATGGTCACGCGATTGTTCACACCCGGCGCGGGTGCCCCTGTGTTCGGTCCCCGACGTCGAGCGTTCGTCACTCCTCCAGGCGAAGGCCCGCCGCCTCGGTGAGCCGGTCGAAATAGGCGGCCTCGGTCACCTGGAAGACGATCTCGGCGACTTCCTTGTCGGGGAAATGCTTCCGCAGCGCGGCCAAGTCCGCGTCGTCCACGAGGGCGGGGTCGACCGTCAGCTTCTTCGCGAGCGAGAGCACAGCCCTCGTCTTCTCGGGGAGGGCGCCGACGTCGGACCGGTCAAGGGCGAAGATCGCGTCGTCGTCCTGCCCCAGGGCGGCCAGGCGGGCGCGAGCGTGGCCGAGGGCGTACCAGGCCCGGTCATTGCGGGCGGCGACCCAGGCGATCTGGGCCCGGAAGAGCGGGGCGAGCCCCCCTTTGGTCTCCGAGGCAAGGTGCATGGCCACTCGACCCGGGCCGACCTTGGGGAAGGTTGCGAGTAGTCGGACCCACTGGAGCCGCGGGTCGACCGATCCGCGGCCCATGACTTCGCGGGTCCTGGCCTCCGCGACGAGGGGAAGCCTCGGGGTCCGAGAGCGGCAGGCGGACAGGGCCTCCTCGACCTGCGACCGAGACTCGAGCGCCGGTCGCCCGGCGGGCTTGGCGCACTTCTGCCCCGATCGTCGGCCTTCCAGGTCCAGCGGGGCCTGATGGCTCAGGGCGTCGCGATACTTCGTCGAGGTCGGGGTCAGATAGACGCGATGTTCTTCCTGCGGGATCCGGAGCGCACCGGTCCACCGGTTCATCGCATTGAAGTTGGCGACCGCGTTGACCATCTCCAGCACCTGGGCGTCGGTGTAGAACCGTCGGACGGCTTCGATGTCGGCGTCGGTCATCCGATGTGGTTCATACGTCAGCTTGCGGGCGAGCGTGAAGGCGGCGCGATCCTTCTCCGTGGCCGCGGACCAGTCACCGTCGAGCTCGGCGATCTGATCGTCGTTCATCCCCGCGGCGGCGAGCTTCGACTCCTGGTGACCCATGCAATACGTGCAGTTATTCGCACGCGACACGATCCAGAAGAGCGTCGTCTGGGAGCGATAACCGAGGGTCATGGCCGGGTCGTCGCCCCGGAGGTTTGAGACGTCGGCGAGCTCGATCGGCAGGTAGAACTTCCGCGTCCGGCCGTTGTTGTAGACGGACCAGTCGGCCCCCGACCAGTTGACCTTGGCCAACTTCGCCTTGTCGGCCTCGCTCATGGGAGGCAGGGGGAGCCTGGGCGTGTTGTGCTTCGAGGCTTCGAGGAACGCCTTCAGCTCGGACCGGGTCGCCGGGACGTCCGGCGGCCCTTCCCAGGCATTCGTCCGCGCCGCGAAGGCGAGCACGAGGATCGCCGGGAGCGTGTGGACGACCTTGATTCGTGCGGGCATGGGCGGAGATCCTCTCAAAAGGAGTCGGAGTCAGTCCTGCCGGATGACCGAAGCCGTCGGCGCCGTCGTGATGTTGAAGTAGACGCGTTTCTTGGTGGCCTTGCCCGACTTCTCCTTCAGCGAGAGCGACGCCGGGCAGCGGAGCACATCGCCGACCAGTTGATCCTTCGAGTCGACCTCGTAAGAGACGAGCTGGAGGCCCGCGACCCAGTCTTCGTCGGCGACCCGGATCGGGGGCGACTGCTCAGCGAGCGAGGCGCTGGTCTTCCCCTCTTTCCAGGCGTCGAGCGCCTCGCGGAGGACGGTCCGCCCTTGGGCGGCGTCGACGGGGGGCGCGACATCACGTCCCTCGAGGCCACAGCCGGAGATCAACACCACCGGGACGAGGAGCCGCGCGCGGCCGGCAAGCCGGCCTCGCACCGTCCGGGTCAATTGCGGCATTCCGTTGACCATCTCAGTACGAGTCCCCGCTGATGATCTCACCCCCGTTGCGCGAGCCGAGCGCCCGCCAGACGGTGATGTCCGTGGTCGACTTGGCGAATCGGACCGAGCCGTCCGCCATGCACATGTTGACCCCGCCGGGATGGAGACTGTTGGCGTTGGTCATGATCCGCAAGGGGGGGAACATGCACGAGCGGGCGTTCACCCGGCCGGTGTGGGAGTACGACGACACCGAGTGGTAGAACTGCGTCCAGGGGCCGCCGACGTTCGACACCCGCTGGAAGGTGAGATTCTTGCTGTCGATGGCCTGGCACTGCGAGACCGCCTCGTCGGAGGTCGCGGGGTAGGTCTGCGGCCAGAAGGTGTCGCCGAGCTCGGTCACGATGTTGTTGTCGAAGTCGCCGAGGCAGTGCTCGCTGAACGCGGCGGTGTTCGTCGTCCCGTCGGTGATGTCGCCGATCCGGACGAGCATGTTCGAGAAGTAGATGCCGTTGGGCGGCGGCATCGTCGTGTTCACCTTGCTCGGGTCGCTGTCGTTATAGCCATAGACCAGGCTGTTCCCCTGGCTGCCTCGGTAGCTCGTCCCCGCCCAGTTGGAGACCGGGATCTTCTGGCGGGGGTCGGACGGGCAGACGAACGCGTTGACGTTCGTCGTCGTCACGGTCGAGTTCTGTGGGTCGGACCACACGAAGCTGAAATTGACCGAGTCGAACAGGCTTTTCTGCTCGATGTACGGCAGGAACCGGGTGTGCGGCGACCACTGGATGGTGGAGGTCGCCGTCGGGGAGATGATGCTCAGGCCGCACCAGGGGAAGCTGTTGTTGGAGTCGTGATAGTTGTGCATCGCCAACCCGATCTGCTTCAGGTTGTTGGTGCACTGGATCCGACGCGCGGCCTCACGCGCCGCCTGGACCGCGGGCAAAAGCAAGGCGATTAACACGGCGATGATGGCGATGACGACGAGCAACTCGATCAAGGTGAAACCGCGGCGGAGGGCCTTGGCCTTCATGATTGATCCTCGGAACACGTTGGGGAAACGAATCAAGGGACGATGGGCACGGACTCGCACGCCGATCGCGACGCGAGGGGGCGATGCCGGATGAGAGGCGGCCGGCATTCGCGCTCCGCGAGGTCGACCCGGATCAATGGCCGTGGCGTGCGTTTCGGGCCCGCGAACCCGGCCCGAAGGGCCGGTGACGCGAGGACGACGATCGTCGGTGTCAGGCCGGCCTGGGGAGGACACCGCGAGCGTCCCAACGCACCGTCTCCTTCGACGGGCGCAGAGCGCATCCTCGGCGATCCCAGGCGGTCAGCCGGCGAACGGGGTGAGACGAGGTGGATGGAAGATGGGGTCGCTCGAAGGATTCGGCCGCCCCTCATGGTCGTCACGCGAGCCCGGTGACGCGGAGGGGGCCGAAACGGGAGCCGGGGCGTCGATCAACGCCCACTGGCTCACGATCCTGGGAGTGGCGATGGACGGGGGCGGCGTGGGCAGCCCCGAGCGTCCCGAGCAAGATGGCCCCGTGCACTCCCCTCGGCGATTCTCGCGCGGGGCGGGTGACGGCACATCGAGTCGGTCTGGAGGAGGTGTCGTCGTTCCGACGGCCTTATCGGGCCGGAGGAGTTCCAGCCGATCGAGCCCATCCGGCAGGCCCGGCCCGTGCGAACAACCCGCCTGCGCCACCCCTGGCGCGAACACAACCCCGATCAGGAGGGCCACAGCCGCTCCGACGAGGTGTGATCGCATTCGGTGCAACACAAACGACATGGGCACGCGCGAGACTCCCACGCATGGGGGAAGGACAACGATGCAATCAATCGTGCAGACTGTCGCCCAGACGTGATGAAAACGTGACTGTTCCTGCCGATGAGAGAGTCTACGCGACCCGCGAATCGCAGGGCAAGCGAGTTTTGAGGGTCAATGTCGAAAAACATCAACACCCCTCGGCCGTCACCGTCGACGGTTTCTTTAAGACGGTGAAGGCCTTAAGGCGCCGTTGTGGTCTTATCGTACTCCGGCTCGAGCGACTCCAGCTTCTCGGCGGCCCAGCGTCGTATTTGTGGATCGCTCTCATTCATGGCGGCGCGGAGCGCGGCGGTGACGGTCGGGGGAGGGGCAATCTCGAGGAGGAGTTCCGTCGCGTATCGACGCCGTCCCGCATCCTCGTCCCCGACGAGCGTGCTGATCCCGGAGATCAGCGCGGTGTCGGCCCCGTTCGTGCGGGCATAGTGACGCGCCATCTGCCGAATGTGTTCATCCATGGGGTCCGTCGCCGCGAGGGCGATGACGGGCACCGCCAGGCGAGGCTCACCGAGCTTGAGCAGCGAGACCGCGGCGATCAGGCGATTCTGCGGATCGACATCCTCGCCCGTCGCTCTCCCCAAGGCCGCGACCACCTTCGCATCCTCATCACCGCGTCCGTCGGGAGGCTCCACGAGGCCGAGCACGGCGAGCGCCGAGTAGCGGACCCCACGGTCCTTGTCGCCGACCATCCGCAAGATTGCCGGGACCGCCCTCTTGGCACGCGTCCCGTGGGCCCCCAATCCCGAGATGGCGCTCTCGCGCACCCGAGGGCTCGGATCCCCGAGCGCCCCGATCAAGATCCCGATCGCCTCATCCGCTTCCCAGGACGGCACATACCCGAGCCCCCCGACCGCCTCTCGCCTCAAATACGTCGGCTGGTCCGCCCGAATCTGCCGAGCAATCCGCCGAGTCGGGCTGAAGACATACAACCCGCCCCACACTGCCACCGCCGACAGGGCGATCACCCCCACCAGCGTCGAGAGCCGGAACCGCAGCCGCAATCGAGGCCTTATCAAACCCATCCCAGTGACCACCTCGTCATGAACCTCGAGACACGGGCTCCCCTTTAGATCTGACAATTGTCATGATGCGATCTCCATCCGTCAAGAGGACCAGCGTAACGAATTACGTCTGGGTTACACCCAACGGCCAGAGCCTCGAGACGGCCTTTTACAAGCCCGAAGCGCAAGCGAGCGAATCTCCCTTCGAAAGATCGAAAGAGTTTCACTCGCTTGCGATTCGGGCTTGTATTGGTGTGATGCAACTCGAAGGTTAAGCGCCCCAATCAGTGCTGTCGGCCCTCATTGTGGAGAGGTGAGGGGGAGGGGCGGGCCTCAGGGCATCATTCGAACGCCGACGGCCGTGTTGAGGTCGAGCATGCTGCGCCGGTAGCGCAGGACGGCGTCGCGGTAGAGCCGGGCCGAGTCGGCGTCATCGTCGAGTTGGTCGAGGTAATCGCCGATTTTCAGGTCACCGGAGAGGACGCCGGCGGTCGCTCGTCGATGCGCGTCGCGAGACTGGCCCAGGACCGTGCGCTCCACAAGGCCGAGCGCCTGGCACGCGGAGACGAACTCGCGGTAGGCTTGCCGGACTTCCGCGGATACCCGACGTTCGAGGGCGGCGACCTCGGCCTGGGTCTGCGTCAGGTTCGTCCGCGCCTTGGCGATGTTGCCCTGGTTGCGGTTGAAGAGCGGCAGCGGGACCGTCACGCCCAGCCCCCACGACCGGCCGCTCAGCGCCTGGAACGGGCGGTCGTCCTGGTAGCTGATCGGGTCGTAGAACAGATAGACGTCTTCAATTCGGTTAGCCTTCGCCAGGTGGACCTCGGAGTCGGCCCGACGGATCCCCAGTCGGATGGCGACCAAGTCGGGACGCATTGCCTTGGCCTCTCGGATCACGTCCTCGAGCGGGGGCAGCGGCGGGTGGCCGATCCGGAGTCGGCCGCGGGGTTGGAGCCTGGAGACCTCGTCTTCGGGAAGCGCCAAGAGCAAAGCAAGGGCTTCCTGGGCGTCGGCCAGGGCGTCGCGTGCGTCGTCCAGGGCGGCCCGGTTCTCGCCGAGCTCGATGACCAGTTGGTCGTCCTCGAGCGGAGTCAATTGGTTCGGACCGGAGCGGCGGCGGATCTTCTCGAGGAGGGCTTCCTCCCGGCCCACAACCCGTTCGAGGGCCACGAGGCTGATCCGCGCCGACTGGAGGTCGACGAACGACCGATAGAGATTGCCGATCTGCCGCCGCGCCACGTCCTGGAACTGCGCCTCGAGGACACGCTTGGCGGCGCAGGCGACCATGACGCGCGCCTGTCGTTTGCGCGACACATCCATGGGATAGGTGATATTCACGTCGTATTGCGTGGGGCCGCCGGGCCGTCGCGAGCTGAACGAGCCGTAGGGGATGAACTGGGTGTCCACGTAGAGCAGGGGGTTGTTGCGGAGCCCGGCGGTGAGGATATCGGCCTGGGCTTGCGGCAGCTCGTAGCTGATCGCGAGGACGTCGAGATTGGCCTTTCGGATCCGATCGATGGCGGCGTCGAGGTTGAGGCCGTCGGCGGGCCCCTCGTCGTTGACCAGGTCGCCGACGTCGCCGGCCGGCGGTTGGTCCCCTTCCTGGGGCGGCTCGACGCCCGGGAGGGGTTCGGGAAGCGCAGCTGGGCCCTGGACGTTGGACCTCGAGAACCCCCGGGCGCCGGGGCGGGCGACCCGGCCGGCTCCCCGCCGACTGCCGCCGATGATCCCGGTCCCGAGCGAAGTGGGTTGCGGCTGGAGGGCTCCCGGCGACGTCGGCAGGCCCGGATCCATCGAGCCCGGTATCGGCCCCAGGTCAGGGCGCTCGATCAGCGTCCCCGACGACGGGGCGCCGGAGTCCTGGCCTCGCGAGATTCCCGTCGCAGCCCAGGCCGAGAACAGGAACGCGCCGAGGAGAACCGAACGATGAGTCAATGTCGTCCGCCTCACTGCGTCCTCGCGGACCGGTCGCGTCGTTTGCCAAGATCACGGTGGCTCTTGCCTCACCGGTATCGACCAGCTCACGACCACAAATCAAGCACGACCGAAAAAATCGATCCACCAACTTCGGCGGGCGCACCCGACAAACTACGGCCAAAATCGCACGGAATCCAAGGAACTAACATGTTTGGTTTTTGATTGATCCTGCAAGCCATCTCCCGCCGAAACCTCGAGCCGATGCGTTTTGCCGGAGGGCTTGGCCCGAACATCTCAGCGCCGGCTACGGCCACGACGCCCGGCCTTCGGCTCTCACCAGGCCAGGATGCCTCGACGCCGCAGCCAGGAGGCGCCCCACCAGAAGAGGAGTTCTCTGGGGCGTTGACCACGAGGGCGACGATCACGGTGGCAAGACCGCGGCCCGTCCACTTGACGAGGGGCGTGACCCAGGAGACGAGGAAAGGGCCAATCGCCGACGCAGCGCCGACGGTGGCGACGGCGGAGGCTGCTGCAAGGAGGCAACCGGTGCCGGTCGCCTCTCTCCCCTCGACGACGTAAAGTTTGAAGCGGCCCATCGGCTCGACTCCGCAAATCCCGGAGCTTCCGCTCCGAGGTCGGACGACGCGACCGGTATCCGCCAGACTTTCGTTGGCCCCCGCCGGGCGGCCGGCAGCCCCATCAACGTCGCTTCTTGCCGCAGCAGAACTTATATTTTTCGCCGCTGCCACAGGGGCACGGAGCATAACGATCGGGACTTGCGGGTGCATTGACCTGGGCCGTCGCCCTCGGCGATTCCGACGGCGAGTCATCCGCCCCCCAAAGGCCCGTCGTACCACGCCGGTGGAGCCCTGGAAACATCTGCTCGTGACGCCGGATCATGGGCTCGATGACGGAACGGTGGAAATCGTCGAACTCCGCATCGCCCATGTTAAAATGTGTCCTAAGCTCATTGAGTAGTGACTCTCGTTTGTCTTCCGGGAGCAGAGCGAGGTTGTAACAGCATTGGCTGATCGACATCGCCTTGTTCAACTGTTCGATAGAACCATCCGTCTTGTCGATCAGTGGCTGGGCATATGCCACGATCGCCTCTGCAATGGCACCCATGAGCGTGAATCCTCCCTATCGTCGTGCCGATCGATCGTCCAAAAGTAGCAGACCTGACATGCTTAAGTCACCCAGGAAGGGGTTCGACGTCCCAAACTGAGGCCCCAAAACCAATCCAACGCCGATTAACCTCGAAACCTACGTTCCGCACATCCGGCATTCAATTTCTCCGAATTTCCGGCGGTCGCCACGTCAGCGGTTATAAGCCGCCGTCATTCGCAACAGGCTCAGGAGCCTGCGCTGCAGCGGACTCAGTTCCGTC
>NZ_JBTYIP020000030.1:0-128552 GCF_054877945.1 Singulisphaera rosea | reverse complement strand
CGCACCGACCCCGCACTCCAGGTCTCCGCCTCGACCCTCCCCGATAGCGAATCCCCGCTCGCATCGCCATCGACACTCTGCCGGCTCGAGAACCGCGTCGATCGAAAGGCCTTGGTCAGAGTCGCTCGTGTCCTCGTCGATCAGTTCATCGCCTCCCACCCGTGCCCCCCGGAGCATCTACTCCTCGACTTCGACGCCACCGATGATCGGGTCCATGGCCACCAGGAAGGGAGATTCTTCCACGGATATTATGATCACTATTGCTTCCTTCCTCTGTACGTCTTCTGCGGGGACGAGTTGCTCGTGTCCTACCTCCGGACCAGCGACATCGACGCCAGCAAGCACACCCGAGCCGTCTTGAAACTCCTGGTCGATCGGCTCCGCGCCGCGTGGCCTGCGGTGAAGATCACGATCCGTGGGGATAGCGGATTCTGCCGCTGGCGGCTGATGCGATGGTGCGATTCGCATGGCATCGGCTACATCCTCGGCCTTGCCCAGAACGCGGCCCTGAAGCGCCAGGCGCAGGATGAGATCGAGGGAGCGGAGCGGGAGTTCCGTCGCACCGGTGAGCCGCAACGGATGTTCGGCTCATTCTCCTACAGGGCGGGGACCTGGGATCGGGCGCGGCGCGTGATCGTCAAGGGGGAGCACCTGGCCAAGGGGGCGAACCCCCGGTTCGTGGTGACGAACCTGCCGGGCGACCCAAAGTGGCTGTACGAGGAGGTGTATTGCCTCAGGGGAGAGATGGAGAACCGGATCAAGGAGCAGCAATTGGACCTGTTCGCGGACCGGACGAGCTGCCATCGGTTCGTGGCCAATCAGTTCCGCTTGCTCTTGAGTGCGGCGGCTTATGTGTTGATTCAGGCGTTGCGACGAGTGGGCTTGAAGGGGACGGAGATGGCGCGAGCCCAGGCAGGGACGATCCGCCTGAAGTTGTTCAAGGTAGCGGCTCGCGTGGTGGTGACGGCCCGTCGGGTGGTGTTCCACCTGGCCAGTAGTTATCCATACCGAGAGGTCTTTCAGGAAGTCCTCAGCCGATTGACGGGGGCGCCCTTGAGTCCCGGGGCCAGGACGGGATGACGCGAGAAAAACGCGAGATCGATTGAGGCCCCTGCGACGGGGGTCAGGGGGAAGGTATGCGCATCGGGGCCGGACACCGACCGCAGAGCCATCCGACACGAAGGAGTGTGCTTATGCATCGTCCCCCGTCGGCATCCAGAGGGCCTATGAAATATCCGGGCTAGACCTTCCAACGGACGATCAAGGTCGTCCGCCTCACGAGGATCGGGAATCCTCGCCAATCAAACAAACGGAGATGGGTTCCGGGCCGGCGCCTCCGACTCGACAGGGGGGCCGGCGGACTTTGCGTCGCGAGCCTGACCCTCGACCTCCAGGCTTTCGAGCGGGGACCGTCACTGCATGCATCGTGGCAACGACGACGGTTTAAGCAAGTTCGCACTCCGGTCGTCGACAGCCAACGAGTCTTCGAGGCTCCTTTCTTCGGGTTCGAACGGCACCGACGAGCAACTCTTCTTAATTTACATGGCAGGCAGGAGATGCGGGGCGAGTTATAAGGGGCGGGCAGCAATGCAGACCCTCGAGGATTACCGCTTTTTTTCTAAGGTTTTCGGTCGGGCGATCCCGCGACTGGATTGCCCCGGCCGGGCCGTGTATGATGGGCCGCGGAGTCCCGGGTCAACACATCCCGACCGGAAACACGGGCGATTCCGCCCGATCGAATGTCCGGCCCGGCCCCTGCCTTGGTAAGCGGCGACTACCCTTGATGAAACGACGCCGAAGACGACGGTCCGGACCTCCCCACGTTGCCTGCATCATCGAAACGTCGATGTCCTACGGCCGGGAGATCCTCCGCGGCGTGGCGCAGTATGTCCGGGAATGCGGCCCCTGGACCGTCTATTTCGAACAACGATCGCTCGAGGACCTCGTCCCCCCCTGGCTCAGCGAGTGGGACGGCGACGGGATCATCTCGCGACTCTCCCCACTGGCGACCCGCCGGGTCGTCGAGACGGGCATCCCGACCGTCAACCTCGACGACCAGATGGCCGCGACCAGCCCACCCCACATCCAGAGCGACCACGAGGCCATCGGGGCCCTCGCGGCCGAGCACTTCCTGGAGCGGGGTTTCACCCAGCTCGCGTTCTTCGGCTATCCCAACTTCTCCTGGTCGCAGAGCTGCCGCGACGGCTTCGTCGCCCGGGTCTGCGGCGCCGGCCACGCCTGCCACGAGTACCGCAGGGCCCAGCGCGTCTCCTGGGGGCACCAGCAGCCGTCGTGGGAGGCCGAGGTCGACGGCGTGGCCCGATGGATCAAGACCCTGCCCAAGCCGCTCGGCCTGATGGCCTGCAACGACTTCCGCGGCGTGCAGGCGCTCGACGCCTGCCGACGGGCCCGGGTGGCCGTCCCGGAAGAGGTCGCGGTCATCGGCGTCGACAACGAGACGATCGCCTGCGAGCTCGCCTATCCCCCGCTCTCGAGCGTCATCCCCGACGCCCGAGGCATCGGCTTCGAGGCCGCCGCCCTGCTCGACCGCCTGATGCGCGGCGAGCCGGCCCCCGAGATGTCGAGGAGCATCCCTCCCTTGGGGGTCGCGGCCCGGCAGTCCTCGGACGTGACGGCGATCGCCGACCCCTGCGTGGCCGCCGCCGTGCAGTTCATCCGCGAGCATGCCTGCGAAGGGATCGGCGTCGACGACGTCCTCGCCCACGTCCTGGCGTCGAGGAGTGTCCTCCAGCGCCGGTTCCGCGCGGCGCTCGGCCGGACGATCCACGACGTGATCGCCGGCGTCCGGCTGCTCCGTGTCAAGCAATTGCTCGTCGAGACGAGCCTCCCGCTCCCGGCGATCGCCGAGCGGACGGGGTTCGCCCACCTCGAGTACCTGAGCACGGTCTTCCGCCAGTCGACCGGTTCGACCCTCGCCGCCTACCGCCGGGAGTTCGGCACCCAGACCCGCCTCCCCGCCGAGGAAGCCGGGGCGCTCCAGGCACGCCAGGGGGCGATGCCCCTCCCCCCCGCGGACCTCCCGGGGACGGCCTGACGCCCACGGTACGTGCGCCCACATCCCGCCACAGTTGGCCTTGCCAGCAGCCCGACTCCTGGCTGTAATGGATAAGGAAAGGCACCCTGGACCCGCCCGACGACAGACAGGTGTGGACGGAACTAACCCTCTCGTCGGGCTCGGAGGCTTTTCCCACGATGCAAGACCGCATCGCCTATCAAGGTATCACATTCGACGACGTCCTCCTCGAACCGGGCTACTCCGAGCTCCTGCCCCGACAAGTCGACACCAAGACGCACCTGACCGCCAAGATCGCGCTCAACATCCCCATCCTCTCCGCCCCGATGGACACGGTCACCGAGGCCGAGCTCGCCATCGCGCTGGCGCAGGAGGGGGGGCTGGGCGTCATCCACAAGAACATGTCGATCGAGGAGCAGACCCGCGAGGTCGACAAGGTCAAGCGGTCGGAGAACGGCATCATCGTCGACCCGATCACGCTCCCGCCCAGCGCGACGGTCGGCCAGGCCCGCGAGATCATGCGAGGGCACAACATCTCGGGAGTCCCGATCACCGCCGGGGGCAAGCTGCGGGGCATCCTCACCCGCCGCGACCTGCGTTTCCTCGAGTCGAACGACCTCCAGATTGAGGAGGTCATGACCAAGGAGAACCTCGTCACCGCGCCCGCCGACACGAGCCTCGAGGAGGCCGATCGGATCCTGACGCGAAACAAGGTAGAGAAACTCCTCCTGGTTGACGATGAATACCGTCTGAAGGGATTAATCACGATCAAGGACATCGACAAGTTGTACCGATACCCCCACGCCTGCAAGGACGGCCGCGGCCGGCTTTGCGTGGGCGCGGCGGTCGGTGTCAACGACTTCGAGCGCATCGGATCGCTGCTCGAGGCCGACGTCGATGTGCTGATCGTCGACTCGGCGCACGGCCACAGCAAGAACGTGATCGATACCGTGCGTCGGATCAAGAAGGATTATTCGATTGAAGTGATCGCGGGGAACGTGGCGACCGCCGACGGGACCCGGGACCTGATCGAGGCGGGGGCCGACGCCGTGAAGGTGGGCATTGGACCGGGCTCGATCTGCACGACCCGCGTCGTCTCGGGCGTCGGCGTGCCGCAGATCACGGCCGTCTACCAGGCGGCCAAGGCCGCCGCGGGACGCGTGCCGATCATCGCCGACGGCGGGATCCGCTACTCGGGCGACATCGCCAAGGCCCTCGCCGCCGGCGCCCATTGCGTGATGATCGGCGGGCTCTTCGCCGGGCTCGCCGAGAGCCCCGGCGACACCATCATCTACCGAGGGCGGAGCTTCAAGTCGTACCGAGGGATGGGCTCGATCGGCGCCATGGCCAAGGGCTCGCACGAACGTTACCGGCAGGAGGCCTCGCCCCGGACATCCGACTCCACCAAGAACGGGACGCCCCAAAAACTCGTCCCCGAAGGGGTCGAAGGGCGGGTCCCCTACAAGGGGCCCCTCGCCGAATATGTCTTCCAACTCGTGGGCGGGCTAAGGGCAGGCATGGGGTATTGCGGGACCCAGACGATCGAGGAGCTCCGGACCAAGAGCCGGTTCATCCAGGTCACCGGGGCCTCGGTCCTCGAAGGCCATCCGCACGACATCGTCATCACCCAGGAAGCGCCCAACTACTCGAGCTTCACCAACGAGTCCGAGGCGGGGCGCGGCTCCGTCTGATCTGATCTGATCTGATCTGATCGATTTGCGGTTGGACATCGATATCAAAGGCAGGCCTCCTCGATCCTTCGGCCCCGTCGACATCTCATCGAACGCGGGGAGGCCTGGCCGTCGCGAAGAAATCCGGAACGATCGACGTTCCGGGGCAGGAAGGTTGGGCGTCCGGCTGTCCGTTGGTTGGTGAACGCCCCATCTTTCGCGAGAATCAATCGAATTGACCCGGATGCGAACGGATTCGCAGCGTCTCGGGCCGTCGACCTTGCGGTCGGCCGGCCCTCCCCAGCCAGCAAGGAGGCGTGGCTTGCGTCGCTCAACCTCGGCCTGGACGGCGGCGGTCCTCGGGACCGCCCTGTCGGGCACAACGCTCGTGGCCCAGCAGCAATCGCCGCAGCCCCCGCCGGTCGTCGGCTCGGGCACGGCCAACACCAACACCACCGCCACCATCCCCGGGTCCCTGGCCGTGCGCGGGGCCCGTTACCTGGTCCGCAACGGCTGGGATTACCTGAAATATCAGCAGTATGATCGCGCACTGACCTTCTTCCGCGAGGCCGAGGCGCACAAGGCCGAGCTCAACGACTCCGAGCAGGTGGCCTTGGTCCAGGGGCTCGAGCGCGCCAGGCGCGGGCTCCGTGAGGCGGCGGCGAAGCCGCGCAAGGGCCCCGCGCCGATCCGAGTCTCGTCGAATCCGACGCGATACGGGACCAACCGCTCGGCGGCAGCCAACCCTGTCCGGTTGGTTAGCGCCAGCCCGGAAGACCTCGCCTCTCCGGTCGTCGAAACACCGGTCCCGACCTCGAACGATTCCCTGCCGCCGTTGCCCGTGTCGGGCACCTCGGCAGCACCCGCGGCACTCCCGCCGGCGCCGCCGGCCTCGGACCCGGTCGCGACGGCCCCGACCCTGCCCCCCTCGAACGAGGGAATGGCCGAGTTGCCTCCGCTCCCGCTGAACGCATCCGACCCGGTCGAGAGTGCCCCGGCACCGATCTCGGCTCCGGCGCCGGACCCGAACGCGGCCCCGCCGACCGTCGCAATCGCCCCGGAAGGTGAGGCCAGGACCGCCGAGGCGAAGCCGGCGGCCCCGGACTCGGCGAAGCCCTCGCCCGAGTCGCTCCCGCCGCTCCCCGAGATGCCCGAGCCTCCTCCGGCCGATCCCGCCCCCCCGCTGGCGGACCCGGCCACCACCCAGGCTCCCGCGACGCCTTCGGCCCTGGAGACACAGCCGGCCCCCGAGCCGCTCCCCCAGCCGACCGCGGACGTGCAGCCGCAGCCGGCCCCCGAGCCGCTCGCTCAGCCAGCCCCCGAGTTGGCCGCGCAGCCCGCCCCGGAGCCCCAGCCAGCCCCCGCGCAGCCGGACTCGGCCACGCAGCCGACGGCGGCCGCCCAACCGACCGAGGTCGAACCGATCGTCCGCCAGCAGTTCCGCGAGTCGAACGCGCCGATGGCGTCGGACGACTCCTTCATCCCCCGAGGTGCCGACCAGCCCTATCAGTCGACCTTGAGCCCCGAGTTGCAACGCGAAGTCGACCGCGTGGCAGAGCTCCAGGATGACGACCGGCGTCTCGACGTCACCCCCCCCGGCCGAGACACCACCGTCGGGAGCGGAAACCCGGCAATGGGCGGTGGCGGCCTGTCGGGGAACGCCTCGCCCCGGCTCGACATCACCCGGGCCCCGAGCCCGACCGAGGCTCGGCCGATCCGCCCGATCCCGATCCCCGACGAGTTCGTCCCGCTGCCGCAGCGTGATTGGTCGGCCAACCGCAAGTACTGGTCGGCGGCCGCGACCTGCCACCTTCCGCTCTACTTCCAGGACGCCGCGCTCGAGCGGTACGGCCACAGCACCGAGGTCTTCTTCGGGCCGGCCGGTCGCTACCTCTCGTACCCGATCGACGACCCTCGCAAGTCGATCCAGCGGAACCAGCTCACGCAGCCGTTCTTCTCGATGGGTCTCTTCGCCGCCCAGATCATCCTCTTGCCCTACAACCTCGTCGTCGACCCGCCGTGGGAGTCCGAGTACGACCTGGGCTACTATCGCCCCGGCGACCGGGTCCCGACCGACACTTACTACTTGCCGCTGACCGGAGTCGGCCCCCCTTTGCACGGCAAGAATTATTGATCGGAAGCACCTCCGATTGCAGAGCCGACGCCAGCGAACACCCCCGGGACCGTTTCCCGGGGGTGTTCGCGTTCGAAGGCACGCACCGATCCTTCCCCCCGGAGCTCGGCCGATCCTCCGCCCGACCTCGCACCCGTCCGCCTCGGCGCCTTGCCCGAGAATGGCCGAACGGTTAGGGTCAGACCGGAGTCGGCGCCGAAACGACGGGGAGGACAACAAGCGATGCGCAATGGACCGACGCGACGGACGTTCTTGGAAGCAGCCGGGGCCACCGCGGCCCTGGGGAGCCTCGGCACGTTGGCATCCGCCGAGGCGGCACCCCCTCCAGGCCGACGCCCGAAGGTCGCCGCCTTGGCGTCGGTGTACCACTACCTCTCGCACGCCTATCACATCGTCGGCCGCTTCCTCGACGGGTTCGAGATCTACGGTGGCGAGGGGCTGCACAAGCCCGCGTTCGACATCGCCAGCCTGTACATCGAGCAGGCCCCCGAGGCGACCGACCTCGGCCGGGCGAAGGCCGACCAGTTCGGGGTCCGGTTCAGCCCGAATATCGCCGACGCGCTGACGCTCGGCACCGGCGAGCTCGCCGTCGACGCCGTGCTGCTGATCGCCGAGCACGGCGACTACCCGCTCAACGCCAAGCTCCAGAAGCTCTACCCGCGCGGCAAGTACTTCCGCGAGGTTGCGGACCTTGTCCGCAAGTCGGGCCGCCCCGTCCCGATCTTCATCGACAAGCACCTCTCCTACAGCAGGGCCGAGGCGCAGTCGATGGTCGACACGGCCCGAGAGCTGAAGATCCCGCTGATGGCCGGGTCGAGCCTGCCGATCACCTGGCGGCTCCCCTCGGTCGAAGTCCCGCTCGGCCGGCCTTGGGAAGGCGCGGTCGTCGCGTCGAGGGGCGACATCGAGGTCTTCGGTTTCCACGCCCTCGAGACCTTGCAGTGCATGGTCGAGCGTCGGGACCTTGGCGGCAAGCCGCAAGGGGTCGTCGCCGTGACCTGCCTCGAGCGTGACGCCGTGTGGAAGGCGGGCGACGAAGGCGTCTGGTCGTGGGATCTCCTCAAGGTCGCCCTCGGCCGCAGCCACACGCTCAACCCCGGCGACATCAAGCGGAACACCCTCGACTTCCGCCCCGTGGCCGGCGACCTCCACAAGACCAAGTTCTCCTACCCGACGGCCTTCGTCGTCGAATACGCCGACGGCTTCCGCGCCACGGCGATGATCCTCAACGGCCACGTCGACGACACCACCATCGCGGCCAAGCTCGGCGGCGCGAACCCCGGTACCGTCTCGACCCTGGTCTACCTCCCCGCCCCCCCCGGCGCCCGCTTCTTCGACCCCTTGGTCCTCCGCATCGAGGACTTCTTCCGCACCGGCCGCCCCCCCTACCCCGTCGAGCGCACGCTCCTCACCGGCGGCATCCTCGACGCCGCCCTCGAGAGCAAGATCCAGGGCTACCGCCGCATCGAAACCCCCGACCTCGCCACCATCACCTACGAAGCCCCCGCCGACTCCGGCTTCATCCGCACCCCCGTCGCCAGCGACGTCCGGAACTTCTCCTGATCGCCCCGAGAGGCCCGGCCTCATCCCCTCGAGGTCCGGGCCTCGTCACGTCCACCGGAACGAATCCTTCGGAGGAACAACCCGTGACGACACCGACGATACTCGTCGCAACCTGGAGTGAGGGGCTCTTCGCGGTCACCGGCGATCGGGTCACGCAAGAGATTGCAAACCAGCCCGTCGCGGGCCTCGCACCGGATGGACGCGGCGGCGTGCTCGCCATCGTCGGCCGGAACTCCCTGTTCAGGCGAACGCCAGGCGGCGAATGGTCAACCGTCGCCATGAGCGAGTCCGCGCTTTCGTGCTGCATGTCCGCCGGCGCCATCTACGTGGGGACAGATGATGCACGGCTGTTGCGACTGAGCCATGACGGCGGCGTGCTCGATCCGATCCCGGGGTTCGACAGCGTCGAGGGCCGGGAGACCTGGTTTGCGGGATCGGCGATCGTCAACGGGCAGCGTCTTGGGCCGCCGCTGGGAATCCGCTCCGTCGCATCCAACGCAGACGCGAGCGTCCTGTTCGCCAACGTCCATGTGGGGGGCATCCCCCGTTCGATCGATGGCGGGAAGACCTGGCAGCCTACCATAGACATCCACAGCGATATTCATGAGATCCGTGCCCACCCGGTCGACCCGAGCATCGCCGCCGCGGCGTCCGCGGTCGGCCTTTGCATCAGCCGCGACGCAGGAGCAACGTGGACCATTGAACGCGACGGCCTGCACGCAACGCACTGCTCCGCGGTCGCGTTCTCGGGCGATGAAATCCTCGTCTCCGCCTCGACGGATCCCTTTGCGACTCAAGGGAGGCTTTATCGCCGACCGCTCAAGCCGGATGGGCACCTCGTGGCTGTCGAAGGCGGACTACCCGCGTGGGTCGATGGGATCGTTGACACAGGTTGCATCGCCACGAACGCTTCAATGATTGCCATGGCTGATCGCAACGGAACTCTATACATATCAACTGAGTTTGGACAAGCTTGGTCGCAGAGTCGCAGGAAACTACCGACCCCGAGTTCTGTTCTCATCTGTTGACCCAGTCCGAAAAGCAACCAGGGTGCGGCCGGCGCCGACTCGACCTGGTTGTATCCTCGCTTCACACGACACCGTCATTCCTTGTCCTCCGCCAGAGTCCGTTCCAGTTCGCGCCGCAGTTCCTCGCGGTTCGGCAGGTAGAGCTGATACTTCTGCACGAAGAACTGGCTGTTCATCCCGTAGGTGGCGTACTCGACGAGCAGTTCG
Organism: Singulisphaera rosea; assembly: GCF_054877945.1. NCBI lineage: Bacteria > Pseudomonadati > Planctomycetota > Planctomycetia > Isosphaerales > Isosphaeraceae > Singulisphaera > Singulisphaera rosea. The sequence goes on along the minus strand of NZ_JBTYIP020000030.1, from coordinate 118,916 downwards.
TCCTTGTTCCGGCTCAGGATGATGCCGATGGGCGGATCGTCGCCTTCCACGTTCTCCTCGGCGGCGAAGTAGCCGAGGTAGAGGTTCATCTGGCCGATGTCGTGGTGTTGCACGTCGTCGATCTTGAGGTCGATCAGCACGAAGCAGCGCAGGATGCGATGATAGAAGACGAGGTCGACGCGGTAGTGCGTGTTGTTGAGCGTGACGCGATACTGCCGGCCCACGAACGTGAAGCCCTTGCCGAGCTCGAGGAGGAACTGTTGCAGGTGGTCGCAGAGCCGGGTCTCGAGTTCGGTCTCGGAGAGGACGGCCGCCTCGGGGATTTTGAGGAACTCGAAGATGTACGGCTCGCGGAGCAGGTCGGAGGGTTGCTCGACGATCTGCCCCCGGCTGGCGAGTTGCAACACCCTCCTTGTCCTTGCTCGCCGCAATCCGGAGGAACAGGCCGCTTTCCTTCTGCCGCTTCAACTCCCGAACGCCCCAACGTTCGAGCACCATCTGCTTTTCGTAGAAGCCGCGTTCGAGCGGGTCGTCGATCTTGAGGAGCTCGACCATGTGGGACCAACTCAAAAGTCCAGACGGCGTCTGGACTTTTGGGTAGGCGAGATAGAACTGCCGCATGTTGAACACGTTGCTGCGGCTGAAGCCCCTGCGGTGCTGGAGCGTTAAGTCCTTCGCCAAACGCGAGATCAGGCCGGCCCCGTACTCGGCCTTAGCCTTGCCGCCTTGCTCGAACTCGACGATGTGCCGCCCGACGCGCCAGTAGGTTTCGAGGTTGTGGGCGTGGACGGCCTGGATCGCCTGGGCACGCCCCGTCTCCAGAGTCGAGCCGATCCGCCGGAGGAGTTCGTCGTATTGATCCGCAGGTTTCAGTTCCATGAGACCCCCACCCGTTCCAGGTGACCGTTCACCTTCGCCTCAAGCTCCTCGCGAGGCCATCGAATCCACTCCGAACAAACGCAGAGCCAGGCCATCGCGCCAACAAAACTAGACTTTACCACAAATAACACATTTCCCCTCAATACAATATTAACCTCAGATCCCGTTACCAGTCAAGCCGACCGGCCATCGCTTACAAACCACCTCCAAACCAGCAGTGTTCCACCAGTCCTCGGATAGTTCCGAAAGACGCATGGCCACTCTCAACCTGTCGTCGTCCCGTACGTACGGGGAGGCTCGTTTACAAACGGACCGCCCGGGTGCTTGCGACTCACGGGAATCCTTGACCATGATCGACGAATTCGCGTTCGTTCGGGCCGCGTTCTACGGAGAGACAAGTCGATGAAACGGACGATTCTCGGTCTGATCGTGGTCGCCTCGATCGTGGGTCAGGCGCGGGAAGCGACGGCCCAGTTCGACGCGAGGTACTTCGACGGGCCCCCCGCGGCGAATGTACCGGCGATGGGGCAGTTGCCGGCGTTGGCGAAGCGGCTCGAGGACGAATCGCAGCAGCTCGTCCCGGCGGTCCGACGCGAGGTCGGGGGGACGCCGCAGGGGTATCAGCTCGTGATCCGGGGGAACGCCCTGAGAGGGGCGGCGGAGGCGTTCTCGAGGACGCTCCAGCCGGGGGGCGACGCCAACCAGCGAGGGGTCTGGTACGACCGCTTCGTCCGGTCACTCGACGCGGTGCAGGCCGAGTTGAACAACCCGCCAGGGACCGCCCCCGTCGCGACCGCGGTCGTGCAGAGAATCGGACGATTGGGCTTCGAGATCAACCGGGCCCTGGGCCCCGGCGGGCTCCCCGAGCCTCCGCCTCCCGGTGGGGGGCCATATCCCCCCGGACTTGGGCCGCCGGCGATCGACCGGTACCAGCTCTTGCAGCTCGTCCAGGCCGCCTCTGCGCACCTGAGCGCGGCGAACGGGTTCCTGGCGTCGGACGTCGGCCGCGTCCCGCCGTTCGACGGCGCGATGCTCGACATCCAGGTCATCCTGGTTGGCCTCCAGCAGATCAACCGGTTCGGCCTGTCCAACCCGGACCCGGCCCAGGTGCGGGCCTCGTTCCTGCCGCTCTGGGATCGAGCCCGGCACGTTCAGCCCTTGATGCAAGACAGGAACCCGGCGCTGGCGCGAGCCCGGGCGTCCTGGGGCTCGGCGACCGTCGCCCTCGGCGGGATCGCCCGGTCGCTGGGGATCCCCCCCGACCTCACGCCCCCGCCCGGACCGCCCCCCGGCCCAAACCCCACGCCCGGCTTCGGGCCCGGCCCCGGGCGTCGGCTCCGCGAAGCCACGGCGATGGCGGACCAGCTCGGAGGCGAGGCTGACGGCTTCATCGCCGCGATCCAGCCCAACGTCCTCAGGATCCCCCAGGGCCACCAGTTCATCGCCGACGCGAGGGCCTTGCGGGCCTCGGCGATCGCCTTCCGGCAAGCGGCCATCGGCGGCGCGGGCCCGGACCAGATTCGGGCCGCGTTCGCGCAGCTCGACCAGACTTACGGGAACCTCCTGAACCGGGTCAACCGGATTGCCGGCTTCCGGTCCGGCCCCAACATCGACCGCGTCCGGCGACTGGGTGGGCTCGTCGACCAGATCCGCGGGACCTTGGGCTTCTGACACTCTTCGGCCCACGCACCCCTTGCACCTACGACAGCAGGAACGACTCATGAAAGCACAGACTCCGACGTTGCTCCTCGTCTTCCTGTCGACCGGAACGGCCCTGGCTCAAGGCGACAAGCCCGCCGTCGATCCGAAGTTCGAAGCGGCCATGACACGGATGGAGAAGGCCCTGGAGGGGATCCCCCCCTACACCGTGAAGGTCAAGCTGGAGTGGCAAGGGGGCGACGGCGACGCGGGCAGCAGCCGCTTCGTGTTCCACTTCGAGCGCCCGGGGCGGTTCCGCATCGAGGCGAGGCCCGGCGACATCCCCGACCCGACCCTGATCGTCGTCGGCGACGGCCGGGTCGTCACCACGTATCTGCCCGAGAAGAAGCTCTACGCGAGGGCCCCCCTGCCCCACCCCTCTCGGCTGCTCGAAATGAACCCGGTCCTCGCCACGTCGATCAAGGGCTCGCTGATCGACAGCCTGATCCGGCCCGGCCTGAAGGCGTTCGTCCTCGAACGCACCCGCGCGGCCTCGCTCGTCGGCAAGGAAACGGTCGACGGGGAGTCTCTCGAGCACTTCCGCCTGACCTGGGGACGCGACGAGGAGGAGTTCTGGGTTGGGCCCGAGGAACGGACCCTGCCCAGGAAGCTGATCCGCGTCTCGAACTTCCCGGGCAAGGACGCGGCCGCACTCCGGCTGACCACGACCGCCACGCTGACCTGGGCCATCGGCGGGCCGATGGACCCGAAGTGGTTCGCCCTCGAATTGCCGAAGGACGCGACCCAGGTCCAGGACCTCGAGGCGGCGCTCACCAGCGGCACCCCCGAGACCCTCCTGGGCAAGCCAGCGCCGGAGTTGGTCGCTCCCAAGCTCGGCGGGGGCACGGTCTCGCTCGCCGAATCCCGAGGGAAGCGCCCGGTCGTCCTCGGCTTCTGGGCGTTGTGGAACGCCGGGAGCGTCCAGACCTTGCCGGCATTCGCCAAGCTGCGTTCCGACTTCAAGGACGTCGCCTTCTTCGCCCTCAACGCCGGCGAGGAGACTCCCACCGTCGCCGCCTTTTTCAAGAAGGAGCCGCTCTCGTTGGACGTCCTGCTCGACCCCGAGGACAAGGCCATCGAACGATTCGGCGTGACGGAACTCCCGACCTTCATCCTGATCGACAAGGCGGGCCTCGTGCATAAGGTCCACATCGGCGCCGGCGACGCCGTGATCAAGGCCCTGCGCGACGACCTCGGCGCCCTGGCAACGCCCCCCAAGCCCTAACGGCCGGCTGCGGACTGAGGTACGGCCCCAAGTTTTTCTCGGAATGTCGGAACGACCCACGACGCTCATGACATTACCCATGTCTGAGGGAGGCATGAGTCCGGCGGAGGGTCAAGCTCATGGCGGTCGGCAAGGATAGGGCGTTCGCCAACGATCTCCGGACGCTCTTCAACGTCGGGGCTATCCGCGAACTCACCGACGGACAGCTCCTCGAGCGCTTCGCCACCGACCGCAGCGAGGCCGCGGAGCTCGCCTTCGCCGTACTCGCGGAACGCCACGGCCCCATGGTCCTCCGCGTCTGCCGCAGCATCCTCGCCGACCCCCACGACACCCAGGATGCCTTCCAGGCCACATTCCTCGTCCTCGTCAAGAAGGCGAGGAAGCTCTGGGTGCGCGACTCCCTGGGACCTTGGCTCCATCAGGTCGCCTACCGCACCGCATCCTGCGCACGATCCGCCGCCACGCGGAGACGCAGGCTCGAACGGCTCGCCGCCGTCTCGAGCGTCGAGACGCACGCCGAGGTCGACGACCTCGCCCGCGTGCTCCACGAGGAGATCGAGCGACTCCCCGAGCGTAACCGCGCCCCGGTGGTCCTCTGCGACCTCGAAGGCTGCAGCCAGGAGCAGGCCGCGCGGCACCTCGGGTGGCCCGTCGGCAGCGTCAAGAGCCGTCTTTCCCGAGGCCGAGAACGGCTCAGGAGTCGACTCCTCCGTCGGGGCTTCGCACCGGCCGTCGTCCCCTCGGCCGCTATGCACAGACCCGCCGACCTCGATATGGCGATCCCACCGGCGCTGCTCGAGTCTACGATCAAGGCGGCGATCGCCTCGACGACATTCCCGACACTCATCAAGGGGGCCGCCATGTCGCTGGCCCGGGGAGTCCTTCTATCCATGTCGATGACTTATTGGTTCAAGGTCGCCTCCGTCCTCGTGGTCGCCGGCGCGACGGTCGCCGGCGTGGAGGTCCTCGCCCAGAAGACGACGGGCGAAGTGGGCGGGGCTGGCAGAGATCCGCAGACCGCCCAGGCGGGTAATGTCCCCGTATCCACGGTCGGGCGAGGCAAACTCCACGGCGTCGCGGCCGAGCGGGGCCGCCTGGAGGCCTCGAAGGCCACGGATGTTTATAATCCGCTCAAAGACATGCCCCAGATCCTCTCGATCCTTCCCGACGGAGCGAACGTCAAGAAGGGCGACCTCATCGTCGAGCTCGACCCCGCGGCGCTGAAGGAACGACGCATCAACCAGGCGATCACCGAAGAGTCGGCCAGGGCCGTCTCTTTGAATGCCAAGCTGGCCCATGAGGTTGCTCAGATCGCGGTCACGGAATACCTCGAAGGGGTGTACAAGCAGGAATTCGTGACGCTGAGCGGCGCGGCCGTCGAGGCCCAGGCCGCGATGAAGCGGGCTGGGAACCGGCTCGCGCGGACGAAGCAGGCCCGCCAGCGGTTGGCCGGAGCCCTCAATGGCCGAGGGACCACGCCCGCCGATATCATCGTCGAGCTCGACCTAGACGACCGGATTGAAGAGGCTGAAGCGGCCGTGCTCAGGACGCAGGTCGCGGTTGAACAGGCCCAGACTCGGCTGATGGTTCTCCAGAAATACACCAAGGACAAGGTCCTCAAAGAACTTCACGCTGAGGTCGAGAAGGCACGCTCGGCCGCTCTCCAGAAACAGGAGATATGGAAACTCGAGCAAAGCAAGTTGAGCAAGCTCGACGAGCAGATCGAGAGTTGCAAGATCCACGCCCTCGACGATGGTGTTCTCATCCTGGCCAACGACCCCTTCCGAGATGCGGGCAACCCACCTACGATTGCCGTGGGGGCGGTGGTACGCGAGAGGCAAAAGCTCTTCAGCACCGTAGACCTCAACGGCCCGCTCCAGGTCATCGCCAGGGTCCCCGAGGCCATGATCGATCGGGTCCACCCTGGCCTCAAGGCTCGCGTCAAGGTCGATGCGCTTCCAAACATGACCTACACCGGAGTCGTTACAGCCGTTCCCACCCTGCCCGACCCGACAGCCCGCACGCGGCCAGAGAAAGTCTTCTCCACCACGATCAAATTCGATGAGGCCCAACCCAACCTCCGGCCAGGCTTCACCGCGAGCGTCGAAATCCTGGTCGACGAGTTGGAGGACGTCCTCTTGATGCCACTCGCGGCAGTGCTCCACGAGGAAGGCCGCACTCGCGTGGCCGTGAAAAAATCCGATGGCACGTTCGAAGTTCGCGACGTGACCCTAGGCGCATCCAACGACACGCATGTCGAGGTCATGAAGGGGATCCACGACGGCGAGTTCGTGGCCCTGGACCCGGTCGCGGCGGTGAAGGGCAAATAGGAGAAGACCAGCCACACGGAAGCCAGCGACAAGATTCATGTGGCTGGACACTGCGAGTCCGGACCTCTTGCCAACCAACTTGAAGACGCGACGGCAATCCACGGCGGCCGTCGCGTCTTTGTTTCGTGGCACAACGTTCGCGGGAAAGGGGTAGGACTCAAGTCTCGAAGGCCATTGAGGACCCAAGCCATGACGCGAGCGATCTTCGAGGGGGGTGTGCGACCGGGGGAGCACGAGGAAGGGACGCTGACCAAGCAGATCGAGCAGTTCACCAGCCAGATCCCCTCCGGGACGTATCTCGGCCTGGCAATCGGCTCGGTCACGCTCTCGGCCCTCCTCTACGCCAGGGGGAGGAAATCCGAGGCCATCTTCGTCGGCCACTGGGCCCCGACGATCCTGATGTTCGGGCTCTACAACAAGCTCGTGAAGCTTCACGGCTCGGATTGACGCGAGCGTGGTGTGGATTACGCTCGGGTTGTATCCACCAGACCATTCCCGTTGCATGGCCACTGACAAGCCCGAAGCGCCAGCGAGTGCATCCATTCCGCGAGAAAGCGACGAGGATTCACTCGCCGGCGATTCGGGCTTGTATCAAGGAGATACGACTCGAACGTGAACCGCTTTTCGGACGTTGAGCGGACGGCTCGCGGCCGGAGTGGGCGATCGGCTCACTCGGGCGGGCTCGTTCGCGTTGGGGTTTCGTCGCCGCGGTGGGCGAGCTGGCCGGGCTCGGCGACGGGCGCGGTGACGGGTTGCCGGGCGAGGCGACGGAGCCGGTCGGGGGCGCGACGACGCCAGAGTTCCCGGTAGCGTTCCCCGAGGATCCGGAACCCGACCTGGCTCCACCAGCTCGGGAAGTTCCCCATGCGCCAGTGGGCCTGGATCCGGAAGTGGATGCCCCCGGTCTCGTGGTCCTTCGACAGGAGGAACCACTCGAACCCCTGCTCCATGTGCCCCTGGAGGGTGTCGTAGCGGAACCCGAAGTGGGACGTGCCGTGCTCGTGCTCCTCACGGACTTCGTGGACTCGCGCACCGCAGAGGAAGCGAAGGCCCAGGACCTTGAGCTCCAGCAGGATGTTCCGGCCGGAGAGCGGGGTCGTCGGGTCGAAGTGACCCATGACGATGCTCGGGTCGGAGAAGTCGTAGTTGATCAGGGCCTGGCGTGCCCGAGCGAAGGGGCCGTCGGCGAGCGGGGGCCCTTGGGGCTCGGTGGCGATCTCGGCGTCGGTCCCGTCGATGATCCAGCCGTTCTCGCGGGTCATCGCCTCGGGCGGGACGTCGAAGTTGACGCTGCGACGCCCAAGGTCGGCGACATAAGCCTTCAGGGCCGCCTCGGGCCACCCTCGGCCGAAGCGCCAGGGGGCACCCTCATCCCAGACCGCTTCGGGAGAAGGTCGGGCTGTCGCACCCGGCCCGGTCGGACGGATCGTCGACGACTCGGCGTGACCTGACATGAATTCCGCCCTCGATCCGGCCGCCGCACTCCTCCGCCACGCGACGGATGAAGCGGATCCAGCAACGCCCTTGCATTTGCTTACCCAGCATCAGGAACCCGAAGTACTGGACGACCCCGCTGGCCCTCGCCCTGCTCCGGATGTGGAACACGAGACGTCCCCGCTCGTCGCGGTCCGCCCCGAACGTGATCCGCCCGGCCTCCGGGTGGCCGCAGAGGGTCCGCAAGGTCATGCTGCAGTCGTCCACGTGGACGACCCGGACCTTGCAGCGTCCGACCAGGGCAATCTGGATATTGAGCTCGTCCCCAACCTCGAGCGGCCGCTCCTGACCGTCGGGCCGGTCGAAGGCGGCCGTCTCCGCCGGGGCGAAATCCGCGAAATGCTTCCGGAGATTCCGGATGACATCCTCGGGCGAGCATGACGCGTCGACGATCGTCCCCGTATAGTCCCGCTCGAAGAGGGGTCCGAACCCCGCCCCGGCACACAATGCGTTCGATGTCTCCAACACGGCTTCATCCACCCTTTTGAAGAACCGCAGGGCTGGTGCGGCATGGCTTGGCCTGCAAAAATCCGTCCGTGACGTCGTTTGAAGTGCAAATCGCAAGCCGGAATGAGCGGGGGCGTGAAGTACAAGGGCGGAGATTTTTTAGCCACGGATGAAACATGGATGGAACTAGGACTCGGTGGTGATCGACGAGGGTCTCTTAGAAGAGAAACCCGGTTTCGCCGAAGAAACCGGGTTTCGGTGGATTCAGAAGCCGAGCCCTTCGCTGTCGCGGATGATCTGCTCGAGCTTGCGGGAAACGATGTCGTCTCGATTCTTTTCCCGCTTGGCGATCAGTTCCTTGAGGTTCTTCACCTTGGCCTCGAGGGCCTGGACGTCGCGGGCCTGGCGCTCCAAGCGTAGGTCGAACTGCTGGTTGATGAGCTTGCGGAGATCCTCGATGATCGTGTTGCGCTTGTCCTGCTCCTTCGCGGCTTCGAGCTTCCGCAGCAAGGCCTGGACTTTCGGGTTGAGCGCGGCCTCGGGGTTGCGTCCCTCCATTCCGTTCGAGTCCAAACGAAATAGCCTGTTCACATTCCTCTGATAAAACCCCGCCCCGCCTTCATTCTCGGGGACGCCATCAATGTCTTCGCTCCTCATGGGCGGCGCGGGCGGCGCGGGCGTTTGGGGCGGCAAGGGGGCACGCGGCCTGACGACGTCTTGGAGCACACGCTCCGGAGGGCCATCCGAGGGCCTGTCCTGCCGGGCGTAGGTCTCCCCACCCTCTCGATCGCCCGCCTCGCGGGCAACCTCAACCGCAGGGGGTTGCGGTGGCGGGCCGTCCTGGGCCATCGCCGAGGCCACGATCGCGATCAGGGCGGAGCTACCGACGAAAACAAAGACCTGTCGACTTCTCATGGGTCATCTCTCGTGACGAGGGTCGGGGTTGATCTGGGATTCGTTAGGGCTCGCGGGGAAGCCGCGGCCCGATTGGAGTTCGCGTTCGAGGGCTTCCGCCTCACGCATGAGCGCGGCGCCCTGTTCGGAGAAGACGTCGCGAGGAAGGACACTTCGTCGTTCGAGGACGTCTTGCTGGAGGCTCCGAGCCCGCGCTTCCGCCTCAACGATGAGGCGTTGGAGCGATTCGGAAGAGAGCGTGTCGCTGGCCGAAGTCGCCGAGGCCGGGGGAGGAGGTGTGGCCCGAGGCGACGGCTCGGGTCGAGGGGCCACCGGACGCCACCAGACGACCAATGCCACAACCGCAAGAACGACGAGAGCCGCAAGCGAGGCCAAGCTCCCGGCAGTCTCCGTGCCATGGCGTTTCGCCGCCGGTGGGCGTCGCAGCCCTTCGGGCAAAGGGGACATCAGGGGTTGTTGCACATGGGCCAGGCAGCGTCCGAGCACGTCCGCCACCTCGCTCGCGGTCTGGAACCGGTGGGCGGGGTCCTTGGCCAGGAGCCGGGCGACGATCGCGTCGAGCCACGTGGGGACCTCGGGGTTCTCCCCGAGGAGCGGACGAGGCTCGTCGTCGCAGACGCGGCGGAGCACGGCCAGGGGCGACTCGGCCCGGAACGGCGGATAGCCGGCGCAGGCGGCGTAGAGCGTACTGCCGAGGCCGAAGAGGTCCCCCCGAGCGTCGACGGTCTCTCCTCGGGCCTGTTCCGGCGACATGTAGTGCGGAGTGCCGACGACGACCCCACTGTGGGTCATCGCGGCATCGGCGGCGGCGCGGGCCAGGCCGAAGTCGGTCAGGCGGACGCGCTCGACCCCGTCTTCGAGCAGGATGTTCGCCGGCTTGACGTCGCGGTGGACCAGCCCCTGGGCGTGGGCCGCGGCCAGGCCCGAGGCCGTCTGCATCCCGATCCGCAGGACCTCGGCCAGCGACAGCCGCCCTTGCCGGTCGATCCGCTCCTGGAGCGAGCGGCCCGGGACGTATTCCATGACCAGGAACGGCAGCCCCGACGACTCGACGACGGCGTAGACGGCGACCACATGCTCGTGGACGACCGCCGCCGCGGCCCTCGCCTCGCGGAGGAACCGGCCCCGCGCCGCCCCCGAAGTCGCCAGGGGCGCGGACAGAACCTTGATCGCCACGTTCCGGTTCAGGGCGGGGTCGAACGCCTTGAGAACCACCCCCATCCCCCCTCGGCCGAGCACGCCCTTGACCTCGTACGTCCCGAGCCTCCCGAGCGAGTCAGGCCAGTCGGACGGGGCGAGGAACTCGAGCGACTCCGGGATCGTCCACGACCGAACCGGGGCCGACGCCAGTGTCGAGTCCGGCGCCAGGCCGGCCGGGTCCGCGATGAGCGAACTCCGCAGGGCCGAGAGCCAGCCGTCGCCACCGACTCGCTGGTCGAGGCGGTCCCGGCAGGCGTCGCATTCTTCGAGATGCCGCTCGAGGACGGCCAGTTCGCCGGGCGGCAAGGCGTCTTCGGCGAGGAGCCGGAGCTGTTCGAGATCACAGGGGCCGGACCGGGGACGCATGGTCGATCTCCTTTCGGATCTCCGCCGACTCCTCGCCGAGCGATTCCACCCGGCGCCTCAGCCGGGACAGGACCCGACTCCGGGCCACGTACAAGGCTCCCACGGTCATGCCGAGCTCGGCCGCGACCTCCTTCGGCGCCCGCCCTTCGACGGCCGACTGCCAGAAGGCCTGCCAGGTCGCGGGCGTGAACTCGCCCCGGACCCGCTCGACCGCCCACACGAAGACGTTGCGGCGGTGCTCGGCCTCGAAGATCGCGGTCGCCTCGGGGTCCTCGGCCGGCAGCTCCGCGAGCCATTGATGCACGCTGGTGGAGCCGCTCCCCCGCGACCACGCCTTCCCCCTCGAGAGGAAGTTGATGAGCAGGTGCCGGGCGATCCCCGAGAGCCAGGAGCGGAAGCCTCCCCGGTCGGGATCCCAGCGGTCGATCGACCGGGCCAGGGCCTGGAAGACCTCCTGGCAGAGGTCCTGCGCATCGGCGTCCTGGACCCCGTTGCGCCGGACCAGCCGGTACACCAACGGTTCGTAGAGGGCCACGAACTCTCGCCAGGCGTCCGTATCCGCCGGGTCGCGCAGCTTGACGATCAGCGAATGTCGAGTGGCGGGCGACTCGTTCATCAATTCTCCTCCCACCCGGAGATTCACGGGCCGATCGAAATCCTTTCAGGCCCCTTCGAAAATTCCGCCGAACGGCCATCGTACTGCGAATCGCGTCCGCCCGGCGTTCCAAAGGACGGGGCCCAGGGCCTGAGGAGTGGAGTGGTGGATCACCGCGACGGGCACAAAGGGCGTCGACATACCAATCGATCCGCCGGATTTACCTTAGTGCACTCCGAGCCTTTGAGGTGGATCCTCCCCGTCTCGAGTGTCGAAATGGGCGTGGTCCGGCCTTCCTTGCGCTTGATCTTCTCGAAAGGGGGATGGTAATGTCCCGAGGCCAACCATCCCGAGGGCCGGGACGGCGTCGGGCCCCGTCCGGGGATGGAGACGGAGTTCGACCGATGACCTCAGCCGATTCCCAGTCACGACTGGAAACCGCCGTCGCGCACGCCATGGCGGCGTACCAGTACGCCGTCTCATGCCTGCCCACCGAACCCATGTTCATGCATGGCCGGTCCGTGCAAATCGGCGAGTTCGAGTTCCGGAGATACGCCCAGGCGCGGTCGATGCTCCTCGAGCTCGGATGGGCGTTCTTCGTGAGGATCGAGGCCGCCCTGGAGGCGCACGCCGGCCGGATCGGCTTCAAGAGGCCGTCCGACGTCCTCGGCGTCATCGCCGACGACCCGGAGTTGATGAACGGCTACGCCATCGCCCGGGAGATCCGGAACACCCTGCACCACGGCGACGGCGACGCGACGCTGCTCCACACCGCGCCCCGGTTCCTCACGACCGACGGCCAAAGCGAGCCCCACCTGCTGCCGGACCACCTCGGCCGGTTCGCCAAGCTCTTCATCGAGGTCGGTGAACGGCTGGCGAGGGCCCGCGAGGCCCTTTGAACCGAACCCTCGTACCACCTGCCGTCGCCTCTTGGCCGGACGGGGCGACGAGGTCATGATCGATCGTTGCCCCCTCTGCCGCCACGTCACCCGCCCCCGACCGCACGCCAATGCCCCTGGTGCGGCCACGACTGGCAAGCCGAGGGGGCCTGACCCCTCGGCGGTCGAGAGGTCGGGGCCGGCGAGCGCGGAGGGTCGCGATGAGCTCGAACGTCTGGTTCACCTCGGACACGCACTTCAACCACGAGCGGATCCTGCTCATCAACCGCCCCCAGTTCGCCTCCGTCGAGGAGATGAACGAGACGATGGTCGAGCGCTGGAACGCCCGGGTGAAGAAAGGGGATCGCGTCTACCACCTCGGCGACGTCGCCCTCGGCCGGCCCGACGACGCAGTGGGGATCCTCTCGCGCCTGAACGGCCAGATCTTCCTCATCCGAGGCAACCACGAGAAGGTCGCCGAGCACAAGCTCTGCGTCGGCCGGTTCGTCTGGATCAAGGACTATTTCGGCCTGAAGGTCGACGACCAGAAGATCTACCTCTGCCACTACGCCTTCCGGACCTGGAACCAGATGCACCACGGCTCCTGGCACCTCCACGGCCACAGCCACGGCACACTCGAAGACCTGGAGACGAGCAAGTCGTTCGACGTCGGCGTCGACTGCTGGGACTTCGCGCCGATCTCGTTCGAAGAGGTCGCCGCGAAGATGGCGACCAAGCGATTCGTCCCCGTCGATCAGCCCGCCGAGGGAGGCCTCGACGAGTGAACGGCCCCGGCGTATCCTTCCAATACGACCGAAGTCCCGAGTGTCGCGAAACCTGTTGTTTTCTTAAACAACGGGTTTCTGACGCACTTGACGTCGACCAGTCCTCCTGGGATGTCGCCGTGAACTCTGAACGGAAACCCGTCATTTAAGAAAACAGCAGGTTTCGGAACAGGTTCGGAGGCCTTCCATCATGGGGCATATCGTCCTGCTGGGCGACTCGATCTTCGACAACTCACGCTACGTGCCCGGTGGCCCATCCGTCCTCGAACACCTGCGCCGATCCTTGCCGGCCGGTTGGCGTGCAACGCTGCTGGCCTCCGACGGCGCAGCCGCGTCGGGAGTGACCCGGCAATTGCAGCGGCTGCCGGCCGACGCCTCTCACCTGGTCGTCAGCGCGGGGGGCAACAACGCCCTCGACTACAGCAGCATGATCCTCCACGAACCCGCCGGCTCGTTCGCCGAGGTGCTCGCGCGCCTGGCACAGATCCGCGCCGAGTTCCAGGCGGAGTATCGCGCCATGCTGCAGAACGTCCTGTCGCAGGGCCTCCCGACGATCGTCTGCACGATCTACGACACCGTCCCCGGCTTTCATCCTGCCGAGCTCGCAGGCCTCGCCCAGTTCAACGAGATCATCCTGAAAGAAGCCGTCCGCGCCCGCGTCAGCGTGGTCGACCTACGCCTCATCTGCACCGAGACTTCGGACTACGCCCCCTCGTCGCCCATCGAACCCTCGGGCCCCGGTGGCGGCAAGATCGCGCGGGCGGTCACCCGAGCAATCGAGGCGTTGAGTGATCACACGACGGCGGGCACCCGGATCATCCTCTAATCCGGATCGGCCTCGGAAGGCTCGGCTTGCGTCGATCTCCCTTGGAGACGATGCTGGACCAAGAGGTCGATACGTCTCTTCAGCAGTTGGCCTGAACCGGAGGTCGCAATGCAAATGACGGCCGTGTTCTTGGAGGTCCCCGAAGGCTATGTCGCCTTCGTCGAGGAATTGCCAGGCGCTAACACACAGGGCGCCACTCTTGAGGAGGCACGCGAAAATCTTCGCGAGGCCGCGGCGCTCGTCATCGAGGCCAATCGGGAATTGTCCGAACGTTTGCTGCAAGGACGCCCGACCACCCGTGAGCCGTTCGCCCTACCCGCATGAAACGCCACGACCTTGTTCGGCACCTGGAGGAACATGGGTGCCGCCTGTCGCGTGAGGGGGCTCGGCATAGCGTGTTCGTCAACCCCTTGGCGAACGCTACCTCCACGGTACCCCGCCACTCTGAAATCAACGAGTTTCTCGCACGCAAGATCTGCCGTGATCTTCAAATCCCAGGCCCCTGACAACCCCTATCGATCTCCTCACAAGGATGGCCAGCCGGAAGGGGATTGCACGAGGCTGGACGATTCCGACACTCACCCGTCCAAGCCGCCAATCTAGGTCGCCGGAAGATTCGACAACGACGGAGGCTGGAGCCTATGACGCGTTTGATGACGATTTCCTTCGGGATGCCCATCCTCGCGACGATCTCGGCGTCGGTGATGGTCATGGAGCCGGTCACCGTTTGTCTGCTTGGACTCCTGGCCGGGGCCTTCACGATCGTTGTCGCCTGCCCGTTGATCGGATTCGCTCGTTGGAAGCGTTGGTCGATCTGGCCGGTTCTCTTTGGCGCGGTCACCTGCTTGGCAATCATTTCGTCGGTCTTGCTCACGCAATGGCCTTTGCGGGCCGCTTACGCGTGCTCGCTCCCGTCCTTGGAACGGCTCGCTTCCGAAGCTCGCGAGGGACATCCATCGAACCGCCCACAAGTCGCCGGCCTCTTCCTCGTGGAGAGTTGAAATCAACAACCACGGCATCGTTTGTCTATGGACCAACCTCAATCCGGCAGGATACGCGGGATTCGTCCAAAGCACCCCGGACCGTTTGCCCTTCAATCTTTGGTCAACCTTCAAACTCGACGACCGCTGGCAGTATATCTGCGAGGATTGACAATCGCAGATAACTTGACCGCTCGAAGCAGGGATGGTGGCCCGCCACCAATCCAAGCTTGGGCCCTGCCCCCATCCTTCCTTCGCTTTCGCCGCAGATTCAGTTCAATCGAGGAACCGCACAGATGCGGCGTCTGGCGCAAGGACGCCGGCACGCCGGGCATAGTGTTCGAGGTTTTCCACGGCGCGGCGGCCCTCGTCGCCGAGGTCTCGGGAGTAGGCGTTGACGTAGAGGTCGATGTAGTCCCAGATCAGGGCCTCGTCGAGCTCCTGCGCGTACTGGAGGATCGTCCCGAGGACTTCCTGGCGATTCGCATAAGCGTAGTCGAGCGAGTCCCGGATGACGGCGTTCAGGTTGTGGTGGACCGACTCGGGGAGGTCGAGCCTCGCGAGGATCCCGCCGAGCGGGACCGGGCTCGCCGTGACGCGTTCCCAGGCTTCGCCGAGGTCGGCGACCAGCGACAGGCCTTCGGCCTGGTAGGTGAATCGACCTTCATGGATCAGGACGCCGAAGTCGGCCTCGCCGTCGCGCAGGGCGGCCATGATCGCCGAGAAGACGCGATGCTCGATCTTCCGAGACTCGGGGTAAAGGTTCTGGAACAGGAGGGTTGCGGTCGTCCACTTCCCCGGACAGAGCACCCGGGAGTCGGGGCGAGGTTCGGCGCCCTCCTGTGCGGTGAGGAGCACGGGGCCGGCCCCGAACCCGATCGCCGAGCCCGCCGTGAGCACGCCGTAACGGTCGGCCAAGAGGAGGGCGGCGTGGTAGCTCGCCTTCGAGCAGTCGAACGTCCCGGCCTCCAACCGCTCGTTGAGCTGCTGCACGTCCATGAGCTCGATCTCGAAGTCGAGCCCGCGGAGGTCGATCTTCCGCGCGAGGATCGCGTGGAACATGAACGTGTCGTTGGGGCAGGTCGAGATCCCGAGCTTGATCTTCATCGCTTCATCTCGTCGTCGTGTTCTTCGAGCGTGAGCATTCGCGCCAGCAGGTCTTTCGCCGCGGCCAACGCATCGGCGACGCGCCAATCCGCGAACCGGCGATCTCCGACGACGTTGGAAATGCCCCGGATGACCGTCAAAGGGACACCTCGGAGCCGGGCCGCCAGCCCGACCGCGAACGCCTCCATCTCCTCCGCGAGTGCGTCCGGATATCGCAAGGCTCTCCCAGCAGCCTCAGCAGGGCTCGCCGACGCGGCCGCGACCGAGATCAGGCCGCCGCGATTGACGGGCTCCCCCGCCAACTCGGGGACGAGGAACGGGACCCGGTCGCCGACCGGCGCGAGCCCTCGGGCCGAGTGCCCCTGCATCCAGCCCATCTCCTCCGCGCCGAGATGGCGCGGCCCCTCGCCGACCCCGATCCCCACCGAGCGCGCCTCCGTGGCGAACAGGGCCGACCCGACGGGGGCAAGACTCGGGTTGAGCGTCCCCGCGATGCCGATCAGGACGGCTTGCGTTGTATCCGACATCCCGCACGCGGCCCCCACGCCGGCCGCCGCCAGCCCGAATCCGCACACCACCACGCGCGTCCGACGGCCCAGCCACTCGACATCGGCCGTACCGCTCTCCAGAAGTTCCTCGCGGAGCCGTTCGCCGAAGAGAACACCAGCCTCGTAAGCCGTCGGGATCAGGATCCGCATGAGTACCAGGAGAGCCCCACTCGAACAGGACTGGCTCAACACGCCGCAAAACGGAGGTTCATCGAATCGGCCGGAGACCTCTCCCCGCCTTCCTTGCTTCGCCCGTCCAATGCCATCATGATAGGCGCCAGGCCAAGCCAAGGTCCAGGCGTCGTCCCTCACGCATCGCCCGGATCCCAAGCCCAAGATCCGATGATACGACGTCCGGTCCGTCGTTTTCGTTACCGGCATGGTTTTCACCATCGCTTCGGGCGATTCATATTCACCGGGAGCCTTCACGATGGCGCCCCCCGCACTCGGAGAAAACCCCTCGCCATCGGGGCGGGATACGCTCCGCATCGCCGTCGTCGTCCATCTGGCCGCCGTCTTGATCTCCGCCCTGTTCGCGCGGCTCGAGAGGATGCATTGGCTACCCGACGACCGATCAATCCTCGCGATCCCCTTTGGGCTCGTGCTCTTGGCGTCGCTACTGGCATGGCTGGCCTGCCCGATAGTCATCCTGGCGACGGTCCTCGGGCGACGCCCGGCCTGGCCGTCCGTTTACGCCGTCCTCGCCGAGGGGATACTCTGCTACGGACAATTCATTGCGATGCTGCCGTTGGTGCAATGACCGTTGGATCCGGCAAAGCGAAGGGCCTCCTGCAACGATCTCCGGGAAGAGCGAAGCTCATCGTCGACGGCCCGATCTCTCCCGAACAAAGCTCTCCGAGGCGGTCGAATGGGCAAACACTCGTGGATCAACATTATTCTTATTGGCGTGATCGCCGTGGGCGGGTACTTCGCCTGGCAAACCGGCCGCGAACGGAGGGCCCTCGGAGAGACCTACGAGAGGTTGAGCCGGAAGACCGGAGAATTCGCGATCGAGGATCCGACGAAGCTCTATGTCCGTGCCCTGAAGACCGCCGAGCCTTTCGAGTACGCCTGGCGGGTTCACGTCCCTGCCTCACGTTACATGATGCTCATCAAGGAGGGCTCGGGGAGCTCGAGCCGCTGGAGCGGTAGATACTCGGGCGAGTTCCTTGCCCGGGTGCGGATTCGCGAGTCGGATAACGGCAAATTACAAGTTTACACGAGTTTTGGAAACACGAGCACTTTGCAGAGCGTGGGCGAGCCGGCGGTCGTCCAGCTCCTCCACAATCGCCTCGACCAGCTCGTCGTGGAGCAACTCGGGAGCGCCGAAATCGCGGCGATTGATCCCGATCGGCCGGCGGTGCTCCTCCGCCTGGCGCTCTCGGACGAGTTGAAGTCGGAGGCGCGGAAGTCGCTCTCCAAGGAGGCCCAGTCCGCCTGCATCCCGATGCTTTACGAGTTCAACCTCATCCCCGCCCTCTCGACGTCGAAAGCACCCCCTACACCTCCTCCCGGAGTTTGAATCCGTGCCCGAGCTCCCCCAGAAGCTGACCGGATTGAAGGGCGATGATACCGTAGTCGAACGGCCCCGACGCGCAGGATGGAAGGTCAACCTGAGGACCTTGTTCCTGCTGGTCGCGGCGATCGCGGTCTGGATGACCGTCGTCATCAATCGACGGCACAACGAGACGCTCGAAGCGAGGATCGCCGTCATGCGTCCGATGGTGCGCGAACTGGAGATCGACGACCCGGCCAAGATCGCCCTGGTGAGCCTGGAACCGCGGTGGTACGACGACCACCAGTGGGAAGTCTACCTCCCGGACGGCTCCTATCGCGTGGCCCTGGCCACGCGAGGAGTGGGCGAGGAGGGATTAGCCCCGGTAAAGGCAAGCGCGAAGATCGGACCCGGCAGGCATCGCATCTCCCTCGAGTTGAAGGAGTCCAAGGTCAAGGCCGCCTGGGTCGTCGACGCCGATTGGGACGGTGTGGAACAATTGACGGCGGAAGAACCCAAGGAATGGAATTCGGATCGGGGTTCATCGGGCGGAGGAGACGACTCTCTCGAGGGCGCGCGACTCGCCGTCTTATTTCGGCGCCGGTTCGTGCATCACAAGGGAGACGGTGTTTGGAGCACGCCCGAAGGCCCATCGGAAGGGATCCTGCTTTGGATCGAGCGCATCGACCAGCCTGATGCGACTCCAGAAGTCCGAGCCCCGGAACTCACCAAGCCGGCGAGCCCAACGACCAAGTCAGGCAGCCCGCCGTGATACCCGACCGGGGTGAATTCTCGGCGTTTGGCCCTTCAAGTGAGATTTCCCATGAACGCGGAAAACGGCTCACCTCTGGTCCGCTTCGGGCGTACGCTCGGTGCGATCATCATCATCGCCGCGGCGCCCGTGAGCGGGTATTTCCTCGGCCAAGCCTTCCTGACCGCCAGGGCCAGTGTCAACTGGCCAACGGTGCCGGGCGTGCTGACCCAGGCCAAGGTCCGCGACCCGGGCATAGGTGGATTCCATGCGGATGTCGTCTACATCTACACCGTCGCCGGCCGCCAATTCGCCGGCACCCGAATCCGGGCCTCGGATGGCGAGCACAAGCAGCGCGAAGGTGCCGAGCAAGCCCTCCGCGGCTTGGCACCGGGGCAACAGGTCACGGTCCACTACGATCCGGCCGACCCCGGTCGATCCTTGCTCCAAACGGGCGCAGGATTTCAAGAATATGCACAACTCTTCGTCCCAGTCGGGATGCTCTCCTACGGCATCTACTTGCTCGTCTCGCTGAGACGTTCGCGGCGGCGTGGAGATTCGACGCAGGAACTCACGTACCATCAACAGCCATGAAAATTCTATGATTAGCAAATTCCATTCTTTTAAGTTCACGGATCTTAGAAAATCCTGACGAGTGCCAACCGTGCGACCGATCCCCGATTCTCCGCTCTGGCTGGGACATGTCGGCGATGTCCGCGACTTGGCCGCACTCTTATCCCGAGGGATCCTCGCGGTCGTGGACCTCGCCCTCGACGAGCCTCCCGCGAAGTTCCCTCGAGAGGTCGCCTATTTCCGCGTGCCCCTGATCGACGGCGAGGGGAATCCTCCCTGGCGGCTGCGCATGGCGATTTCGATCGTGGCCGACCTGTTGCGATCCAACGTCCCTACCCTGGTCTACTGCGGGGCCGGCATGAGCCGCACCCCGGCCGTCGCCGCGGCGGCCATCGCCTCGGTGCGCGGATGCTCGCCGAAGGAGGCGTTGTCGATCGCGGTCGGGTCTGGGGTCGCCGACGTCTCCCCTGCCCTCTGGGCCGAGGTCGAGGCGGCCTTCTCTCAGCCTCCTGAGGATGGAAAGAAGGGCGAGGCCTGATCGGACGATTTGCCAATCACGAGCGACCCCGGGGTGTCCGCCGCCTCTCGGTTGCGACCCGCCACGGCGGGTGCGACCCATCCGGTCCAGGTCCTCTCGACGGCTCGCCCGATCAATGTGATGATCGACGGAGATCGCCCCGATTAAGGGCCAGGCCCAACGATGCCGGAGAGCACGGATGAAACCCGGTCGTACTCCCGTCGACAACCAGTCGATCCAGCACTTCGAGGACAAGAACGCCTGGGAAACCTGGCTGGTCGACCAGCATGGGACATCGACGGGCCTCTGGTTGCGGCTCGCGAAGAAAGGGTCGATCCACCAGTCGGTTTCTTACGCCGAGGCGCTCGAGGTGGCGCTCTGCCACGGTTGGATCGACGGGCAGAAGAAGAGCGACAACGAGGATTTCTGGCTCCAGAAATTCACGCCCCGCTCGGCGAGGAGTCTCTGGTCGAAGGTCAACCGCGAGAAGGCCCTCGCGCTCATCGAGGCGGGCCGGATGTCACCCGCCGGGCTACGAGAAGTCGAACGCGCCCAGGGCGACGGCCGCTGGGACGCCGCCTACGACCCGCCCAGCGGAGCAACCGCCCCGGAAGACTTCCGGAACGCCCTGGACGCCAACCCGAGAGCGAAAGCCTTCTACGAGACGCTCAAGAGCCAGAACCGTTACGCCTTCCTCTTCCGGATCCAGACCGCCAAGAAGCCCGAGACCCGCACCAAGAGGATCCAGCAGTTCATCCGGATGCTCGAGAACCACGAGACATTCCACCCTTGAACTTGGATTTGTGACCCCGTGCTATGAATCCGGAATTGAGAGGCTGAAGACTATCCGCAGATGGAGAAGATGGACGCAGATCGAATCAGAATTCTCCAGGGTTTTCCTCTGCGTTAATCTGCGTCATCTGTGGATGAAATCCTCTTCTCTTATTCTGCATCCCATCCGTGGCTGGTTTTAGTCCGAGGTCGGGTTATCGATTCGAAATCCGTCTTCAGTCACCGCGATTCGACGACGACCTCGGTCTTGACCGAGTTGGCGATGAAGCAGGCGTGATGGGCCACGTCGTGCATCGTCCGGAGTTCGTCGGCGGTCGGCGTGCGTTCGCCGGAGAAGGTGATCTCGGGACGGAGGACGACGCGGGTCACGGCGAGGCGCCCGGCCTCGTCCTTGGCGAGGAGGCCGACGGCCTCGTCGCGGTAGGCGTCGACGACGTACTTCTTCTTCGACGCGATCGCCAGGAAGGTCAGCATGTGGCAACTCGAGAGACTGGCGACGAAGGCCTCTTCGGGGTCGACGCGATCCTCACGACCGAAGTAGGCCGGGGCGGAGGACGCCTCGACGCGGGCGCCGCAGTCGAACGACCAGGTGTGCTCGCGGTTGTATGAGTCGTAAGTGAAGCCTTCGGTCGTCCGCGTCCAATCGATCGTGGCCTTGTGCTCGGACATGGGATCTACTCCCGTTCGTGGTTCACCGTCCCGGGTCCCTTGGGGGTCCTCGCAGGAGGTCCACGGGCCTCGGGACGTCTTTCAAAGAAACATCAAGATCTCATCCACCGACTATTTCATGGGATGCTTCTGGAAGAACTCCCAGATCAGGTCGTTGGCCGAGACTTCGCGCGAGGTCTTCCCCAGGAGCGGGAGGCGTGCCTTGCCCCCGGGCCAGGTGTGGCCGCCCCCTTCGATGACGTAGAGGATGACCTCGGAGCCTTCCCGGCCCGGGCCATACGACTTCATCTGGACGGTGGTGCCGTCATCGGCGCGGTCGGGCAATCTCGCGACCGTCGGGGTTTCGGGGCAGCCGTTGGCCTGGACCCACGCCCGGACCGAGTCGTCGACCGACAGGAACGTGATGTTCTTCGGGATCCGATCGTCGGGCCCGCCGAAGAGCACGATGCCGTCCCGCGTGCCGTGGAAATGCAGGACCGGGACGGGCCGAGCGGGCTGGCAGGCCTCGATCGCCATCGTCCCCGAGACGGGCGCGATCGCGGCGATGCGGCCCGAGAGCTCCGCCGCGAGCCGGTAGCACATCATCCCCCCGTTCGACATCCCGGTGGCGTAAACCCGCTTCGCATCCACGTTGAGGATCGTGCCGAGGTCGTCGAGCAGCTTGGCGATGAAGCCGACGTCATCCGAGACCCGGCCCCGGAAGCCCCCCGCATCCCAGAAGAGAAAGAGTGGGGTCGTGCCCGTGCCGTTCGGATAGACGGTCACGAAGCCCGAACGGTCCGCCGTCTCGTTCAGGCCGCAGAATCGGGCCATCGTCGCCGCGTTCATCGCCGCGGAGTGGAGGACCAGGACGACCGGCGTCGCCTTCTTCGCGTCGTAAGAAGGGGGCACGTGGATCGCGTACGACCGGATCTCCCCAGCGGCCGACAGCGACCGGACGTGGTCTCCAGGAGCAAGGGGGACGTTGCCGAGCAGGAGCAAGGCCGAGAGCAGGACCGAACCGGTTGACATCGAGGGCCTCGAGCGCGCGAACGGTCACGATCCCGGGGTGCGGAGGACACCCTTCGCTCGTTGAGACCGACTCGTCCGAACGGGGGAGGACGCCCCGCGATCGGCCGAGAACCGGAGGAGCCGCGTGCCTCCTCCCGCCATACCATTATAGAAGCCGTGTCATCCTTCTGACATTTTTTCTCGGTCGTCCGCGGCCGAGCGCCGAGGGCAGGACGGGGCCGCGGGCTCAGCCCAACGGGAGGCTTGCCGGATCTTCGTGGAAGGGTTTCCCCGAGCGATAGAGGTCGAGCCGAGCCTGGAAGGGCTCGCGGCGGGCGTCGCCGTCGAGGAGGAGTTGAAGCGCCTCGGCCTGATGCCGCTCGGCCGAGGGGAAGTCGCCGGCCTCGGCCTCGGCGGCGGCGAGGGCCGCGAGGTCGTTGGGGTCGCCGTGGTTCGAGAGCTCGCAGGCGCGGGTTGCGGCGACCACCGCGGCCTTGCCGTCGCGGAGCTTGGCGTCGGGAGACGAGGCGAGCACGAGGGCTCGGCCCCGATAGCCTCGGGCCCCGTTCGGGTTGATGTGGATCGCCGCGTCGAAGTCGGCCAGGGCCCCGGCGTGGTCCTGGGCCAGCCCCCGGAGCTCGCCCCGATTGTTGTAGGCCTTGGCGTACTTGGGGTCGAGTAGGATCGCCTCGGTAAAGTCGGCGCGGGCCAAGTCCGGCTCCCCCTTCGCCTCCCGGGCATTGCCCCGGTTGTTGTAGGCGACGGCGTCTTCGGGGTCGAGGCGGATCGCCTCGTTGAAGTCGGCAATGGCCTGGTCGTATTCCCTCTTGTCGTGGCGGACGAGTCCGCGGTTATTGAACGCCCGCTGGAACTTGGGGACGAGCGCGATCGCCCGGTCGTCGTCGGCGATCGCGCCGTCGAGATCCCCTCGAGAATGCAAGGCGAGGCCTCGGCCGTAATAGGCGGGTGCGTTCGAGGGGTCGAGGCGGATCGCTTCGGTGTAATCGGCGATCGCCCGCTCGTCATCCCCCTTCCCGAGCCAGGCCGCGGCCCGGTTGTTGTAATGGGCGGGATTGGTGGGGTCGAGGCGGATCGCCTCGTCGATGTCGGCGATAGCCTTGTCGTATTCCCCCCGAGAGTACCAAGCAAAGGCCCGGCGGGTGTGGTAGACGAGGGAGATCCCCCGGTCCTTCGGGAAAGGGACGGGGGCCGGGACCGCCTCTTCGCCGCGTGCCCAAGGGGAACGGGTGCGGGTCACGGGGGGGCCTGAGAATGGGCCGGGGCCCAGGGCGACGAGGGCGGAGGTCGCCGCCAGGAGGAAAAGGCGGAGGCGGAGGGCGTGCCGGGACGGGGCGGAGGGCCTCGGGGCCTGCGACGATTCGACGCGACTCATGGTTCGGCGGATCCCTCGCGATAAGGCGTCTTGGAGCGATAGAGGGCCAGGCGTTCGCGATGGGCCCGCAGATCCGGGTCGGTGGTGGGGAAGAGTTCCAGGGCCTTCGACTGCCATCGGACCGCCTCGTCGAAATGTCCCGCCTCGGCCTCGGCGGCGGCGAGCGTGCCCAGGATCAGGGGGGCCGTCCCGCCGGAGAGGTCCTTCGCCAGGGTCGCGAGCGTGACCGCCTGCGCCCCGTCGCGGTGGGCCGCGACCGGGCAGGTCGCCATGAGCCAGGCGAGGCCGTTGGCCGCCCAGGGGTCGTCGGGAGCCAGGCGAATCGCCTCGCGGTAGTCGGCGATCGCGAGGCCGAATCGCCGGAGTCGGGCCAGGGCAAGCCCCCGATGGGTGAAGGCCGCGGGGTCCTTCGGGTCAAGCCGGATCGCCTCGCCGAAGTCGGTCGCCGCGGCTTTCGCGTCCCCCTGGGCGAGCCGCGCAAGGCCTCGATGAACGAACGGCGCCGGGTCCCGGCGGTCGAGGGCGATCGCCGCGTCGAAATCCTTGATGGCGCGGCCCCAATCCTTCAGCTCGAGACGCGCAAGGCCCCGATTGTCGAGCGAAAGGAAGTCTCTCGGGTCGAGCTGGATGGCCTCGGAGAGGTCGGCGATCGCGATCTCGAACTCGCGCTTGTCGTACCAGACCAGGGCCCTCCGGGCGTAGGCCGAGGCGGCCTTGGGATTGTCGCGGATGGCTTTGGTGAAGTAGCGGATCGCCTCGGAAAACGGGACGACGTCGGACGCCTGTACCCAGCCGGTCACGCCGCCGGACGAGATCCGGAGCCGTTCTCCCTTGGCTTGCTCCACGCGATAGCGTCGATAGGACGCGACCTGGCCCCGAGTCCCCGATCCCGGAGGCGCCACCCCCGGCTTCAGGATCACTTCGAGGCCGACCCGGGGGTCCCCTTCCTCGCCTCGCGCCGAGGGGCTTGGTCCGAGCGCCGTCGCCGTGGCCAACGCCACGAAATAGACGAGGGAGGGCGTCACAAACCCTCGGGCCACCGTTTTTGTCTTGGCATGCTTCATGGCGGGTGGGTGGACCTTCCGAAATGCCTAACTGGCGACTGGGCGGTTCGTCTCCGCGGGAGTCTTGAGGACGTCGGTCCCCGATGTTTCGGGAGGCGAAGTCCCGAACCTGCGACCGCTGGGCGATGCCCGCTTTGCGGATGAGAGGCCGAGGAAGAGGCCCTGAAAATCCTCGAAGCCCCGTCCTTCGGCCCGCGTCGAGCGACGCCGGCCCGACCATTCTCGCAGGATTTCATCGGGATTCCCAACAGGGAACGCGGGAGATTTCCGAAGGATTCGGAGGGGCGCGACCGCGAAGGCCTCACACCCTCTTCATTCCGAATTCTCTGAAGATCCACCTGTACGGCCTTGTACTAGTCACGGGTTTGGGATAAACTTGTCAATGGAGGATTTCTTCGTCACGATCAGATCCTCACATGTCGGGATGAGACGGGCCCATTCAGGCCACGCCGAATCGAGGGGGTGCCGTAGCCTTAGAAGGAGCACATCGGATGCAACCGGAAAACGGGTTGAGACTGGGTTCTGACTGGGATAGCGATCGGGTGACCCTCGGGCGCCATTTCGTCAGGGACCTGGAAAGTCTCTGGGGCGGAGTCCTCAAGCTGGCGGCGGTGGTCGAGGATGCCTTGAATCAGAGCATCCGCGCCCTCTGCGACGGCCGGACTGACCTGGCCGACGAGGTGAAGGGCGAAGAGCGTTACGTCGATCGCCGCGAGGTCCAGATCGAGCGTGACTGCTTGAAGGTCCTGGCGCTCCACCAACCGGTCGCATCCGACCTGAGGCGCGTCGCGAGCGTGCTGAAGGTGAACGGCGATCTCGAACGGATCAGCAACCTGGCGAGGAACATCGCCAAGCGGGTCAAGAAGCTGGCCAACGACCCCGGCGCCCTTCCCATCCCCCAGGAGCTCGAAGCCCTGGCGATGGAAGCCCTGGGACAGGTCCGGGACTGTCTCGACGCGCTGACGAAGTGCGACGCGGAGCTCGCCCGATCGGTCATCGCCGGCGACAGCCGGATCGATCGCCACTACCGGCTCGTCATGAACGAGCTCAAGGACGAGATCCGCCGCGACCCCGACCGGCTCAACACCTGGCTCCGCCTGATCAACACCGCGCGGAACCTCGAGCGCATCGCCGACCACGCGACCAACATCGCCGAGGCCGTCGTCTACCTCAAGGAAGGCGACATCATCCGCCACGTCAGCGCGAAACAGCTCTCGACCTGACGCCGACGCCCCGTCGATCTTCTTCGACTACGCATGTTTTTATAGGCCTTGCTTACCGATCCCCGAAATCGGTGGGCAAGGCCTTTCTCCCGATACAAGCCCGAAGCGCCAGCGAGTGAATCTTCCTCGATTTCTTGAGGAGAGATTCACTCGCTGGCGCTTCGTGTTTGTACTTAAGTCGTCCGAGGGGTGTGACCCAGGCGTCATCTTTTACCGGACTTACGGACCTAACGGGTTCAACCGGGCGAGGTGGACGAAGCGGCGGTCGAACGGGGTGAAGTCGGCGGCGTGGTAGAGGCGGTTGGCGGGGAGGTTGCGGACGTCAACGGCGAGTTCCAGGGTGGCGACGTGCTCCGAGGCCAGGGCGAGGGCTTCCGCAAGGACGGCGCGGCCGATGCCTCGGCCTCGGGCGGCGGGGGTCAGGCCGAGGTAGGCGACCTCCCAGGCGTCGCGTTCGGGGATCTCGGACAGGAGGGCGATCGCCCCGGCTTCGGGCTCGCCCCGGACCCGAGCGACCCGCCAGCGCTCGGCCACGAACCGGCCGGCCGCGCGGTGGCTCGCCAGGACGTCGTCGAGCGAGCGGATCCCCTCGAGCTCGGGCATGTCGAGGCTGTCGATGTAGGTCGCCTGGAGGACCTCGCGGAACCCCCGCTCGGTCGTCGGCCCGAACGGTTCCCAGTCGAGCGCCGGGGTATCCGGCGCCACGTCCAGGGGGACCGAAGTCGGGCGGTCGAGATAGACGAGCTCGGTGACCCGAGGCATGCCGCCCGCGGCCAGGTCCGACGCCCCCCGGGGGGGCGAGGACTCGTCGAGGAGGGCCTGCGCGATCTGGAATCCTCGAGCCCGGAGCTCGGCCAACGCCGCCCGGACGAGGGCGACGGCCGTTGCGGTCCTGTGCCACGAAGGGTCGACCTCGGGGGCCCAGACGGCGGCCGAGTGTCCCGCCAGGGGCTGGGTCAGCATCGAGCCGACGATCTTGCCCCGCCTCCGTGCCACCCAGAGGCCGGTGAGGTCGATATAACCTCGGTCCGCGTCAGCGAGCGCATCCGCGATCAGTCGCGACCGCAGGGTCGCCGGGACTCGGCGATACAAGACCCCGAGCGCGGCCTGGCGGTCGCCCGGCGGACAGGGCTGGACCTGGACTGTCAAGCCCGACATGGCCGATCCGGAATCCGAAGCAAGATGAGCCTTTCGGGAAAATGCTCCAACGCCGGGCGCCCCGACCGCCGTATGATAATCGGTGACCGGAGGACACGCGATGTGGAAGTCGTCGGAAAGCCAGCGCCATCCCGTAGGACCGGAGGATCTCGCACTTCCCCTGGCGAGGTTCGCGGATCCGGACGTGGCCGGCGCCGAGGATGGCAATCGTCCCGATGAACGGGGCGACGCCTGGCTCGTCGAGCGCGTCCGGGACGGTGACGATGGGGCATTCGCCTCGCTCGTCATGCGTTACGAGCGCAAATTGATCCGCGTCCTGACCCGCCTCGTCCACGACGAGGAGCTGGCGCGGGACCTGGCCCAGGAGACGTTCTGGAAGGTCTACAGCCGGCTCGACCGATTCGATACATCGAGGCGGTTCGGCCCCTGGCTCTTCCGGGTCGGGGTCAACCTCGGCCTCGATTGGCTCCGCCGGCGTGAGGCGCCGGCCGCCTCATCGATCGACCGAGCTCAGGAGGACGGGCAGCACGCTTTCGACTTGCCCGACCCCGACCCTCGGGTCCAGGCCGAGCTCGCGCAGGAGGTCCGGTTCATCCTCGAGAAAATCGCGGTCCCGTACCGCACGATCCTCGTGCTCAGGGACCTCGAAGGATTTTCGTCCGCGGAGGTGGCGGCCATCGTTGGCCGCCGCGAAGCCACGGTGCGGTGGCGATTGGCCAAGGCCCGCGACTTGTTCCGCGATCATTGGGAGAGACGGCAGGAGTTGACGCGACGGGAGACAAACTGATGGGCCATCCTCATTGTCAGTGGGTGCACGATCGCCTGCCGCTCCTGGCGGGCGAGGAGCTGCCGGTCGCCGACCGACGTTCGGTCGAGCGGCACCTGATCGGATGCTCGGCATGCCGGCAACGCCGAGTTTCGCTCGAACGGGCCCTCGACGTCCTACATTCCGCCGCCGCCCTGGCCCCGAGCCGGGCCGAGGCCCCCTCACTCTGGCCCGAGCTCGCCCGGCAGATCCGCCAGTCGCGTCGGCCTGCGGCGACGTCGCTCTCGATCTGGTCCCGACTTGGGCTCGGATTCGGGTTCTGGCCCTCCCTGGGCGTGGGCGTCAGCCTTTGCGTCGCGGTCCTGGTCGCCGCCGGAACGCGACAGCAGGCCGCCAATGCCCGGGCCCGCATCGCCGAGGCCGCTCGCCCGATCGCACCAACCGTCGCGATCGCCGCACAGCCTGAAGTTGCCGAGCCCGACGACAACGGATCCGACGCGGTCCGGTCGTCCACCGAAGCCGTGATCGCCGAGACCACTCCGGCCTCCCGCCTGGGTTACGACCTCGACCACGGGACGCCCATGGGCCCCGACCTTCGCGACGGGAAGCAGCCGACTTATTGACCGCCCGACACCGCGTCGGCACGCGAAGCGGCACGGCGGAAGGCCGGCATCTAGGCCGAGTCGAATTGCGTCCCTCCTCCCACCCTCGTCGAAGTCCCCGGTCTCGCCGCC
Organism: Singulisphaera rosea; assembly: GCF_054877945.1. Lineage (NCBI taxonomy): Bacteria > Pseudomonadati > Planctomycetota > Planctomycetia > Isosphaerales > Isosphaeraceae > Singulisphaera > Singulisphaera rosea. The sequence continues at coordinate 90,518 of NZ_JBTYIP020000030.1, read as the reverse complement.
CGTCCCGTCCTATCGAGTGGGGTGGCATGGCATTGGGATCCCGGGACTCTTCGCCGGAGTGCCCCCTCGGGCGTTTCGGAGGCCAGGGCTTGTGTCCCGAGCCCTTCGCCTGGCCGATAATACGGCAGATCCCCTCGCGGCCTTGATCGTGAAGTGGACCTTTTCCGCCCGCACGACCCCGACCGGGTCGAGGGCCCCGGCTTGACTGACCCCCAACCTCTACCACGGTGATCTGGTCCGGATCGATGCGCGACGCCCTTGTGCCCAGAATCCTCGCTGGCCTCCTCCTGACGCTGACGCTCCTGCCGGGGTGCGGCCCCGCCGTACCCGCGTCCGACGCGGACGACGACGCGTCGGTGCTGGAGGCGATCGAGCGCCAGAGCACCGAGGCGATCGGCAGGCTCAGGGATTCGGCCGTCGCGCTCGAATACGCCGTGGCCGACGCTCCTTCGGGGGCGCGTCGGGTCGCGACCGGGGTCGTGGTCAACGACCGTGGGGACGTGCTCTCGATCCGGATCGACCCGCCCTCGTCGGCCTCGCCGATCGTGGCGCGTGATGCTTCCGGGGGCCGCCACCTGGCCCAATGGGTGGCCGCCGACGCCGAGACGGGGCTGACCCTGCTCCGGATCGAGCCGAGCGGGGTGCGCCCGGTCCGACAGGCGGCCAAGGGGCCGAGGATCGGGAGCCAGGTCCTGGTGATCGGCAACCCGTTCGGGCTCGGCCATTCCGTCATCCGAGGCCAGGTCGCCGGCCTCGACCGCCGCGTCGACGTCGGCCCGAGGCCGCTCGGTGGCCTGATCCAGATCAACGCCTCACTCCACCCCGGCGACAGCGGCGCGCTCGTGGCCAACCTCCGGGGCGAATGGCTCGGCCTGGTCCGCAGCGGCCTGGCGATCCCCGGGACCGGCTCCAACACCGGGGCCGGTAAGACGTTCGACCACGACCTCGGCTTTGCCATCCCCGCCCGGGACGCGCTCTGGATCGCGGACCAGCTCCGCCTCCAGCGTCGAGTCGATCGTGCGTACCTGGGCGTCCGACTCAACCTGGGCACCTCCGGCAATCTCCCCGGCGCCGTCCTCGACGGCGTAGTCGCCGACTCCCCGGCCGCCCGGGCGGGCCTTAGGGCCGGCGACCGGGTCGTGGCCGTCGACGGCCACTCCGTCGACACTCCCGGCGACCTGACCGACCGGCTCGACCGCACCCCCGCGAACCGCGACACCACGGTCGACTTCCTCCGGGGCGAACACCGCGACCGCCTGATCGTCCGCACGGCCGCGAGGCCCTCGCTCCCCCCTGCCCCGATCCTCCCGGAGCCGGAGAAGGCGAAGTCGAAAGACAAAGACGCCGAGGCTTCCGCCCTTCCCAAGGCCATCGCCGAGCGCATCGAAGCCCTCGAACGCCGCATCCGAGAACTCGAAAATCAGGGCCGAGGCCCGACACAATCCGCCCGTCGGCCCTGAGGCCACCCGCCCGGTCCCGTTCCACGCCACCTCGAAGGGAAGTCACGGCGGGGATCGTCACGTTGCCGTTGCCGGGCCGCGTCACACCCCGGACGGCCCACAAGGTAGATTCAACGACATATTGCACCCTTGATTCATGGATCGAAATCCGTGTGGGAACGGAGGTCGAGGGTGCCACGGGTTTCGTCTTCGGACCCCGTGGGGGCCAGGCCCGGCCGGCGCTATCGGGCTCGGGCACAGGGCTCGTCGACAGCGGTTCTCACGGTGCGAGCCGGGCTCCTCTTCCGACCGAGGATCGAGGCATTGGTCCAAGCCTTGTCCGCACGGGGTCCGAAGACGGGACCCGTGGCACCCGACGACCGATCACAAAAACACATGCAAACTTCATAATGTCATCAATCTTTAAAACAAATCCACACATTTTTTATTCGGATATCCACGGACCTCAACTGGTTTAGCGTCCATGTCTACGGCGAGCCAACGACCTCCTCGAGTCCAAGCCACCTCGCCAGCGTCGCAAGTTCCGCCGTGAGCTCCTCATTCGACGTGTCCGGAGCATCCGGCTCGAGGTGTACCGCGTGGACGAGGAGCCTTGACCGTTCGCGGTCGGCTTTCAGATCGACTCGCCCGACGAGCCGATCGCCGAGGAGGAACGGCAGCACGTAATAGCCATACTGCCGCTTCTCGACGGGCGTGTAGATTTCGATCCGATAGCGGAAGCCGAAGAGCCGCTCGGTCCGCGCCCGCTCCCAGACGAGCGGATCGAACGGGGCGAGGAGTGCCCTGGCGTCGACGTTCCTGGGGCAACGGGCGTCCTTGTGGATGTAGGCGATGGGCCAGCCCGGGATGTTGACCGGACGGATCGTCCCCTCCTCCACGAGCGAGGCGACCGCGAGGGTTGCGTCGGCCGGGCGGAGCCGGAAGTAATCCCGCAGTTCGATGGCGGTGGCGACCCCCAAGGCGCGTGCGGAGATCTCCACCAAGCGACGCCGGGCGTCGGCCTCGTCCGGCGTCGGCAGCGCCAGGGTCGCGGGAGGGATGACACGTTCGGCGAGGTCGTACACCCGCTCGAAGCTCCGGCGACGCGTCGAAGTTGTAATGTGCCCGGCCCAGAAGAGCCATTCGAGCATCCGCTTCGACTCGCTCCACTCCCACCAGCCGGTACGGCTCCGTTCGAAGTCGGAAGCGGACAGGGGCCCCTCGTCCCTGATGCGATCGAGCACCTGCATGGCCTCGGGCCGCTTCTCGTCCGCGTACACCCGCAGCCCCTGATATCCGGCCTCACCCCGATCCGCCCGCGCCATCCGCCACCGAAGGAGCGGGTGGAGCGAGAGCGGCAGGAGCGAAGCCTCGTGGGCCCAGTACTCGAAGAGCCGCCTCTCGCGAGCCGTCCCCCACGCGGCGCGGTCGAGCAGCGATCGATCGTAATGGCCGAGCCTCGAAAAGGCCGGCAGGTAATGCGCGCGGGCGAGCACGTTGACGCTGTCGATCTGGTGCAGGCCCAGTCGTTCATGGGTTCGCCGCAAGTGGCCGTTGTCGACCCGCTTCGGCCGCTCGGCGCAAAAGCCTTGAGCGGCCAGGGCGATACGGCGTGCCTCGTCGAGGCTCAAGTGATCGGCCATCGCTCAATCTCCCCTCGAGCTGAAGCGATAACCGTAGATGTTCTCGCGGCCCACCGGGACCGTGCCGCCGGACGTTCCTCGGTGGAGCAGGGTTTGGTGATCCGTCGGCTCATCGCGACGCCGGCCCCGCCGGCATGACGCCGAGCGAGTGGCCGACCTCGATCAGCGGGGTTGGGTCGACCTGGATCAACCCGCGTCGCGGGCGGTCGAAGTCGAGGACGACGTAGAGGACCAGGGCGAAGATCACGTTGGAGGCGAGCCAGAGGCTCGCGTGGCGCAGCCCCGACTGTCCAGACGAGTGGCCGAGGAGCAGGCAGGCAACGAGCACGCTCGCCATCAGGAGGAACAGGACCGGTTCGGGCAGGTGGTTCCGGTTGGCCCAGGTCCGCGTCGAACTGAGGTCGATCACCTCGTTCGCGGCCGGCACGATCAGGCTGTTGCGGACCATGTCCGGCTCCCGTCGATTTGCTTCCTCCACCTCCTCCCACAACGCGGCGAGGTGACGGTCGACCTCGACTTGTGCGAGGTCGAACGCCGCACTGTCGTGCCCCTTGCGATATTGCTCGAGGCGAGACCCCAGATACGCCCGAAGCAGACCCCGGATCCGGTCGCGGGATACCTCGTCGAGCAACCCGGCCCGCTGGTGGCAGGTGCCGATCGCGTTGGACTGGTCGAGCACGATGCGCTGCCTCAGGTCATACCGACTCATCGTCGCCGAGAAGGAGAACCCCAAGACCAGCGCCACCAGCCCGAAGATGCTGCCCTTGAACGCATTCCCGGCGTTTCGAGAAACCTCGGTCTCATCTTTGCTGTGGCGGCGGCCGACGCGGAATCCCAGTTCGTTGGACAGCACCATGAGCCCGAGGAACACGAACACGATGAGCCCAGTCGGGCAATCTCGGAGGATATCAAGCATCACAATACCATGATTCACGATCGGCACTGGTTTCCACGAACAGGAACTCCATTGGCACTCGGGAGTTCCTCGACATTTTGCCACCTCGCTCGAGATTTGTCAGGTCGCCCGGCGCAGACCTCTTGAAGTCGCCTCAATCCGAGCGCCGGCCGGGCTGTCCGCCATGGCCTCCTGGTTTCGCCTCAACCGAGGGTCATGGCCAGGATCGTCACATTGCCATTGTCGGGCAGCGTCACGCTCCGGACGATCTTGCCCTCCGTCACGATGGAGCGATACCCGCATCGACGACCACCGCGACAGGGCGAGGATCGCCTCGCGGCAGCTCGCCTATCGCGGCGACTCGATGATGATGGCCAACGACGGCTTCGAGGGCATCGAGTCCGCCAAGGCCTTCGAGCCGCACGTCATCAAGCTCGACATCGGCCGGCCCGGCATGAACGGCTACGAGGTGGCAGCGGCGATCCGCGACCACGAATGCTGCCGGGAGAGCGTCTTCATCGCCGTCTCCGGCTACGGCGAGACCGCCGTTCGCGAACGCTCGAAGGATGTCGGGATCGGCGACCGCCCGAACTAGCCGCTGGAGTTCGATCAGCTCGAGTCGATTCTCCAGGGCTGGCCACACAGCCGCCATCGAGCGATTGACGTAGCCTTGAGATCAGTCACACCTATTACTACTAAAAAATATTTTATTGACGAAATTTAATTAAACAACATATGTATACGTCTAGTTGGCTTGCGCTTGATGGGAAAGGCTTGCGACCCGGATGCGGTTATCGAGGATTAGCAAGACAACCGGGCCGTCCCCCCGAGACAGTGCGGCGACAAGCTCGGGGCGAACCAGCAGCCAGTCGATCGGGCTGTAGGCGAGGAACGCATCCTTAACCCCTTCCAATCCGATGCACCCGCAGGTCGCCGAGTCTCCCGCGGGGCGGCTGACGTAGCCGGTCAGTGCCGCGGCGAGGGCTCCCAGATGGCCGCAGAACGCCTCCCAAGAGACCAAGAAGAGGACAGGATGCGACACCTCCGCCTCGCGCTGCTCGTCCCAGAGCCGCTCGAGAGTGCCCGAATGGAGATCCAGGAGGATCTCGTCCTCCCTCCACCCATAAATCATCGCCAACCTCCGCAACGATCAGGATTGATCGAACACTGGGGCGATGGTTAAGCCGGCAAATCCAGCGCCTTCCGGCCATACAATTCAAAGGACCGGCAAAAATACTACCAGAAGACAGAAACCAGGCCAAAATCAGCAACTCATTCGACGACGCCAACTGCGGCCTGTGACTCGAGGCGTTTCACTCGGCATACATGCACATTCCAGGGCAATATCTCCCAAGACCGACTGTTTGCAAATCGCGGGTGCAACGCAAAAGGAATCAGCCCGAATGGCACAGCAAATGCTTAAAGAAGATTGTACCCCCACTCCGCGAAGCAAGCTTCACTCCCAAACTCAGCAATCCTCACGATCAGGGAAGGATCGCGATGCGACTTCACATCTTCAGCAGCCTCTTGACGACACAAGGACTCGACCTCATGAGCGACGAAGAATCGGTCCTGCGAAAGCATTCACGGGCCGATGCCGTTTATGAGGAGCCAATCCGATTGCATGGCGATTCCGCCGCATACTGCGACGGGGAATGGGTCATCCTCGATCACATCGATCCGGGGGCGGTCGAACTCGGGCGAGGTTCGACCGAAGCCGAAGCGTGGACGAATGCCGCGAGGAGCTTGGTTCCTACACCCTCCGCCGCGGTCGAAGCCGCTTGAGGGGCGGGTGCCAACTGGTCCGTCAGTGGCTCGGACGATTTCGCCTCGTCGTCCCCGAAGTCTAAACCTGAGGTCGGCCGTATCGCCCCGTCGACTCAGGACCCGTCCCGAAATTCGCTTTTTCAAGAAAGGATTTCGGGACAAACTCTCGAGGTTTGGCATTCCGGGGCTACGCCCAAAACATACCCGGCGCAGCCGAAGAGCCGTAACTTAAGAGATCAGGCCCGTATCGCCGAACGTGGGTCGGGTCTCCTCCTTCACGATCTGGTCTCACCGACCATTCAGCGTGAGCAACGACTCCACAAGCTGCGGTTCGGACCAGGTCGGTCCAAGGTCGACCCATTGCTGGATCAAGGCGATGTCTGCTTTGAGCTTCCGAACGATCGCCAGTATCGCGGAGGGAGTTTCCCATCCGGGGGCATCTTTGCATCCACCTTCGCCCTCCTCACTTCTCCTACAAGCCCGAAGCGCAAGCGAATGAATCATCATCGTTCAAAAATCGATTCACTCGCTTGCGCTTCGGGCCTGTAAGTCGTCATGCCGCGAGCGCCATTCGGGTGGATGCAATCCGAGCGTGATCCGCTCTAGGGAAGCAGCGAAGACGCACGGAGGCCCTGGCAAGGCGGCCGCAACGGCCCGACTAATTGAGGGAATGACCAGGGCGAATGACGTGAGAACGTCGAAGCGGAGGGAATGCTATCGCACTTGCCAGGCTCGAAAGCGCGAGCGAGAGAGAGGATGAGCCCGGCCGGCCGTCAAGCAGGGAGGAGGTCGTCGGCCGGCCGGGCCCAAAGCTCAACTGCTGAGGAGCGAGAGGTAGTTGGTGACGTCGCTCGTCAGGATCGTGATCGACTGGAGGAATCGCGACCCGCTGTTGAAGGCGCCGGTCGTCTGAATGTCGGTCGCCAGGACGGCGGCGTCGACGACGAGCGTGAGGAGCGTGTTGTCGATCGCGTTGATCTGGGCGGTCAGTTGGCTAGCCCCGCCGGTGCCGAGGACCGAGAGTTGGCTGCTCAACGTGCCCAGGTCGCTCACGATGGGAAGTTGGGCGGCGAGCAGGCTGGCCGTCGCGGTGTTGAGGTCGGTGTTGAAAGCGCCGAAGGACGACTGGGTGTCGACCAGGGTCTGGCCGAGGTCGATCGTCGCGGTGCTGAAGGAGCCTCCCACCGACGCCATCAGCGAGTTCAGGTCGGCGATCGCCTGGTTGAAGTTCGCCGAGCCGCCGGGGCCCGAGGAGAGGTCGGCGAGCACGCTGCCGAGCCCGGTCGGCAACTGCCCGAGCACCCCGGCGAGGTCGTTCGCGACCGTGCCGAGGTCGGTCGACACCGTCGTGACCACGTTGGCGAGGTCACCGCCCGAGCTCGGCAGTGTGGTCGCCGCGGTGGCGAGCAGCGAGCGGAGGTTGGCGGCGATGGCCGACTGGGTCGACTGCACGTTGTTGAGCAGCGAGCTGATGTTGTTCGTGGCCTGGTTCAGCGTGCGGAGCACGTTGTTCGCCAGACGGCCGAGGTCGGTCGCACCGGTCGCGGAGGCGACGCTGACCTGGGCGACGAGCGAGGCCAACTGGCCGTTGATCTTGCCCGACGTGTTCCCGATGCTGCCGAGCAGCTTGTTGGCGCTCGCGTTGATGAAGTTGATGGACGACGTCTCGCGGTTCTGCAGCCGGGTGAGGCTCGACAGGGACGCATTGACCCCCGAGTTCGACCCGCTGAGCACTCGGTTGATGTCGTTGGTCACCTTCCGCGCCCCGAGCGCCGCCGAGCCCTGGCCGGCCTGCTGGGCGTGGATCGCGTGCGGGGCCAGGCCAGGCGCGAGGGAGGAGAGGACCGTCCGAGACTCTAGGCCCTCCAATTCCGGCCGATTGCGGAGCGACGTCCGTCGCGCACGGAGGCGAGTCCCCCGGTCATCGCGGCGATCCGAAGACAGTTGCAGACGCTCGTAGATGCTCACTCTTGGTGCTCCTTCAATCGTTCGGTACAAAGGGACCCCGCGCGCACCGCGTCCGACGCCCGGTGAGACCGGACGACGAGGCGACACGTCCCTCCGCTCCATGACAGCCATGGATTGAAGAATGGACCGACGACAGTACTCGTCAGCGAAACGTCAGGCCGGTTGCGGCCCACCTCTTCGACCCCGACCGCAGGAGGCGGCATGGATTGTGGCAATTCGCATGCCACAGCATACCTCGCATACCGCCCCGTCGGAACAATTCCCCCGACCGTCCGACTTCCCCTCCTTGCATTGGCTTCTCATTCGAGGGAAACCGAGGGAACAGCCTCACCGCACGTGATGCCGATATTCTGGACCGAGACGATGTCGACATGAAGCCAAGTTCACACCTGTCGGCAATCTCCTGCGCCCCCAACCAACCAAGCGGGCAATGGTCCCGACACGGAAGGATCCTCGGAATTCTTTCGTACTTTGCCTCGCGCACCCGGCACAAAACCGCGCATAAGCACAGCGACAGGTGATTTCTATTGCCTTCGTTATGAAGCGGTGCAGGAGAATTCAGCCCAGCATCCATGCACAAAGAGCAGATTATGTGCAAAGCAGACGGTCCGGCTCATTTCGCGATTTTCGGTGGAAGAACGGAGGTCGAGGGTGCCACGGGTTCCGTCTTCGGACCACGTGCGGACCAGGCCCAGCCGCCTCCACGGAGGTTGGGCACAGGGCTCGTTGACAACGGCTCTCAGCGGCCCTGTCGGGATCCTCTCCTGGCTCAGGATCTAGGCATCAGGCCAGGCCTTATCCGCACGGGGCCCGAAGACGGGACCCGTGGCACCCAACGAATAAACACCGTTGCACCCGCGACCACGGTCACAGCACCGAGGGCGCCCTGCTCACGATGGATCCAGTCGCTCGCATCCCCCCGAGACGGGGAGGGCGACGCCTACGATTCGGCCCGGAAGGATTCCAGGAGGGATCGGGAGACCCCGATCTCGATGACCGCGACGTCGCCCGTGTAGTCGCGGGCGCCGGGGGCGGCGAACCCAAGCTTGGGCGCGACGAAGGTGGCCGTCGCGCGTGCCTTGACCGCGAGGCCAAGCGGCTTGCCGGTGTCGGCGTCGAGGCCCGAGGGGAGGTCGAGCGCGAGGATCGGCTTGCCCGACTCGTTCAGCCGAGTGATCGCATCCAACAACGGTCCCTCGACCGGACGTGTCAGGCCCGTGCCGAGGAGTCCGTCGACGACCCAGTCCGACTCCGAGAGCCAGCCTTCGAACCCGGCCGGCATCTCGCCGTCCCAATACGCCTGCTCGACCCTCGACCGCTCCAGGATGTTCCACTGCACGACCGCGTCGCCCCGGAGCCGATCGGCCCGAGCGAACCAGACGACCCGGACGCCGATGTCCCACGAGTCGAGATGTCGGGCAACCACGCCGCCGTCCCCTCCGTTGTTGCCCGGCCCGCAGACGATCAGGACCTTCGAGCTCGGCCCCAGCCCTCGGTCACGGAGCCAGGCGGCCGCGCCTCGGCCAGCGTTCTCCATCAAGGTCAGCGTCGCCAGGCCCAGCTCGTCGGCGGCTCGGGCGTCGAGGCTCCGGACTTCGTCACGCGAGAGCGGGCGAATCTTCATGGCGACGTCCCCCCCACTCGGGATCCCCCTGGGCAAAGCAGCACGGGGCGAAACAGGCCCGATCGTTCGGGATTCTACCCGTCATTGACAGCCCCGGGCGCGGAATTTCACAATGGCCGAAGGATCGAGGCCCTCGGGGCCGATCACGACCGCACTCCGGACCCTTCGGGAAATCTTCCGATCATGCCGATTTACGAATATCATTGCGAGCCGTGCGACCACACCTTCGAAACCCTGATCCGAGGCCAAGGCGACACCGCCCACTGCCCGAAGTGCGGCGGGATCGACCTGGCCAAGCAGTTCAGCGTCCCCGCCTCGGCCCAGACGAACGGTGGCAATTCCTCCTCACTCCCCATCTGCAACCCGAGCGGCCCGTCGTTCGGCTGCGGCTCCGGGGGCTGCGGCTCCGGGATGTGCTCGCTCGACTGACCCTGCCCTGCCCTGTCCCAACGGCCCTCGGGCATTCGTGCTCCCGAAGGGTCGGGTCCCGGGCCCCGTCACCCGCTCCATGACCGCCCCGATAGGCCTTCCCGTGCCGCCCGATCTCGTCCGCCAGAGGGAGTCCAGGCCGATGTCCGCCCGACCCCGAGGCCTGCTCATCGCGTCGAACGAGACCTTCTACCGTCACGATCCCGAGTGGACCGAGATGCGGCCATTGCACGGGGGGGACTTTCTCGCCGATACCGAGATCCCCGACCCGGGCTGGTTCGACCGCGACATCCCACCGGATGGACAGTCACACGTCCGGGCGGTGATCCAGGAGGCGATCCTCACGAAGAGCGTCTTCGAGCTCGAGCATCGGGTCTTCCGCGCGGACGGCACGGTGGGCTGGCCCCTCTCGCGATCGACGCCGCGGTTCGATGCGGATGGCCGGATCGTCGAGTGGTTCGGCGCCGACAGCGACGTGACGGCGCGTCGAGAGGCTGAGCAAGCCCTGCGTGTGAGCGAGGATCGACTGCGGTTGGCGCTGGCCGCCGCCCGGATGGGGACCTGGACCTGGGACGTGCCGGGCGACGCCCACCACCGGGATGCCAACCTGAATGCGCTGCTCGGACTGCCGGCCGAGGAGACCGTCCGCCCGTTCGACGAGTTCCTGTCGCATATCGAACCGGACGACCGCACGCAGGTCCGGGACACGGTCGGCGTCTCCGTGTTGCAAGGCCGTCCCCTGAACGTCGAGTTCCGAGTCGTCTGGCCGGACGGGGCAGCCCGCTGGCTCCGCGATCAGGGCGACGTCTTCAAGGACGCGTCGGACGACGCGGGCAAGATGGCCGGGGCCTGCCCCGACATCACCGACCTGAAGGAAGCCGAGGCGGCCCTGGCGGGCCGGCGAGGAACGCCTCCGGCTGATCGTGGCCAGCGCCACCGACTATGTCATCATCACCCTGGACCCCACCCTCAAGATCACCGCGTGGAGCCCGGACGCCGAGTCGACCTTCGGCTACCCCCAGTCGGAGGTCCTCGGCCACCACTTCGCCATGCTTTTTCCCCCGGAAGATGTCGCGGCCGAGGCGCCGGAGGCGGAGGCCCGCACGGCGTTGCAGCGAGGACGTGCCTCCGACGAACGTTGGCAGGCCCGCAAGGATGGCACGCGGTTCACGGATCGGCGGGACAATCCTCATCGACTCGGGTGAAGGCGAAGGGACCTTGATCCGCGCCCGGATCCCGATCAATCGATCCTCCGAAGGGGGGGCCGAGCCCGAATCCCAATCAACCGATCAACCGAAGGAGGAGCCGAAGGTGGTCAAGCTTCGGATCGTCTTGGCGGACGACCATAACGTCATCCGCGAAGGGTTGAGAGCCCTCATCGACTCGCAGCCCGACATGGAAGTCGTCGGCGAGGCCCCCGAGGGCGAAACGGCCTGCCGACGCTCGGCCGAGTTGGTGCCGGATGTGGTGGTCATGGATATCTCCATGCCACTACTTGGCGGGGCGCAGGCCACCGAAAGGATCCGCCGGGAAAGTCCAGGGGTGAAAGTGCTGGCCCTGACGGTCCACGAGGACCGCGGCTATCTCCAGCAGATGATCCAGGCCGGTGCCTCGGGTTACCTGCTCAAGCGGGCGGCGGCCGACGACCTGATCCAGGCCATTCGAACGGTCGCCAGGGGCGGCACCTACCTCGACCCCAACCTGACCGGTGAGTTGCTCGGCGACCTCGTCCAACGATCGCCCCGGCCGAACTCGCCGACGCAGGCGCTGAGCGACCGCGAGGAGGAAGTGCTACGACTCATCGCACGAGGCTTCACCAACCGGGAAGTGGCATCGCAGCTCGAAGTCAGCTCCAAAACGATCGAGACCCACAAGGCCCGCGCCATGGAAAAGCTCGACCTCGAGAGCCGAGCCGCGATCGTCGCCTACGCCATCCGGGCCGGATGGCTCTCGGGGCATTGAAGATCGAGGGCGGAAGCAAGAGCGTCCTGGATCCTGCCAGGAAAAACCCTCCTCCATTTCTCGCATATTCCCGATGTCACCCGAGCTCAAACGCCCGGATAATCGCGATCTATCAGCTGAAGGCGCAACAGATGGTCCCGCCCTCTTGCAACGCCGATACACGGCGTCTGATCGCGGGGCTGCTCATCTCTCCGGCGCAGCAACCTCTCGGAACAGAGACGCTGGCCGAAGATTGAGCCGCCCCGCGACGTTTAGCACGTGAAAGGTTCGGGCGTTTCCCTTTTGAGCTCAGACTCCCTCCGGTCGTTCCGACGACTTGCGGATGATGACCCCCCAGCAGGCAACCGATACCTATAACCGCCTCCTCTCGGCCCTCAACCGATACCAACTCGAGGCAGGTTTGGCGCAGGCCAGGGCGATCTTCTTCGCCGAGGTCGCGACCATCGTCGGATGGCTCATCCAAGTCGACGTCTCCCGAGACGAGGTCGCGAAGAGCAGGTTGTGCAAACCCTCATCGATCTCTTAAACCATGAGGCCGGACTACGCCTCGACGACGAGATGCTGATCGCGATCGAACAGGCCTGGACGGAAGCCGAGGGCGCGCCCGAGTCGCCCCGATCCCGATCCAAAGGAATCCCCGCATCGCCCAGGACGGAGGTTCTTGGGGGATGCCCCCTCCTCCGGCCCAGATCCCAGGCCATCGTCCGCGAACGAGTGGCAGTCAACGCCTCGGCGTCAAAAGTGTCTTCCGCTCAGGCCTCGGCCCCACCATTGTCGTGATCGGCTGGCTTACGATCGCGCCCCTCCGACGCACCCTCGCATTTTACCCAAATTCCGCCAACATCCCCGTCCTAGCTCTTTGACAAGGTGAAGGTCGAGAGGCATATCCATCCTGGCTGGTGGACCGTGCCCTGGCGCCCCGCGCCCGACACCCCGGCCGCACGCAGGCTTGTTTGCGACGGGAGTTGACCATGGCGGGACAACTGGGAAGCGTGGAAGCGACGTTGCGGGAGGCGGTGGCCGAGCGTCTGGGCGAAGGGCGGTTCGGGCTCTGGTTCGGCGAAGGGGTTCGGCTCGGAGTCGATGGGGACACTCTCGAGGTCGGCGTCCCCAACGCCTTCTTCCGCGAGTGGATCCAGGGACACTTCGCCACCAACCTGATCGAGGCGGCCGAACAGGTCACCGGGCGGACCTTGCGACTCTCGTTCCAGGTCGACGGCGAGGCCGAGCCGAACGTCGGCCAGGTGGTCGAGCCCGGCCCGGCCGACGATCGGAAGAAGCCCAGCGTCATCGTGCCGACGCCCCAGGCCCCGCCGACCCCCGAGCGTTCGCGAACGCCGAGGCCCCCGAAGCGGCTCGACGACTTCGTGACCGGCACCTGCAACCGACTCGCCCACGCCGCGGCGCTCGAGATGGTGCAGACCTCGGGGAGGGCGTTCAACCCGCTCGTCATCCACGGCGGGGTCGGGCTCGGCAAGACGCACCTCCTCGAGGGGATCGGCCACGCCTTACGGGCCCGTCACCCCGGCCTGAAGCTGATCACCACGACGGCCGAGGCCTTCACCAACGGCTTCCTCGACGCCATGCGATCGGGGACGCTCAGTTCCTTCCGCTCGAGGTTCCGTGGCGCCGACGCCTTGATCGTCGACGACATCCACTTCCTCGCCGCCAAGCGCGCGACGCAGGACGAGTTCCTCCACACCTTCAACGCCCTGATCGCCGAGGGTGTCCCCATCATCCTGGCATGCGACCAGCACCCGAAGCGAATCGCCAAGCTGACCGACGAGCTCGGGACCCGGTTCCTGGGCGGGATGGTGGTCAAGCTCGAGGCCCCCGACCCCACCACCCGGCGGTCGATCCTCAAGGCGAAGGCCGCGGCGCGCGGGGTGGACATCCCCGACTCGGTCCTCGGCTACATCGCCGAGCACCTCCGTGCCAGCGTCCGCGAGCTCGAAGGGGCGCTCCACAGCCTGATCGCGCACGCCGTGCTGACGGGCAAGCGGCTCGACCTGGCCCTCGCCAAGTCGGCCCTCCGCGACACCATCCGCCACACCGCCAAGGCGGTCGCCCTCCGCGACGTCGAACGCGCCGTCTGCCAGCTCTTCGAGATCGAGCCCGACGTCCTGAAGTCGGACGGCCGCGCCCGCGCGTTGACCTACCCCCGGATGCTCGCGATGTACCTCGCCCGCAAGCACACCGGCGTCGCCTACAGCGAGATCGGCCGCCACTTCGGCGGCCGGAACCACTCGACCGTCATCTCCGCCGAGAAGAAAGTCGTCGGCTGGCTCCGAGACGAAGAGCGCAACGCCCTCCTCGCCGGCTTCGAAACCGTCGCCGACGTCCTCGCCGCCCTCGAACGGACCCTCGGCGCCTGAGGCCGAGCCGACGTCGGGAACTCGTAAAGAGTCTCGGGCGAGGCTCAAATCGAGGTCATGCGATCCCGGCGGCATGCCAGTCGTGACCGCACTCCCAGCATTGCCTGGCCTTTGGGGTCCTGCAGACCTGTTTGCAACTCGGACATCGATTGATGATTATTTCGGCGGAATGCTCCCGGAGCATCCGCTCAACGAGCTCCTCGTACAGAGCCCGCAGCCCTCGGCCGACCCGCTCTCGCAGGGCGGGAGGTGCCGAGAGACGGGCGACCCCCAACCGATCAGGATCGTCCGGGCCGCCAACTGTAAACCATCCCTCGTGGTTCAGCAGCTCTAACTCATCCGCAGAGAGCAAGTGCCGATAGTGTTGGAGAAGGTAGCGGGTCAAGGCGTCCCGTGGGACAAAATGAGGGGGAACCGCCCGAGTCATGTCCAACGGCTGGATTCGACGCCAGGCCGCGTGGATGATCGATCCCGCGACATCATCAGCATTCGTCTCGCCGCAGGATGCCATGAGCCGGTTGTTTCCCCGCCAGAGCCCGAACTCGTGCCGGATCGACATACCAGGCCCGAAGTGAAATCTTGCAGCCAGGTTATCCTCATGGGTGTCCCTGAGGATGAGTCGATCCCGTCCGGAGAGACAGCCAAGGACCCGCTCGACTGCCTCGTCGATGGTCGGCGGCCACGAGTCGTGGTTCGGGGTGTAGACTCGACATTCACAGATCTCCGCCGACTCAATGAATTCAACGACCCGACATTGGCTAAGGAACGGACGAGAAAAGGAAGGCTGAAGCTTATCCGCAGATGACGCAGATTAGGTCAAATAAAATTAAGAAAGCTCATGGGACGAAATCGGTGCTGAAGATCTGTCTGAGGGTGCCACGGGTTCCGTCTTCGGACCCCGTGGCACCCTCGGCTTCTGTCATAGCACCAATTTCGCCCCATAACCTATTTTAAATTTCCAATATTTTCACCTTTATCAATCTACGTCATCTGCGGATAAGCTTACCTCCACTTGTCGTGTCACATCCGTGGCTGATTTTAGCCCGATGTCGGGTCGTTGAAAGAATTAGACAAGTTCCCTCCGGCCTAACGGCTCGGACCTTTCGGAACGGGCGTCAGGGCGGCGAAGCCGGTCCGCCAGGACGAGGGCGAAGCGAACCCCGAGATCACGCGGGCCCGAACGGCATCGCCCAAGCAATCCGCTTCCCCAGATACGCCCGTCGCCCAAGGCGGCATTCTCTACCCCAACTCCCAATCGGGACGAGTTCCCGTCGTCCCGTTATTGAATTCACGGAAGCCTCTTGACTGGCGATCCGGCGAATCGTAGCCTTCCCGAGAGACCGGTTAGATAACTAACGGGGGAGCGAACTCGATGGCCAGGCCGGCCAATGAAACCCTGACGGGCCGCGAGGCCCAGGTGATGGATGCCGTCTGGAGGCTTGGCGAAGCCACGGCGGATCAGGTGCGCGAAGCCTTGCCGGACCCGCTCCACGACTCGACCATCCGCACTCTCTTGCGCGTGCTCGAGTCCAAGGGTTACCTCCGGCATGAGCTATCGGGCAAGGCGTACATCTACCGGGCGATCATCGGGCGAGAGAAGGCCCAGCGGCATGTCCTGCGAAACGTGCTGTCGCGCTTCTTCGACGGATCGGTCCAGGACCTGGTCCTTCGGCTGATGGAAGACGAGCGGATGACCCCCGAACAGTTCGAGGCACTCTTCAAGACAGCCCCCGAGCGACGGGAAGGTGGGGGCGGTGCGTCAGAGGACGGGGATAAATAAGAAGGAGGAAGACCGTGATTGAGTCCTTTGGGATGCCCCTCGCGGGCCCGCGGACGGTATTGATCGCACTCGATGTCGCCCTCAAGGCGACCACGTTAATCAGCCTTGCATACGGATTCCATTGGATCTTGGGGCGTCGCCGGGCGCTCGTACGCTCCGCATTGTGGAATGCCTGCCTCGTCGGGCTGCTCCTGATCCCCGCCACCGACCTGGCCCTGCCCAGGCTACTCATCACGGTCCCGACCGAACGGATCATCGCGCACGAGGCGGCACCGATCCCAGAACCCCGGCCCACGGTCGGCTCGTTCCCTGAAACAGCCCCATCATCGACGCCGACGCCGACGCTGATTCAAACGCCGATGCCGATGCTACCGCCGATGCCGATGCCGATGCCACCGCCGATGCCGTTCGTGCCGGAAGTGTTCGACTCCCAGGCACGGCCGACACCCGTACCCCTCCCGGCTCCGGCGGCCCAGGCGCAGCCCAGACCGGGGGGGCTCGATATCGCCTTCGGCGTCTACCTGGTGGGCACGTCGTTGCTGGCGATCCGTTTGGTGTTCGCGTGCGTGGGCATCGCCCGCTTGAGGCGTGAAAGCTCGCCCATCACGGACGTGAGATGGTCCGACACGCTACGTCGTCGGCGGGTCGAGATGGGGATCAAGAGGGGAGTGGACCTCCTGGTCTCGGACAGGCCTTCTGTCCCCATCGTCGTCGGCTGGTTGCGTCCCGCCGTCATCGTACCCGCGAGGCTGTGCGACTCCGCAGGCCCCGGCCTGATCGACGCGGTGTTGCTCCATGAGCTCGGGCACGTGCGTCGCGGGGATTTCGGCTGGAACCTCGTGAGGAAACTCGCCCAACTGGTCTACTGGCCCCATCCGATGGTCTGGCTGATCGGCCGCATCATGGAGGACGTCCGGGAACAAGCGTGCGACGACCTCTGCGTCCACGGCCTGGGGGGCTCGGAGGCCTATCGCGCGTCGCTGCTGGAAGTCGCCTCGGGGCTGATCCGCAGGCCCGGGCCGTCGATCGGCCTGGCGATGGCAAGGGGTTCCAACCTGGGTCGACGGCTGGCCTGGATCGACCGCACCCGAGGGGCTTCGCTTTGCCTCTTGCGATGGCCGTCCCGGCTCGGTGTAGCGGTCGTCGTCGCGGCGACAGGCGGAGTGCTCGGGACGCTGGAACCGTCCCGATCGAGGGCCGTCGACGAGCCGCAGGCCCCGGTGAAGAAGGCCGAGGGGGCTGCCCCAGAGAAGAAGCCACTGGACGCCATCGAGATCATCGTCAGGGCGAAAGAGACGGGCCGGCCGATCGCGAACGCGAGCGTCCGACCCTTGATCGACCAGGTCGAGACGACCCGAAAGGTCGACGCCGAAGGTCGCATCAGGATCGACCTTTCCCAACGCAGATTCGATGACTCGTTCAACGTCGACGTCTGGGCCGAGGGTTACGTCCAGCAGCGGCACTACTTCTTCGAGAACGACTCGCGTTATCCCAGGCTTCCCGGCCAGTTCGTGGTGGAGTTGAATCCCGGCGAACAGACCCTTGGCGGCAAGGTGACCGACGAACAAGGCCGGCCGGTGGGCGGTGTGACGGTCAAGGTCTGGGGTTACCTCGGGTCGAAGAAGCAGAAGGACGAGTTGGCTTACATGGTCGAGGCCACCACCGACGACCAGGGCCGTTGGCGGTGCCGATGCTTCCGTGACATGACCTTCGCCAACCTCTATCTGTCGCACCCGGACTACCTGGCCGACGACGGCGAGCACGCCCGCCGTCACGGTTCGCCGACGCCCCGCTCGCAGCCTGATCCGGGCAACAAATCCCTCGAAGCACTCCGCGACTTCTCCGATGTCCAGGTCCTGAAAAAGGGTGTCGAAGTCTCGGGCGAGGTCGTCGACGAGCACGGAAAGCCCGTGCCGGGCGCCGAGGTCGGCTGGTTCCGGCAGTCGGCCCTCGAGACCTTCCACTCGGACCTCGCCACGATGGCCACCGACGATCGGGGGCGGTTCCGGTTCCCCCAGGTGCCGACCGGCAAGCTCGTCCTCCAGGTGATCGCCCGGGGGCACGCTCCCGCGTTGAGCGTGGTCGAAGCGCGGGCCGGGGGAGGGTCGTCGAAGATCGAGTTGGGACCGGGAAAGACACTCACGGGTCGCATCGTCGGCTCGCAAGGCAAGCCGATCGCCGGGGCGTCCGTCATCGTCGACTCCTGGCACAGCTATCGGACACTCGGCGTATTTCTCAAGACCGACTCCGAGGGCCGGTTCCGCTGGGACGATGCCCCGGCCGACCATGTGCTGCTCGACGCGGACCGGGCCGGTTATAGTCGCGTCAGTCAGCAGCGAGTCGCCCCCGATGACGGCGAGGTCTTGATCACGCTCAGGCGTTCGCTCTCGATCTCCGGGAAGGTCGTCGACGCCGAGACGAATCGGAACGTCGAGGAAGCCCAGGTCGAGGTCGGCATCGCCAACGCCGCGACGGGGAAGGTCGATTGGCAGGACGATCACCGCGCCTTCGCGTCGCAGGGCCATCTCCAGGCGGACCTCGACGCCGAACGCTCGAGCGAGTTCCGCCTGCGGATCAAGGCCAACGGATACCGACCGTTCGAGTCGCGGGCGGTCCGGAGAGACGAAGGCCAGGTCAGGCTGGACGTCAAGCTCGCGAAGGAGGCTGCCCCACAAGGCAACCTCCTCTCGGGAGTCGTCCTGCGCCCCGACGGCAGCCGACTGGCAGGTGCCGAGGTGGCCGTCACCTATCCCTTGGCGGGCCAAAAGCGCCTGCCGACCGTCCGCATCGTGGACGGGAAGCTCGATCCCGACGGCAAGGTCACGGCCGTGAAGACCGACGAGCAAGGCCGATTCTCCGTGGCCCGTGAGCCCGACCCGGCAGGTCAGTCTTTCGCCCTCGTCGTCGTCCACCCCGACTTCTATGCGGAGGTCCCTCGGCCGGCATTTCAGGCCAGTCCGACCATCAAGGCCGCCCCTTGGGGCCGAATCGAGGGAATGATCCGGTCCGGGGCCAAATCCTCCGCCGGGGCCGAGGTCCGCACATTCGCCGATCGGCTGGGGAATCCCGACGTCCCCTATATCTCCGACCAAAGCGAGACGAAAGCCGACGCACAGGGGCACTACATGTTCGAGCGTGTGGTCCCCGGAGACGTACGAGTTGCCCCCGGATCGGTCGCGGGAACGAACTTCAAGGCATGGTCGAATGGCACCCTGGTCGAGGTCCGATCAGGCGAGACGGCGAAGGCCGACATCGGCGGCAAGGGCCGACCGGTGGTTGCCAAAATCGCCCCGCCGGCCGGGTTCGACCCGAAGGCCGACTACGCGGCCCATTCCGAGTTTGAAATCGAGAGCGATCGGCCAAGCCTCCCCTTCCCTGCGGAGTTGAGGGCCAAGCGAGATGGATCGATGGCCGATTGGGGGAAACGCTGGTGGGCCTCGTCCGAAGGCCACGCTTATCGCCGGGCCTGGTATCGACTCGGCCAGGCGAAACTCCAGGCCGACGGAACCCTCCGCGCCGAGGATTTGCCCCCGGGCAACTATCGCCTGCGGCTCATCTACAGCGCCGATCCGATCTACGGGCTCGCCAACGCGACCGCTCGAGTGACCTTCGCCACGAGGCAGTTCACGATTCCGGAGATCCCCGGCGGCCATAGCGATGAGCCCTATGACCTCGGCACGCTGCATCCGAAGCCGAAGCAGACGCTCAAGGTCGGACAGGCCGCCCCATCGTTCGACGTCGAGACGCTCGACGGTGGTCGCGTGAAGCTCGAAGACTTCCGGGGCAAGTATCTGCTGCTCGATTTCTGGGCGACCTGGTGCGGCCCGTGCGTCGCCGAGGTCCCGGAGTTGAAATCCGCGTTCGAGCGATTCGGCAAGGACGACCGCTTCGCGATGCTGAGCCTCAGCCTGGACGCCGACAAGGAAGCGCCCCGCAAGTTCGTGGCGGACCGAGGGATCGCATGGAAGCAGGGGTTCCTCGGCGCGGTTACCGACGGCGGCCTAACCGATGCGTATCACGTCGAGGCGATCCCGGCGACATTCCTGATCGCTCCCGATGGGACGGTGAAGGCCATGGGATTGAGGGGCGACACCATCGGGGCCGTCATCTCGGAGGCCCTCAAGTAGTACTCACGAACCGCGACGATGCGGCTTTTACGAGCCGCATCGTCGCGACTCTCTTGGATCTGCGACGACTGTCCGATAGGATGGCCGGTGCAAACGACATTTGTCGAAGTGCGAGGGCATGGCGTCTCAATCGCCGGCCGGTCCGACTGCGATAGGCTCAACAACAGCGCTCTCCACTCAGGGCATGAGGGGGCCGACGAATGATCTTGCGTCGATTCTCGAGGCCGCGCGTGAGCATCCGAGGCGCCATGTGGCTCGTGGCGGTAGCGGGCGTGACTATGGGGATCGGCGTCTGGGCCTGGCGGTCCTATTTCAGCCCGACGCACCGTTGGATTCGGACGATCCGCGACCCGGACGGGGGGATCGGGCGTTGGGAATATGCCACCCGAGCACTCCGGGGTCGTGACCCGTCGGTCAGCCCGGCGCTTGCGACCTCGGCCCTGATCGATGCCCTGAGAGACTCGAATTGGAACGTCCGCAGCGACGCCGCCAGCGTCCTCGGCCAGGGAGGGAAGAAGGCGGAGTCCGCAATCCCGGCGCTAATCGCGACGTTGCACGACCGCAGAGCCATGGTCCGGGTCGGCGCCATGCGATCTCTGGCTGAGATCACCAACGACGGAGGTCGCGGGCGTGAGGAAGTCATCACGGCCCTGATCGAAGCACTCAACGATCAGGGCGCATTCGTCCGGGAGACCGCGGCCAGGGAGTTGGCTCTGGTCGTCAAGCCGGGGGATCCCGAGGCCGACGACGCCATCTCCGCTCTCGAGTCGCGTCTGGTGGATCAGAGCCCGGCCGTACGGGTCTCGGCGAGTTGGTGTCTTACCCGGCTCGGCCACGGGCATGTGTGCATCCCGGCCCTGGTCGCGGCGCTCGATGATTCCGAGACGATGGTCCGATCCCTGGCCGTTGCCACGCTTGGCGCAGTCAAACCTGCAACGGCGGAGGCCATCTCCGCGGTTGAGATCCGAGTCCGCGACGAAGACAATTCGTATATACGCGAGGAGGCCGAGAAGGCTTTGATGCGTCTCAAAGGCGAAACCAAGTCCTCCGGGCGCTGAACGTAAGCGAGTGACGTGATATCATCGATCCGATGGGTGGTCATGCGGCGACCATCCCATTGATTCTTCTCTCTACCGTCACTTCGCCCCGAAGCCTCGAGAGCGAAGCGCGAGAATCTTCCTCAACGGGTTTGGGTCACGTTTCCTCCGGCACCGCGTCAGCCGTACAAGACGCCGCGGAATGGGTGTGAGGATCGAGTTGGAGGACGGTGAACCGATCGCGGACGCCCTCCGTCGATTTCGGAAGCGAATCTGCGCCGAGGGCGCCTATCCCCTCTATCACTGCAAATGGCACAAGTCCCGGCGTGATCTCCATCTGAAGCCGAGCATCTTGAACCGCCGCCGACGGTGGAATGACCGCGTCAGCAAACGGGGCATTGGTGCTATTGGCCCGGAATGGGAAAATGACTGGGCCGATGACCTCGAGATGAGGCCGAGGAGGGCGTGGGGGCCCTTGGGACGATATCCCGTGACTTAGGCAACGGAATTGATGGGTGTCTCCGTCAAAGACTGGCATCGCCTGCCTCCGTCGGCATCGCAATCGGCTCGTGACGTTCGCGTCGGAGGACTTCGGTTGCGGATTTCGTTCGATCTCGACGACACGCTGGTTTGTTATCGGCCGGGAGCTCTCTACGAACCCCATCCGCCGTGGTATCGGCGGCTCCTGACCTCTCGCGAGCCGCTTCGTATGGGTTCCCGCTCGCTGATGCATTCGCTGGAGCAGCAAGGCTGGGAGATCTGGATCTACACAACCTCTTACCGAACGCCGGCCTCGGTCCGCCGTTGGCTTGGATCGTACGGAATCCGGATCCGTCGGGTGATCAACCGTCGCCATCATGACCGGCAGATTCGACAAAGAGCCTATCTCCGTCCTCCCAGTAAGGATCCCGCCGCCTTCGACATCGACCTCCATGTGGACGACTCGGAGGGGGTCCGATTGGAGGGAGAACGGGAGAACTTTCGAGTCGTAGTCGTGGCTCCCGAGAATGCAGAGTGGGCGAAGGAGGTGTTGTCCGCGGCCGACGCGATTCGACCAAGGTCGAACCTCACGGCATGAAGAGTGAACTCGTCTTTCCGCTCGCCAGGAAAAATCCGGAAGTCGGCGGTCGCCCGATGTCTCTCTTACTTCGAGGAGAGGACGGGCGACGTTTTGTTGACCGAGGCGGCTCGATGGCCAATTTCCGACCAGTCGAGGCGATGAGGCCGATCCAGCGACTCTTCCATGAGGGGACACTCATCGGGCTGACCGATGCGCAGCTCCTGGAACGCTGCCGAGGCCGGAGCGACGAGGGGGCGTTCGCTGCCCCGGTGGCGCGGCACGGGCCGATGGTCCTGAGCGTCTGCCGGGGAGTTCTCCGGGATCAGGGCGACGCCGAGGATGCGTTCCAGGCCACGTTCCTGGTGCTCTTCCGCAAGGCCGACGGACTGAAGTCGGCCGGGTCGCTGGGGAGTTGGCTGTATCGCGTGGCGTATCGGATTGCCCTTCGGGCCAACGCCGTCGCCCCACGCCGTCGCGAACGTCCGATCGAGGAGGTCGCCATGGTCGCCGAGGCCGGTTCGCCCAACGAGGGGGAGCTGCTGCCGATCATCCACGCCAAGATCGACCGGCTCCCGGACAAATACCGGGCCCCGATCGCGCTTTGCTACCTCCAGGGCCTCTCCTACGAACATGCCGCGCACCAGCTCGGCTGGTCGCTCGGCACGGTGAGCAGTCGCATCGCCCGGGGCCGGGAGCTCCTGCGTTCCCGACTCGGCCGGCGCGGGGTCACGGCGACGACGGCCGCCTTGTCGGTCCTCCTGGCCCGCAAGGCCCCGGCGGCGCCGGCCGGTTGGGTCGAGGCGGCCACCCGGGCCGCCATGCGGCTCGGGGAAGGAGCGGGAGGGGCGAAAGGGGCCGGGACGGTCTCGGCGGCGGTCGCCCTCAGCGACCACGTCCTACGGAGGATGCTGATGTTTCGGTTAATTCAGATGAGCTCGGTCCTGGCCGTCGCGGCGATGGCGGAGCTGTCGGCCTGGGTGTCGCTCGGCGACGAACCTCAGTCCAAACCGCCCACGCCCGCCGTTTCGGTAAAGAAGATCTCCGCCAAGGAGCCCGACAAGAACACGCCGAGCAACGACCTGATCCGGGGCCGGGTGCTGACGCCCGGCGGGAAGCCGGCCCGAGACGCCGCGATCTACATAGGCCAAGCGGGGTCCGGCTGGACGATCGAGCCCGCCGCCCGTACCGACGCCGATGGGCGATTCCGGATCGACCTGGAGGAGTTGGCTCGCAAGCACGCTCAGGACTCCATGCGGCTCGACCGGAGCAAGGTCGAGCTGACCGCTGTCGGTCCGGAGGGTTCCGGACCGGTCTGGGCCGCGAGGATGCCCGCCGAGGGCGACGTCGAGATGCGGCTCGTACCGGACGACGTCCCGATCCGTGCCCGTATCCTCGACACCCAAGGACGGCCCATCGCCTACATCCCGCCTCCGTCGAACAAGAACCCCGCCCCTGGCAGAACCGCGCAGCGCTTCGGGCCGGAGGGCTTCACGATGAGCGTCCCCCACGGCCCGGGCCTCCTCCTCGCCCAGGCCGAGGGGAAGGGCCTCCCCTACCAGCGAGCCCGGCTGCCGGAGGCCGTCCGCCGAATGGGGATCGGCGAAGTCGGTGACGACGGCGCCTCGAGCCACATCCTCGTCTCGGGCGATCACGCCTGTCAGATGATCGACGTGCCCGCCGACGCCGAGGCCTTCACCGCCGACCTGGAGCTCACCCGAGGCGTCTCGCGCCGGGGGCGATTGGTCGACCCGGACGGGCGACCCGTCGCCGGGGTCGTGGTCTGATGAGACCGTGGATTTCGGCGAGATCCACCTGAGCCGGCCGCCGAACAAGTGACGCACCACGCAAGGTCCGAACGGGGCTGGCGTCCGAGGGACTCGGCCTGTTGTGAAGCCTCCAAGGGCGGGATATGATCATCCCGCGAGGGTCAACGATCATCCCCGTGATCCACTCGGCGAGGGGGACGGCCGCAGGTCACTCCGACCGACTCCCCCGCGCGATCGTTTACGACAGGGCCCCGGCCTCGAACGCCAAGGAACAAGTCTCGGGACCAACCACGATGTCGGACGATCTGATCGGGCGGTTCCGCCGCTGGTTCGAGTACGAGCAGGACGCGCACGCCAAGGTGCTCGCCTCGTTCGAGACGGTCCCGCTCGACCGGAGGGGGTCGGAGCCGTTCCGCAAGGCGTTGGCGCTGTTCGGTCACATCGTCGCCGCGCGTCGGGTCTGGCTCGCACGCATGGGCCGGATCTCGCCGCCTTCGGGAGCGCTCATGGCCGAGGTCACGGACGTGACCCAGGTCGCCGAGACCTGGCGAGCCGTGGAGGGCCCGTGGCGGGAGCTGCTCGCCGAGCTCGACGACGAGGCGCTCGGGCAAGAGCTCGAGTACCAGAGCCTGGACGCCGGCCGGTTCCGGAGCCGACTTGAAGACATCCTGACCCAGTTGTTCGGCCACTCCTGGTACCATCGCGGCCAGATCGCCATGTTGGTCCGGTCCTCGGGGGGCGAGCCGGCCGTGACGGACCTGATCTACTGGTGCCGCGAGCCGGTCGAAGCGTCGGGGTGACCGAGTCCCGAGCCTTCCCGGAGGATTCCAATGCGCCTCCCTCGCCTGCGCACCCGCACCCTGATGCTCGCCGTCGCGGGCCTGGCGGTGACCTTCGGGGCGAGCCATCACCTCGTCGTCGGGGATGGTCAGGTCAGGGTCGGTTTCATGAACGACACGCGTCGGACGCTGACGGGCGTCACGCTCTCCGACCAGGCCTCGACAATCCACGCCGGCGACTTCCGGCCCGGCGACGGCATCCTCAGCGACCTCCACGCCGGTTGGCCCCGGCACGACGGCACGCTCGACGCCGAATTCACACTCTCCTTCGCCATCGACGGCAAACAACACGTCCTGCACCCCAGGCACCATTTCGACCTCGCTTTGGGCGAGCCGATTGTGCGATGGAGCATCGTGAGCGACCCGGTGTTGCCGACCTTGCTGCTCACCAATGCCCACGGCCGCCGGATCCCCCGCTGGCAGAGCCGGCTCCGACAGCTATGGTTTCGCGGCCCATCGCCCAATCTCGAATAATTTTACATATAGAACTTTAAAACAACATCAATTCATTAAAATTATAAGACTAAAAATATTTCTATTATGCATTTCATAACGACTGACGTTCGAGTAGCATCTCCTTGAGACAGTCCCAAAGCGCGAGCGAGTGAATCTTCTTCGATTTCTCGCGAAGGGATTCACTCGTTCTCGCCTCGGGCTTGGAAAACGTCATCCCTCGAGAATCATCAGGTTGATGAAAGCCGAGCGTGATTGGCGATCGCACATAAGTCCGTCGAGAAAGCAAGCTCCTTCTGCGCCTCGAGCGACGCGGCTCGCTCGCGGTAGACGCCAAGGAGGGCGTCGTAGATGTCCGAGCCCATCACCACACGCTTCGGCGCGGGGGACTGATCGACGGATTCGATCATCACCCGCGCCATCTTCGCCGGGTCTCCCAGGGCCGAGGAAACCTCCACTCTCGCGTCTCGGAGCGATTCGACGTTCTGCCGCATTATCGAGGCCGGGGTCCCTTCGTACGCGGCAACGGCCGGGGGTAGGACGGCCGCCCCACCGAAGTCGGTGCGGATTGCGCCCGGCTCGAAGATCGTGGCCTCGATCCCGAACGGGGCGACGTCCTGCGCGGTGGCCTCGATGAATCCCTCGATCCCCCACTTCGAGGCGATATAAAGCGGCAGGCCCGGGAACGCAAGCTGGCCCGCGCCGCTGGAGACCTGGAGGATGCGTCCGCCCCCTTGCTCGCGAAGATGAGGGAGGGCCGCCTTGATCACCAGGATCGAACCGAGCAGGTTCGTGTCGAGCAAGTGGCGGATCATCGCCTCGGGACACTCCTCGACCGTCCCCACCAGGCTGTAGGCCGCGTTGTTGACCAGGACGTCGATGCGGGACCAATCCGCGAACGCCCGGTCGACCACGCGTCGGATCCCCTCCGCGTCCGTGAGGTCGAGCGCGGCCGTCCAGAGCCGCTCGCCGTAACTCGCCTTGAGGCCGTCGAGCTCCGACAACCTCCGCGCGGTGCCGGCGACGCGATCGCCCCTCTCGAGCAGCGCCACCGCGAGCTCACGCCCGAGTCCTCGATTGATCCCCGTGATGAACCACGTCCGCTGGACCATAACCCACCTCCTGAAAGACCCGGCCAATCAACCAACTGGTTGGTTGATTTACATTCTAGGGCCTGAGGTTGCCCTGGGGTAGCCCAAAAACCTAGATTGGTGGGATGAGACGAGACTCGGAGGCCACGCGTCGAAGAATCCTGGAGGCCGGCGTCGTCGAGTTCGCCGAGCACGGTATCGCCGGCGCGCGGGTCGACCGCATCGCGTCGGCGGCGGAAAGCAACAAGCAGTTAATTTATCAATACTTCGGCAGCAAGGACGCGCTCTTCCGCGCCGTCCTGGCGCAGGAGCTCGCCCGGGCGACGGAGGGGGTCGAATTCCCGTCCGACGACCTGGAGCAGTACGCCGGGGCCTACTTCGACTTCGCGATGGCCAACCCCCGGCTGATGCGCCTCGTCGCGTGGTGTGGCCTTGAGATGAAAGGGCCGATCGAGGGCGTCCCGCCCCCCGAATCCAAGATCACCCGCGTCACCGACGCCCAGCGGCGCGGGAAGGTCTCCGACCGGTTCTCGCCGGAGTTCCTCCTCTCGACGATCTCGGCGGTCTGCACCGCCTGGGCCCCGAGCAACTGGTACGCCAGCCAGCTCGATCCCGAGGCTGCCGCCAACGCTCCGCACTACCGGGAATCGATCGTGCGACTCATCGCCATGATGATCCGCCCGGAGGCTCCTCGCTGAAGTCCACCGAGCACTCTCCGGTTGACGTGGTGGGCAACTCACCACAAAGGCACGAAGACACAAAGGGGTCTGCGAGGAAGTCCGAGAAGGATCCGTCCTCTCAGGATTCTGTCCTTTGTGTCTTCGTGCCTTTGTGGTGAAGGCGTCCTCCGGCGTGGGCTCGGTAAACGGCGGCACCCCTTTGCTCGATCGCGACGGATCGGCGATGATCCGAAAGAATTCCTCCCCGACCGGAGATCGAGCGTGGCACACATATCCCTTCCCGAAGGGGTCCCCGGCATCCGGGGGCTGCTGGCGGCTTACCCGGAGACCCAGGTACACCTGAGCGGGCTGGCGGAGGCCTTGCTGCGGGAGCCATCGTCGTTGACGCCGGGCGAGCGGGAGACGATCGCGGCCTACGTCTCTCGAGGCAACGAGTGCAGCTATTGCTGCGAGACGCATGCGGCGGCGGCTCGGGTCTACCTCGGCGAGGATCGGGAGTTGGTCGACCGCGTGCTCGCGGACGTCGACTCCGCGCCGACCTCTCCCAAGATGAAGGCCCTGCTCGCCATCGCAGACAAGGTCCGACGCGACGGACGACTCGTCCAGCACGACGACGTCCAACGCGCCAGGGACGAGGGCGCCGACGACAAGGCCATCCACGACACCGTCCTCATCGCCGCCACCTTCTGCATGTTCAACCGATACGTCGACGGACTCGGGACCGCGCGATCCGACGCGGCCGACTACGAGGCCTCGGGGAAGCGGTTGGCCGAGGTGGGCTACGTGAATTCCAACTACAGCAAGTTCAGGGGCGACTGGAAACGCCCTTGAATTCGGGGCGAGGGTCGCTCGGAGGCGGTCCGGCCTTCCCGGGACGCCTTCCATTGGTTGCGGACAAGAGGATCACCAGATGATGCGATGGGCGAGTTCGGCGGTGTTGGGGATCGCCATGGTGGCGGGCGCGGGGTATGCCCTCGCGGAAGAGAAGGCGGACGGCAAGCGGTGGTGGTCGCACGTCGAATTCTTGGCGGATGACGCCCTCCAGGGGCGCGACCCCGGCACCCCCGGGCATCGCAAGGCGGCCGAGTACGTCGCCAAGGCGTTCGAAAAATACGGGGTTAAGCCCGCCGGCACCGACGGGTACTTCCAGCCCGTCGAGCTCAGGTCGAGGACGATCGACGAGGGCCATTCTCGCTTGACCCTGGTGCGCAACGGCGCCGAGGACTCGCTCAAGCTCGGCGAGGACGCGGTGATCTCGCTCCGCGTCGACCCCGCCCCCTCCTTCGAGGCCCCGATGGTCTTCGCCGGCTACGGCCTGTCGATCCCGGAGGCCGGCATCGACGACTTCAAAGACCTGGATGCCCGGGGAAAGCTGGTCGTCTACCTCAGGGGGGCGCCGGCGAAGATCCCCGGCCCGCTCGCGGCCCATGCCCAATCGGAGGGTGAGCGTTCCGAGGCCCTGCGTCGGGCGGGGGCCATCGGCTTCGTCGCGATCGCGAACCCCAAGCAGATGGACATCCCCTGGGACCGTTCCGCGCTGGCCCGGTTCCTCCCGTCGATGGCGCTGGCCGACCCGGCGCTCGACGCCAACCGAGGCCTGAAGGTCGGGCTGAGCTTCAACCCCTCCCATGCCGATACGCTCCTGGCCGGCTCGGGCCACACCTTCAAGGAGATCCTCGACGCCGCCGAGGCCGGCCGCCCCCTGCCCCACTTCGACATCCCGTCGAAGCTCAAGGGGGCCGTCGCCGTGACCCGGACCGAGGTCACCTCGGAAAACGTCGTGGGCATCCTCCCCGGCAGCGACCCGGCGCTGAAGGACGAGTACGTCGCCTTCACCGCGCACCTCGACCACATCGGCGTCGGCAAGCCGATCAAGGGGGACGGCATCTACAACGGCGCGATGGACAACGCCTCGGGCATCGCCTCGCTGCTCGACGTCGCCGCGATCCTCAAGGAATCGGGCGTCAAGCTCCGCAGGCCGGTGCTGTTTGTGGCCGTCACGGCCGAGGAGAAGGGGCTGCTCGGGTCGAAATACTTCGCGAACCGACCGACGATCGCCCGAGGCTCGATCGTCGCCGACATCAACATCGACATGATCTTGCCCCTTCACCCCTTGAAGAAGCTGACGATGTTCGGCGGCGAGGAGTCGGACCTCGGCGACGACGCGTCGGCCGCGGCCAATTCGGTGGGCGTGGCCCCGAGGCCCGACCCGATGCCCGAGCGGAACATCTTCATCCGCAGCGATCAGTACAGCTTTATCCTCCGCGGCATCCCCTCGCTCATGGTCATGGTCGGCTTCGACAAGGGCACGCCCGAGGAGAAGGCCGTCCTGCGATGGTTGAGCGAACGATACCACTCCCCCTCCGACGACACGAAACAGCCCGTCGACAAGCAGGCCGCCGGCGAGTTCGACCGGCTCGTGGCCAAGCTCCTGGAGCGGGTGGCCAACCGGGCCGAGCGGCCGCGTTGGAAAGCCTCGTCCTTCTTCAAACGATTCGCGTCCTGAACCCTCGAAGCCATCAATCTCAATCCCTCCGGCTCCCCTCGGGCCGCTCGGCACCCCAACGCCGGGCGGCCCGGCTCATTTCGAACGCAAGCGTTCCGACGTCCGGCCTCGTCGCCGCGTTCCAGAGCGTTTCACAGGTGTATGGCCCTCGAATGCGGGGCAGGAGTGCCCCGCCTACCGGGGGGAACATCCGCATCCGATTGAAGTCGTAAGTACGACTCAATTCCCAAAACCGCCCTCCTCATCCGAGATCGATTCGCGGAGATGGTGAGGAGGACCCGGGGACTCGGAATTCGTCGGCGAGTTACTCGAGCGTCTCGAGGATCTCCGAGAGGCGGTCGAAACTCGCGACCATCCCACCCTTCATGCCCGTGCCGAGCGCCGCGTCTCGGGCGGCCTGGGACGGGTAGAGGATCGTGACGGTGATCGTCGTCTTGCCCCCTTCCTCGGTCAGGACGAGGGTGTTGAGGGTCTCGGCCCAGGGGCCTCCCCAGGACTCGGTGGAGACGAGGCGATCGGGGGACGAGATCTCGCGATAGACGCCGGTCATCGCCATCTCCGAGCCGTCCGGCCGGCGCCAGACGAACCGCCAGGCCCCGCCGGGGCGGAGGTCGATCTCGCAGACGGGCATGGTCCAGCCCGCCGACACCGGGCCGAGCATCCACCGCGGCAGATGCTCGGGGTTGGTCCAGGCTTCGAAGACGAGCCTCCGGGGCGCGTCGACGACGCGCGTCACGACGACCTCCCGGTCCGTCGGGGTCGTGAATGTCGCGGTCCCGAGCTCAGGGGTCATGGCCATGCGTCTCCTCCTTTGCTTTGAGGTCCCGGAGATACTCGTCCAGCCGGTCGAAGCTCCCGCCCCAGAAGCGACGGAAGTCGCCGGCCCATTCGGCGACCGCCTTGATCGGCTCAGGCGCGAGCCGACACGGACGCCACTGCGCCTCGCGCCCTCGCGTGATCAGCCCCGCGTGCTCGAGCACCCGCAGGTGCTTCGAGACCGCCGGGCCGCTCATCGCGAATGGCGCCGACAACTCCTTGACCGTGGCCGGACCCTCCGCCAGCCGGGCGAGGATCGCCCGACGCGTCGGGTCGGCGAGGGCCGCGAACGTGGTGCTGAGCGAATCCACGGCCATGCGTATCTATCCAACTGGTTAAATAACCGATTGGATATTTACATAGCCAGGGTGGGACCTGTCAAGGTGGGAGCCAAGTCAGAGGGGGGATTCGTACTCTCGGGATCTTCCCCTTTGTGCCTTCGTGCCTTTGTGGTGAAGAGCTCCCGACGATTTCCGGAAAAATTGGGACACGCCGGAGGGCCGCCGGGCATTACTCTCGAAATCGAGGGGCTCGGAAGGGACGGGGGGGATTCGGGGTCATGGCGAGGGACGCTCGAGGCTTGGCCTCGCGAGAGATCCAGACGCTGTTCGACGTCGGGGCGGCCGGGGGGTTGTCGGACGCCCAGTTGCTGGCGCGGTTCGTGACCCGACGGGATGGGATCGGGGAGCTCGCGTTCGGGGTCCTGGTCGAACGCCACGGGCCGATGGTCCGTCGCGTCTGTCGGGCGATTCTCCACGACCCGGACCATGCCGACGACGCCTTCCAGGCGACCTTCCTGGTCCTCGTGCGGAAGGCGGACTCGCTCTGGGCGGGGGATTCGCTCGGCCCCTGGCTCCATCAGGTCGCCCGGCGCACGGCCTGGCGAGCTCGTTGGGCGGAGGCGAGGCGACGGCGACATGAGCGGTCGGCCGCGGGTACGGAAGCCGATCGCGCCGGCCTGCCCGACCGCGACGACCTCGACGAGATCGTCCAGGAGGAGATCAATCGCCTCCCCGAGCGATTCCGACAGGCCGTCGTCCTCTGCCTGCTGGGAGGGATGACCCCCGAGGAGGCGGCAATGCAACTGAACTGCCCCCCCGGGACGATTCACAGCCGGCTCGCTCGAGGGCGAGAGCGGCTGCGGTGCCGGCTCGCCCGTCGACAGCTCGCACCCGGGGCCGCGGGAGTCGTCATGCCGACCGCGGCGACCCCGGCCAGGTTGGTCGACTCGACCGTCCGGGTCGCGTTGCAGTTTCTCGAAGGCGCGAAGGGCGTCGTTAACCTGTCGTCGTCAGTCGCGACTCTAGCCGAAGGAGTGTTGAGATCCATGATGTTGTCTAAACTGAAGACGGCCGGGGGCATCGCCTTGCTGCTGGGAGCCGGCATGCTCGGAGTCGGCGGGTTCGCCCAGACGGGGGTACGGTCGGAGCCCCCGGCAAACCCCTCAGTCCCGCGAATGAAATACGAGCTGCGGGTCTGGAAGGACGGGAAGCCGGCCGGAGACCCCGTCGTCGTCGAGGCCCCCTGGGGCGATCCGGTCTTCGCCGAGACCTCGGAGGGCCCGATCGAAATCCGGCCTATCCTCAAACTCATGAAACCGCCCCACGACCCCCGGAAGGAGTCCCTCCTCCGCCAGGCCGCGGACCACCGCCACGAAGGGAAGTCTTTCTACCCAAGCGTGCTCGTAGGGATCCAGGATTACCTGGCATCCAAGGATCCGGACCCGGGGAAAATCTGGGTTGTCCATGGCCTGGGCTACCGAGCGACCGGGGAGTTAGCCCAATATTTAAAACACATGATCATTTACCACAACAAAGAGGCCGACCGACTCGAAGCCGCCGCCGACGGCCGCGGCCCCATCGGCTCCGAGGGCCCGCCGCCGACGGCCCCGCCCCTCGTCCCGATCGAGGAGATGGAACGGGCCTTCGGCCCGAAACCGGAAGCGAAGTAAGTGGCTGTCCCGAAACCCGTTCTTTCCTTAAAGAACGGGTTTCTGTGGGAGCAAACGTCGACATCCCGCAGGGAGTTGTCGACATCGAGTGCGTCAGAAACCCGTTCTTTAAGGAAAGAACGGGTTTCGGGACACGTTTCCAAGCATCTCACCTCAATCCCCTCCCAAAAGGAAGAAAGGGGTAGCCATGTCGGAACTTGCAACGCATCGGACCGCAGGTCGTCGAAATACCCAGGGCGTCGCAAGCTCTTCTCTGGCCACCCCAACATCATTCCCTCGCGTACCTTCCGAAGGACGCGGGGGATTTTTTTCGAGTCGGCTGTCAAATTCGATGGCCGACCGGGGAATCCCCTTCATAATCGCGGTCGCCAAGACGGGTCAGCGCTTCGCGACTACTCACTCGACGAATCCGGTTCAACGGGCCTGCCAAGGGAGGAGGGGAACAGCCTCCCTCGCGGAGCCCAAACTCGGCCCCGAGGCTTCGGCGTTCGTGCGGCCCGGTCCAGGCGGAGTCGGGAGGAGTGGGCCCGAGGGACGACCCGTCGGCGAGGCCGTCCGACGCCGAGGTCGGTCGTGTCCTGTCATCCGGACCGCGGGAGCCGAGGCTGGAATCCTCGACTGGCCATCGACCGATCCATCATCCGTGATCACTGACGACCATGCTGGAACGTTCCGAGATCGATGCGATTATCGACGAGACCCTCGGGGGGGACAGGGAAGCCTTCCGGAAGATCATCCGGGAATACTCGCTCTCCCTT
The DNA here is from genome assembly GCF_054877945.1 of Singulisphaera rosea. Classification (NCBI taxonomy): domain Bacteria; kingdom Pseudomonadati; phylum Planctomycetota; class Planctomycetia; order Isosphaerales; family Isosphaeraceae; genus Singulisphaera; species Singulisphaera rosea. The sequence continues at coordinate 57,552 of NZ_JBTYIP020000030.1, read as the reverse complement.
CGGAGCTACATCGCGGCCTCGGTGCACGGGATGGACGCCGTCGATGACCTGGCGCAGGAGGTCTACCTCGCGGCGTTCCGCAACCTCCGCGAGTTCCGCCGGGGCGACGACTTCGGGGCCTGGCTCCGGGGGATCGCCCGGAACAAGGTCTATAAACATTTCCGGAGCTCGTCCCGCCGGAACAAGGCGATGGGACGGTTCCTGGACCGGGTCGCCGGCCTGACGGGGACACGGCTGGAACACGCGGTCTCCGGCGACCGTTCGGAATCGATCGAGGTGTTGCTCCTCTGCATCGGGAGGCTCCCCGACCGCCTGCGTCAAGTCGTGCATGGCGGACTCGACGGCGACAAGCCGGCGGACCTGGCCGGCGCGATGAACACGACGGTCGGGGCCATCTACCGGCTCCACTACCGGGCGAACCAACTCCTCCGCGACTGCATGCAAGGCCTGGACGCATGATGGACGACGACCTGATCGAGCTGATCTCGGCGTGGCGAGGGGCGGAGCTCGCACCGGCCCGCGGCGAGGCCCTGATCGCCCGGCTCGAGCAAGACGAGGCGTTCGCGCAGGCCTTCGTCGACGAGATTCGCATGTTGGGGATGCTCAAGGCCGTCCAGTCGACCGAGCCCCGCTGGCTCGCGCTGCACGAGGCGCTCGGGTGGGGGGAGTTGGCAGATCGAGGAGGGGAGCAGGACGACGAAGAGCGGGCCATGAGGTTCCTCGAAGGGAGCTCGCCCCGCCGGTTCACGCGACTCGGCATGTGGCGGACGGGGGCCGTGGCGGCGACCTTGCTGTTGGCCGTGCTGGCCTGGGCCTCGTGGTCGAAGGGCCTCCTCGGCCCCGCCTGGAGCTGGCCGGTCGCGGCCAGGCCGGGGAACGAGCTGGCCGTCCTGTCGAAGCTCGAAGGGATCCGCTGGGAGTCGACGGACGGCCGCGGGCCTGCCGAAGGGGAGCTCCTCGCGTCGGGTCGGTTCCAGGTCCGCTCGGGGCGGGCGGTGCTGGTCTTCCTCAATGGCGTGACCCTGACCCTGGACGGCCCGGCGGACATCGACCTCGTCTCGATCAACCGGGTCTACTGCCGCCGGGGACGGCTGCGGGCGAGGGTGCCGAAGGGGGTCGATGGGTTCGTCGTCGCCAGCAAGGGGTCGGCGGTGGTCGACCTCGGGACCGAGTTCGCGATGAACGTCGAAGATGGCGGGAAGTCCCGGGTCATGGTCTTCGAAGGGGCGGCCCAGGCTTCGCTGCTCGACGCCAAGGGGTTCCCCAGGCGAACGCAGCGTGTGGAGGAGAGCAAGCAGTTCGACGTCGACTCCACCGCCGGCCGCATCGCCGAGTCGGCCGCGAAGCCGGACCAGTTCCTGCCCGCCGCGGACCGGGGTCTCCCCGCCTTGCGGCTCGACCCGGCCTATGCCCGGGCCGTCATGGGCTTGAAGCCGCTCAGCTACTGGCGATTCGGGGCGATCGGGACGGACGGGATCCCCAACGAGGTCCGTAACGGACCTCCGCTTCGCGCCAACGGCTCGGTCCGGGTCGAGTCCGGGCCCCAGACACCCAACGGCCACGCCGTCTTCACGTCCGCCGCCCCGGAGCCGTACCTGACGACCAACACCCCCTGGAAGCTCACCCGAGGGACCCGGCACGCGATCGAGTTCTGGTTCCTGTCCGAGTCGATCGGCTGCGCCTCGCTCGTCGGGCTGTATCCGGCCGAGGCCGATCTCCCAAGGACGCTCAAATACAAGCATTTCATGCTGGTCGAGACCACGGCCTACCCGACCCTGTCACTGGAGAAGCCCGCGTCGGTCCGATTCCTCCGTCGTTGGCTCCGCGACGTCGACCTCGCGGCGGAGGACGACTCCCTTTTTTCGCAGAACATCTACGTCCCCGGCCGCTGGCACCACGTCGTCGCGCAGCGGAACGGCCCGCGGATGGAGTTGTATCTCGACGGCGTCCTCGACCAAACGACGACCCCCGAGATCGACCCCCCGGGCATCGGCTATCACCTGGTGATCGGGAGGAGGACCGCCGAGCCGACCCAGGTGGAAGAGAGCCGGCCGTTCGTGGGCCGGTTGGATGAATTGGTCCTGTACGATCACCCTCTGACCCCGGACGAAGTCCGGGCCCACTATCGGCTGGCCATGCCGCCGGCCGGGGCCAGGTGACTCCCGGGGCGGTGGACGCCCGCCGAGGCCCGAGCGGCCCCGGGCCCCGCCGTCGCCCAATCCTTGCCGAACTCTTTCCAAGCCCGAGACGATTTTGCCCGGCCGCTCGCGCCTTCGAAGCCGGGACGCCCCCGGCCAGGCCCGGCGGCGTCTGGGGCGATGCGCCCTCGAATCAGGAGCCACGAGCCTCGGACGAGGCCCCGGCGGATCAGGCTCATTGCGATCACGCGAATGAACGTCCAACTCCCCTTCGATTGTCAGTTCTGGAGACCTTCGATCGATGCGATATCCTCAGTCATCCTCGATCGGCCTGGCCCTGTCGATCCTCCTGGGACCGCTCGTGGGATGCGGCAACGACGCGAACTCCTCGATGGAGGTCCGTCGGACCGCCGAATTCCAGAAGGCCGCGCTCAACTCCCGAGACGCGATGATCGAACATATGAAGTCCCAGAAGAAGCCAAAGGGGTCATCCCGGAACCGTTGACCGCCACCGGGGCTTAGGCGAATCGGCCACGATCAGCCCAGCCCCGATCCGGCTCCCGATACCTCGACGCATCGTCGACGGAAACACACAAACGACGGTCAAGGCCTGGCCCCGAAGTCGGACCCGGGGCCGATACCTACCTCCCCGATCCCTCGGGCGGGACGGCCGTCCCGGGGAATTCGGGTGCCTTCGCCCGGTCTCATCGGCATGGTCCGGCTATCATCTCGTCCTCTCTTGATTTCGGAGCCTTTTATGCATTCCAATCGACGCGGATTCACCCTGATCGAGTTGCTCGTGGTCATCGCGATCATCGCCGTCCTCATCGCCCTGCTGCTCCCGGCCGTGCAGTCGGCCCGCGAGGCGGCGCGGCGGATCCAGTGCGTCAACAACCTCAAGCAGTTCGGCCTGGCCCTGCACAACTATCACCAGGCCGTCGGCTCGTTCCCGATGATGAACGGCATGGCCCACTCCGATCCTCCCGCGAGCAAGGGCACGGAGACGGGTTGGGGCGTCTTCGGCGCCCACGCCTTCATGCTCCCCTACCTCGAGCAGAACGCGATCTACAACGCCTGCAACTTCTCCTGGACGAGCTTCATCTTCCCCGACGGGAGCGGGAACGGCTCGATGTCGGCCTCGAACATCACGGTCTGGCACACCAAGATCGCGTCGTACATGTGCCCCTCCGACGGCCAGGTCGGCATCAACAACATCTGTAGTTATCAGGGGAATTGCGGCACGGGCACGAATTTCGAGAACACGTTCGACACCAACGGCCTCTTCGCCAACCACACGGCCTACAGCATCGCCACCGTGACCGACGGCACGTCCAACACCATCGCCGCCACCGAGTCGCTGGTCGGTGCGTCGGGGACGCAGCGGCACCGCTGGTCGAAGTCCGGCCTGATCGGCGGGAGTAATGCGCCGGCCGCCATCAACATCCGCGACGCCCGCACGAACCTCTCCGGCATCCTGGCCCAGGCGGCCCAGTGCCAGGCGGCGATCACGAGCCCCAGCCCGTTCTCCAACAAGGGATATTGCTGGCAGGTCGGGGCCCCCGGGTTCACGATGACCAACATCATCTTCACCCCCAACTCGTCGCAATTCACGTTCTCGACCTGCCGGATGACCTGCAACGACGGCTGCGGGGTCGACTTCGGCCAGTTCCAGATCCCCTCGAGCAACCACCCCGGGGGCGTCAACGTCGTCTTCGCCGACGCCTCGGTCCGGTTCGTGAAAGACACCGTCAACCAGCTGACCTGGATCGCCCTCGGCAGCCGCGAAGGGGGCGAGGTCATCTCCGCCGACGCCTACTAATCCCTCGCTTCGATCCGAAACCCGGTGTTTTCTTCAACACCGGATTTCTGTCGCGGTCAACATCGACGACCCCCTCGGGGCTGTCGTCGCCTCCTCCCTCAGAACCCCGGTTTCTCGGAAGAGGCCGGGGTTCTGGCAACGAAAGAGGCTTATGCTCGGCCGATTCGGAACGACCCTACTGCTCCTCCTGCCGAGCGGCACGGCCCTGGGGGAACCCGCGGGATTCGACACGGAGGTCCGGACGGTCCTCGCCAAGCACTGCCTCGCCTGCCACGGGGCGAAGGCCGCGAAGGGGGGGATCGACCTCACTCGGCTTGCCGAAGGGGGTCCGGTTGGCCCGGACACCGAGCTCTGGGCCCAAGTGGCCGAGGCGATCGGCGAGCGGACCATGCCCCCCGAGGGAAAGCCCGCGCCCAGTGAGGCCGAACGCCAGCATGCGGTCGTCGGGATCGAGCAGATGCTCGAGTCCCTCGAAGGCCCCCGCGACCCCGGGCGTCGAGTCCTCCAACGCCTGACACGAGAGCAGTACAACCACACCATCCGCGACCTCCTCGGGGTCGACTCCCGGCCTGCCGACGGCTTCCCCACCGACGGCGCGGGGGGCGGCGGGTTCGACAACAACGGCTCGACCCTCTTCATCCCGCCGATCCTGCTGGAGAAGTATCTGGCCGCCGCCGACGACGTCCTCGCGCGAGCCGACCCCGCCCGATACCTCGCGGCCAGGCCCGATCAGGGCACCGATACATCCAAGGACGCCGCCGCCCGGCAATGCCTCGAAGCCTTCGCCGCGCGGGCCTATCGCCGACCCGTCGCCGCCGAGGACGTCGAGGGCCTCATGCGGCTCTTCCGCCGGGCGGATGCCCAGGGCCGACCGTTCGACGAGGCGATCCGGCGTGCCCTCCGAGCGGTGCTCGTCTCGCCGCACTTCCTGTTCCTCGTCGAGCGAGACCAGGACGTTACGGAGCCTTACCGCGTCGGCGAATACGAGCTGGCCTCCCGGCTCTCGTACTTCCTCTGGTCGTCGATGCCCGACGACAGGCTCCTCAATCTCGCGAAGGACGGCACGCTCCACGAGCCGGAGGTCCTCGACGCGCAAGTGCGTCGGATGATCGCCGACCCGAGGTCTCGGGATTTCGCCAGGGACTTCGCCGGCCAGTGGCTCGGGGTCAAGGCGTTGACCAACCCGGCGGGGCCCGATCGCTCGAGCTTCCCCGAGTTCACCCCCGAGCTCCGCGACGCGATGGTCGAGGAGGCGATGACCTCGTTCCACGCGATGCTCCTCGAGGACGCGCCGGTGCTCGACCTGCTCGCGGCCGACCACGTCTACGTCAACGAGGTCCTCGCCAAGCACTATGGGCTCACCGGGGTCACCGGGCCCGAGCTCCGCAAGGTGGCGATCGACGACCCGAGCCGGGGCGGGGTCCTCGGGATGGCGGCGATCCTGACGATGACGTCGTACGCGCAGCGGACCAGCCCCGTCCTGCGTGGGAAGTGGATCCTGACGGAGCTCCTCGGGACTCCCCCCCCGCCGCCTCCGCCGAACGTCAAGGTCCTCCCCCTGGACGACAAGCCGGTCGACGGCCTGAGCTTCCGGGCTCGCCTCGAGAAGCATCGCGAGCAGGTCGCCTGCGCCTCGTGCCACGCCAAGCTCGACCCGCCCGGCTTCGGCCTCGAAGGTTTCGACCCCCTCGGCCGGCTCCGGACCGAGGTCGGCGGGCAGCCGGTCGACGACTCGGGCTCGCTGGCGACCGGCGAATCCTTCCGGGGGGCCGCCGAGCTGAAGCGGATCCTCAAGGGACGTAAGAAAGACCTCTTCGTCCGAAACTTGACGAAACGCCTGCTCTCCTACGCCCTCGCGCGCGGACTCGAACCATTCGACGCGCGGACCGTCAAGGAGATGATGGCGAAGCTCGAGTCTCGCGAATACCGCAGCCAGACGCTCGTCGAGGAAATCGTCCGGAGCTTCCCGTTCCAGTACCGTCGCAACGAACCGATCCTCGCCGGGGGGAACCCATGAGTCAGAAGAACCATCGAGTCACGCGCAGGACGGTGCTTCGAGGCGTCGGCGTCGCCCTCGGGCTGCCGCTCCTGGACGCCATGCAACCCCGCCCGACCCTGGCGCTCTCCGCCGGGGCCTCGGCCTCGCCCACGCGGATGGCCTTCCTCTTCTTCCCCAACGGGATCAACCAGGACACGTGGACGCCCGCCAAGACCGGGCCGTCGTTCGAGCTCTCGCCGGCCCTCCGGCCCCTCGGCGAGATGAGGCGTGAGGTCCTCGTGCTGACGAACCTGACGAACCTGGCCACCGACACCGGCGACGGCCACTACGTCAAGGACGCCGCCTTCCTGACGGGCACCACCATCACCCGGACGACCGGCGCCGAGCTGAACTCCAACGGCATCTCGGTCGACCAGCTCGCCGCGAAACGCCTCGGGAACCTGACGCCGCTTCCCTCGCTCGAATTGGCGGTCGAGCCGGTGACCACGGGAGTCGATACAGTCGTCGGCTATACCCGCCTCTACGGTTCGCACATCTCCTGGTCAACTCCGACGACCCCGGTGGCCAAGGAGATCAACCCGAAATTGGCGTTCGACCGCTTGTTCCGCTCAGACGCCGAGGGGCGCCGGGGGGATGCCGACGAGGATCGCAGCGTGCTCGACCTCGTCTCGGGCGACGCCGGTGCGCTCCGGTCTCGGATCGGGGGCGACGATCGTCGGAAGCTCGACGAATACCTCGACTCGGTGCGCGCCGTCGAGCGGCGGATCGCCTTCGAAGCGCGGGATCGCCGGGCCCAGGTCCGCGACGACCCCGAGGCCCGGAAAGACCTCGAGGCGCTCGGTGGCCAGGTCGACCTCTTTCATGTGGATCCCGGCAAGCTCCGCAAGCGGCAGATGGACCACACCCGGCACGCTCGCCTGATGCTCGACATCATCCTCCTGGCGTTCCAGACCGACTCGACCCGGATCGCCAGCTTCATGTTCGGCAACGCCGTCAGCGGGAAAGACTTCTCATTCCTCGAAGGCGTCAACGCGCAGCACCACGACGTCTCGCACCACGAGAACGACGCTGCCAAGCTCGAGCAATACACCAAGATCACCGCCTGGCACGTGGAGCAATACGCTTACTTCCTCGGCCGGATGGCGACGATCCGTGAGGGCGAAGGGACGCTCCTCGACCACTCGATGGTCCTCTTCGGCTCGGCCTTGCGCGACGGCAACACCCACAACCCCCACAACCTCCCGATCCTCCTCGGCGGCCGAGGCGGGGGGACGCTCGCACCCGGGCGGCACGTCGCGTACGGCAAAGACACTCCCCTGTGCAACCTCTACGTCTCCATGCTCGACCGCGTCGGCGCCCCGGTCGAACGCTTCGCCGACAGCACGGGCCCGCTCCCCGGCCTCGACGACCCGGCCTTCGAAGCCCCCGCCGGCGCCCGGGACAAGGCCCCGGCCTGACGAGTTGAACGACCATTCCAAGAGGTCGAGGGCCGGCTCAACGGACGCCGGCCCACTATACCCCGGCCCGCTTGATCCCCACCTTCACCAGATCACCCTGCGTGGCCTGCTTCCACCAGATCTGGCCGGGCTCGAGGGAGAGGACCCATTTCTGTTTCACCTCGCCCTTGCCGCTGTCCTGCGCGTTGCCGTAGCCATTGCTATACCCATACAGGGCCATGCCCCAGGGGAAATTGTCCCGCTCGCTCCCGTCGATCGCCCCGGGCTCACCCAGGTACAAGTCGACATAGGTCGCGTTCCCCGCGCCCGAGAAGCAGTAACTCGGCACGACCGGCGACGACCGGTTCGTCAGGAACGCGTCCCCGCGACCGGGGCGGAGGAAGCCCTGGTCGCTCGTCTCCCAGTCGCCCGACTGATACCGCGTCTTGTCGCAGTTCCAGAACTTCAGATTCGTCGCCGTGCTCGGCGTCCAGACGGTCATGAAGAACGCCTTCGCATGACTGTCTTCGATCATGATCAAGGTCTTGTTCATCGTTCTCCCCCTTGGCAATCGCGGTCGACGGCCGGCCCACGCGACAACGGCCCGGCCCCCACGACGTGAGGTCGGGACCTATGCCGTCCGGTTCGAGACCCTCCACCGTGTTATCAACGAAAGCCGGGGCGATCGGACACGACTGCCCAAAATACTTTTCGCATCCCGAGAATGAGGAAGGAACGATCCCTGACGTGAACCTGCGAGATCAGGCCCAGTAGGGCGTTTCGGCGACCACCTGATCGTCGTCCTCGTACACAATCTTGCCGGGCCTGGCCGACTTGACGAGTCGGACAGGCACGCCGTGTTCTTCGAGGATCGCGGCGATGTCCCAGAGGCGTCTGACCACGGATCGCCTCGCGCCGGGATGGAACCAGCTAACCGCCTCGCGGGACCATTCGCCCGAGCTGAGTTTCGCGGAGAACGGGGGGCAGGTCAGGTTCTCGTTGAGCCAGTCGTACGTCTCTTCCAGCCACTCGGCTTCGTGGCGATAGAGACGTCCGGCGTCCTTCAGGATGCGTGCTTCCGTGATGATGCCCGTCAGCCAGGCCGCATTCGCATCATCGCTCCCGACGACGAATCGTATGAACATCGCCGACAGCTCCCCGACGCCGGTCGTGCGGACGAAGGTCCGCACGTCCCGATGGCGCAAAGACGTCGACACAACACGAAACAGCCGGGTTCGTCGACGTCGACGGGAGGGACGTCACCGAATTCAGATGAGGATCATCCCCCGGTGAGTGGGGTACTCTTGCCCCGCGGATTTCGCGGATCCGTTTTCCCCTTATGCCATCGAGGGGGAAGCCCCACAGGGGAGAGAGCCAAACCCAGAAGTTATCACTCGTCATATTTCAGCAAGAACTTCGGGTTGATCGCCTTGAAGCTGAGCCTCCCGCCGATATCTTCGTCGTACTCTTCCGACAGGGGACGGAGCACGACGCCCTCGCGCCGGATCTTCGGATTGAGGAGGCTCGTCCCTTCGGAGTAGGCCACGAGGTCGTCCACCGAGTGGTCGAGGACGAGCGTGCCGAGTTGCGGCACGGGCTCGAGCCCGAGGTCGGCCAGGAGGGGGAGCATCGCCCCGTGGTCGATGAGTCGGAACGTGTCGACGTTCAGCACGCTGAAGACCCGGAGGTCGACGGCGGGCAGGGCGTACTTGTTCTTCTGGATCCCGGGCCCGATCACCTCGCCCTGGATCGCGAGGTCGAAACCCAGGCGGGCGCGGGCCTCGCGCAAGCGATCTTCGAGTTTGAGCCCGATCGCGAGCCGGGCCAAAAGGTTCGCCTCGTCAGCCTCGTCCATCCGGAGGTTCCGGCTGCAGATCCCGAATTCGCCTTGCCTCACGAACGCCGTGAACGAGGTGCCGTCGAGCTTCTCGGTGACGTAGAACGTCTTCCCGCGATGCCGCTCGAGCGTCGGCTCGAGGATCTGGACGCGGGTCTCATCCGTCTTGGGGAGGAAGCCGGGGAACAACCCTTTGACTTTCCCTCCCATCCCGACGGGGAGCGGCGGCTCCCACTTCCGGACGTCGAGCAACTCGGTCACCTCCTCCCCTTCGTCCAAGGGCGACCCGTCCGGCAGGATCGAGAGCGGGAAGCAGATCCCCTGGGAGACCTGCCCTCGCAGGCGGACCGTCTTGATCCGGAAGCCCGCGGGGAGGGTCGTGGCCCCCGAGGGATCGACCTGCGCGGGCTTGAAGCTGCTCGGGCGCAGGAACTCGAACTCGGGTCGCTCGGGGAGCAGCGAGTCGATCTCGCAGTAGACCACCCGATCTCCTGGGCTGTGCTCCCCCTTCTTGACGACAACCCACCACCCCAGCACGCGGATCTTCTCGATCGCGTCGGCGCCGGGGATCGGCTCGACGGCGTTCACCGTCTGAATACTGGCGAGCTTGCGCATGACGACCTCCCGTGCTGACGTTCGAGAAGCAGTGATCCGATTCCCATAAAATCATCCCGCTCTCTATCAGATCTTCGAGCCTGCCCGGACAGGGGCAGAGCCCTCGAAGATTGACGAGACCGAACGGACGCCCATTGCGTCCCCAACAGACAGGCCCCCGCCACCTCGGGTTCACCGGCTCGAGCGTGATGCGGCACCCCGCGACCGATCGCCCCCGAATCCTTGGGATTGCCGGCCTTCATCGATGTTCGTATGTTACGCTCCAACCCGACCTCATCTTGGTTGTGACCGTCTCGCGACGGCCTCATCAAGTGAGCCGGAGATGCCCTGTTGGACGGGGCGAGCTGAGATCCGTCGGCGATCTCAATTCAGGGAGGAGTGGCGACTCATGGGTCTCTACGTCGGCACCAGCGGCTTCTCGTATAAACCCTGGAAGGGCTCTTTCTACCCCAAGGACCTGCCCGACAAGCAGATGCTCCGGTTCTACGGCGAGTGCTTCCCGTCGGTCGAGATCAACAGCACGTTCTACCGGATGCCCAAGGCCACCGTCCTGGAAACGTGGGCCGGATCTGTCCCCGACCAGTTCCAGTTCGTGATCAAGGCGCCGAAGCTGATCACGCACATCCGGAAGCTCGGCGAGGTCGACGAACACCTGTCGCGTTTGCTCGAGACCGCCGAGGCCCTCTCGGGTCGCCTGGGCCCCCTGCTCTTCCAGCTCCCGCCGACGTTGAAGATCGCCCCGGAGAAGCTCCGCACGTTCCTCAAGTTGCTCCCGACGACGGTCCGCGCAGCCTTCGAGTTCCGTCACGCCTCGTGGTATGTCGACGAGGTCTACGACATCCTCCGCGAACAGGGCGCGGCCCTCTGCGTCGCCGACATCGACGACGAGTTGGACATCCCCTTCGTGTCGACCGCCGACTGGGGCTACCTCCGGCTCCGCCGACCCGACTACGACGACGCGGGACTCCAGGAATGGGTCGACCGCGTCCGGGAACAGGGTTGGCGCGATGCCTTCATCTTTTTCAAGCATGAGGACGAAGGCAAAGGCCCCCGCATGGCCCGGCGATACCTCGAGTTGGCCGCGTCTGCGTAGGCCCCACATCAAGGTACTGGCCATCCTTCGTTCGGGGACCTCGGACACAGGAGGGCTTGCAGTCGGCCCCCGTCGACGACATCCTGGAAGGGCTCCTGACCGCCGAAGGGCCGGGGAGGAACCAGATTGAAGGGCTCGGGCCAGCTTGCTGACGAGGGAGTCGCCGGTACCGGCCGCCCCAACAGTCTCGACGTGACGTTTCACACTCGCCCCGAATGATCGCAAGTCATGCGTGAGCATCGATGTCCGATGGACCCAGCCATGCCCCAGGCGGTGGCGCGGGGCGTTTCGCTGGGCAGGTCCGAGATTTGCTGACAACACGTCAAGAGCATCGAAGGGACGTGACCGCCCTCCCTCAACGGGCCGGCGCATACGGGCCGGTCGAGGCTCGCCCTCAGACAACCGAATCCGTGAAGTAAGCCTACCATCATGACCAAGGACTCCGACGCCGAGCGTCTGGCGGCCCTGGGGCCCCAGGGCCGGTTCGCCCCCCCGGCCGATCCTGCCTTCGAACGACTCGCGAGATTGGCGGCGAAGGTCCTGAACGCCTCGGCCGCGATGATCTCCCGCGTGGATGCGGGCCGCCACATCCTCGAGTGCGGCATCGGGCTCCCGAGGGCCTGGGCAGGCGACCAAACGAACTTACTCCCCCACCCGCTCTGCCGGCACATCGTCGAATCCTCGGCGCCCCTGCTCGTGGAAGACGCATGGGATCATCCGCTCGCCCCGGGCGCCCTTGCGATCCCCTCATACCTGGGCGTGCCGATGCGGGCCTCGGGCCAGGTCCTGGGAGCACTCTGCGTCATCGGCGAGTCGCCGAGGGCCTGGTCGACGGACGAGGTCTCGACGCTCGAAGGCCTGGCCGCATGCGTCGTGACCGAGGTCACCCTGCGGGCCCACGTCGCCGGACAGGCCGAGGGGGAGCGACAGCGGCGCCCCACCCCTGACGCGGAGGAGCCGAGGGCGAAAGGCATCGACGCCCTCACCCTCACGTTGGCCAGCGAAGAGCGGTTCCGCGCCTTCGTCACGGCGAGCTCCGACGCGATCTATCGCATGAACGCCGACTGGTCCGAGATGTACCACCTGGAAGGCCGCGCGTTCATCCCCGACACGATCGAGGCGAACCGCACCTGGCTCGAGAAGTACATCCACCCCGCCGACCATCCCCGAGTCCTCGAGGCCATCGATACCGCGATCCGCACCAAGGGGGTCTTCGAGCTCGAACATCGGGTCCTGCGCGTCGACGGTTCGCTGGGGTGGACGTTCTCGAGGGCCGTCCCGATCCTCGACGACGACGGCCACATCCTCGAGTGGTTCGGCACCGCGAGCGACGTCACGCCCCGCAAGGAGGCCGAGGCCGAGTACGAGCGGATCCAGGCGGAGTCGGACCGGCAGCGGCGGATCTACGAGGCCGCGCTCTCCAACACGCCGGACCTCGTCTACGTCTGGAACTTGAACCATCGCTTCGTCTACGCGAACGAAGCCCTGCTCCGGATGTGGGGCACGACGCGCGAAAACGCCCTCGGGAAGCACTGCATCGAACTCGGCTACGAGCCCTGGCACGCCGAGATGCACGACCGCGAGATCGACCGCGTCGCGGCATCGAAGGAGCCGTTCCGGGGCGAAGTCCCCTTCACTGGCACCAACGGCCGGCGCATCTACGACTACATCCTCGTGCCGGTCGTCGGCCCCAGCGGCGAGGTCGAGGCCGTCGCCGGGACCACCCGCGACGTGACCGACCGCAAGGCCGCCGAGCAGGCGACCGAGGCCGCCCGCGCCGAGGCCGAGCACGCCAACCGGATGAAGGACGAGTTCCTCGCCACGCTCTCCCACGAACTGCGGACCCCGCTCAACGCGATCGTCGGCTGGGCCAAGATCCTCCGCTCGGGCAGGGCCGACGAGGAGGATCTGAAGGAAGGGCTCGAGGTCATCGAGCGGAACGGCCTGGCGCAGGCGAGCCTGATCGAAGACCTGCTCGACGTCTCGAGGATCACGTCCGGCAACCTCCGGCTCGACCTCCAGCGGCTCAACATCGCCGACGTGATCGAGGCCGCCCTCGGGGCCGTCGCGCCGGCCGCCTCCGCCAAGGAAATCCGCCTCGTCAAGACGCTCGACTCCCTCGTCGGCCCCGTCACCGGCGACTTCGCCAGGCTCCAGCAGGTCGTCTGGAACCTCCTCACGAACGCCGTGAAGTTCAACTCCAAGGGGGGCAAGGTCCAGGTGCTGCTCGAGCGGGTCAACTCGCACATCGAGGTCAGCGTCATCGACACCGGCATGGGGATCAGCCCCGAGTTCCTCCCCCACGTCTTCGACCGCTTCCGCCAGGCCGACGCGACCACCACCCGACGTCACGGCGGGCTCGGCCTCGGCCTCTCGATCGTCAAGAACCTGGTCGAGATGCACGGGGGGAGCATCCGGGCCAAGAGCCCCGGCGAGGGCCTGGGCGCCACCTTCACCGTCACGCTCCCGATCACGGTCGTCCACCCCGACCGCACCGCGGCCCCCCGGGCGAAACCCCGAGAGGACGCGCCTGCGCACGAGCTCCACGGCAGCAGGGTACTCGCCGGCCTGAAGGTCCTCGTCGTCGACGACGAGCCGGATGCGAGGCAGATGGTGCGCCGCGTCCTGGTCGACTGCGACGCCGAGGTGGCCGTGGCGGGATCGGCCGCGGAGGCGATGGAGACGCTGAAGCACTTCGCGGCGGACGTCCTCGTGAGCGACGTCGGCATGCCCGAAGAGGACGGCTATGACCTGATGCGGAAGGTGAGGGAGACCACCTCGGCCAAGGAGCTCCCCGCCGTCGCCCTCACCGCCTTCGCACGGACCGAGGACCGCAAGCGGGCCATGCTCGCCGGATTCCAATCCCACATCGCCAAGCCCGTCGACCCCGCCGAGCTCAGCGCCGTCGTCGCCAGCCTCGCCGGCCGGACCGGGCGGAGCGACGATTCGTCGGGTCCCCACGGCTGAACGAAAGGCACACTACGGTTAGGCGGCTCCCGCAGGTCGAGAGTCGTCGTCCTCGGAATCGACCGCACGGCGAGGAATAGCCGTGCTCCCCGCCCGAGCGAGGGATTCAATCCGAAGCGTTCGTCGCCCCCGCATTGGCCTTGGGCGTGCCGGGGCCGTCGTTGGACGGGGAGCCGGCGGGCCAGTTCTTCCGCACGAGTGCCTGCATCTCCTTGACGACCTCGGCATGGGCCGAGTCTTTCGCCAGGTTGTGGTATTCGTGCGGGTCGGCGACCTCGTCGTACAGTTCGGTCCCGCGCTTGCCGTTATCCCACTCGATGTAGCGCCATCGGTCGGTGCGGACCGAATGCCCCGAGAATTCGTTGCGCGACACCTGCACGAACGCCGGGCGATCCCAGGCGGCCCTGGGGTTCTCGAGCAAGGGGACCAGGCTCGCTCCCTGGAGGTTCGACGGCGGGGTCAGGCGAGCCAGCCCGGCGAGCGTCGGATAAAGGTCCACGAGCTCCACGATCCTCGATGAGCCCCCTCCTTTCGTCTTGCCGGGCGCGGAGATGATCAAGGGAACTCGGGCCGACTCCTCGAACAGGCTCTGCTTCATCCAGAGGCCGTGCTCCCCGAGGTGGTAGCCGTGGTCACTCAGGAACACGACGATCGTGCGATCGGCGAGCTTGAGCCGATCCAGGGCGTCGAGCAGCCGGCCCACCTGGGCGTCGGCGAAGCTGATCGTGGCGTAATAGGCCCGCTTCGCCTCCCGGGCCGTGTCCACGGTGACGCCGAAGATCGGGTACGGCACGGTCGACCCCTTCGTCGCCTGGAGGAGCGTGTCGAGGTGCCCCGCCGGCTCGCTCGGCATCGACACCTTCTCGAGCGGATACGGGCCGAAATACGCCTTCGGCGCGATGTACGGACAGTGCGGCCGGAAGAAGCCGGCCGCGATGAAGAACGGGCCTCCGGTGTGCTCCTCCATCAGCCGGATGACCTCGGTGGCCGTCATGCCGTCGGTCTGCTCCTCGTCCTTCCCCTCGGCCTCGAGGACGGTCATGGAGCTGCCGATTCGCTTCACGGGCGAGAGAATCTTCAACTTGCCCTGCTCGGCCCGATCCCGCCCGCTCGGGTTCTTCCGGTAGTTCCACGACGCCGCGTCGTCGAGCCCGTTGGTACCGATGTCGCCCGGCACCCCGTAGTGGAAGATCTTGCCGACCCGCGCCGTGTAATACCCCGCATTCATGAAGAGTTGCGGCAGCGTCACCACGTCGGGCAACGTCGACTTCCGGAAATCCGTCTGGAGATCAAAGATCCGGGTCGTGTCCGGCCTCAGCCCCGTCAGGAACGAGACTCGGCTCGGGCTGCACAGGGGAAACTGGCAATACGCCCGCTCGAAGCGGACGCCCCGAGCCGCCAGGCGATCGATGTTCGGCGATTGGACCAGCGGATGTCCATAACACCCGAGGTCGGCGTTCATGTCATCGACCGTGATGAACAGGACGTTCGGCTTATCCTCGCCCCGGGCCCCCGCCTGTCCGCCCAGGAATATCGCCAGAGCCACCGACATGAATACCGTATGAGCCCGGATCATTTCGACTTCTCCAGGAACACCGAAGCGACCGCAACCGCGCGACGGGGCCTTGGACCGCCTCTTGAGGTCGGGATCGCTGAAATGCGGGGGAACATGCCAATCTATCCAATCGTCGATCCGGCCACAATGAGCTTGCCGGCTGAGCGACGAGCCAAGGATTGACCAGAACCCCTTGGGGATTGCCCAGCCAGCACCGAGCCTCTCTCACTCGCACGCGGTGTCAGGCCAGCCATCGCCTTTTGCGGGAGAGTCGAAACGGGAGACGCCCGGACCATGCTCCAAATGAGCTCCTGCCAAACCCGACCAAACAAATACTTTCAATGAATCCTAAATATTAATTAATAATCATCGTCTCTCACATCAACCAAATCACTGCGAGAACTTCTTCACCGAGCCCTTCGTGGCGAGTCTCCCACCGGGTCAAACGGAAGAGGGCTCGTTGGACTCCAGCGAGAAGTCCTCTATTTCCTGGCAACCAAGACGGAATCGAGGATCGACTCGGCGTCGTCGGGCGCATATCGCCTGAGCTCGAGGGCGGCGTTGAACGCCGCGATCACCTTCGCCTCTTGATGGCTCGCCTCGACGCGATCAGGCCCGAGGTGGTTGGCCGCCCAATCGGCGACATCAGTCCAGCGATAGAGGGGACTCGGGGAACCGAGGCCCGCGACCGGCTTGGGGAACTCGCCCGGCCCGCGTTGGCCCGATGCATAAAGTGTCACCGACTGCTTGGTCTGGCCGATCTTGCGGGCGATCTCGGCGGCCGTCACCAGGTCGTCGGGCTCGATCCTGGCGACCGTCAGGCCGGCACCGGCCCCCTCGATATGCGCGATCGCCGTCCCGACGGCCTCATGGAACGACAGGGCCTCGCGGGCGAACCCGATTCGATGCACCGTGTCCCTCGTGCTGACCGTCCCGTCGTCGCAGCCCGCCTCATAGAGCTTATCAACGACCTCGTCGGTGAGTTCTTCGGGGCCTTCGACGATGACGCTGAACCAGTATTCTTTCATCGGAGTACCCTCCGGCCTCATGATGAATTGTGGGCACATTTGTCGACCTCGGCCCGGATCCACTCGGCGTGCCCCGTCGGGTTCCTCGGGGTCGAGAACACGCGGATCTGGCATCCGGCTCGATCCTCGAACGGGCAACGGAGCGTGCCCCGGATATGGGCCGCCTTGCCCGGCTTGATGTACCGCCACCCCAGGCTTTCGGCGTAGGCCACGACCTCTTCGATGTCCTTCTTCGTGTGTCGAGGCCGGGCCATTCTCATCTGGTCCTACGCGGCGTTTGCGATTGTCAACAGCCCAAGTATAGCCCTAATGTTTCCGGCCGCAAACTCACGGGGGCCGCGATCGATCCAATCGCCCCCACCTTCGTAAAAACAATATCACGCAATCACATCATTGCGGCCAAGACTTTCCAGCCAAGCCCTTTCGCGCGATCCCTTGTCACCTCCTCGCCCCCATGTACGATGGGACCATGAGGGATCCGTTCCTGAGGACGGTTTGCAACCTCGGACGGGTCGGATGGAACAAAGATTTCTCCTGGCGCTCGGCCGTTGGTGCGCTCTCTTGAGCGGAAAACGGGATGGGATGGGATGGGATGGCCGAGTCGGAGGGCAGCGTCGCCCCGGAACGACGAGGATCCAGGGGCGTCGCTGCGTTCCGACCCTGCCACCCACCTGTCATGATCCTCGCGCATCATCTGGCGAGCGCCTTGAGATTCTCATCCGAGGATTAGGAAGACGATGAAGAACCCGGTGACGGCCGCGATCATTGCACTTGCCCTGTTGGCGGCGCTCCCGCCGGTGTATCGGCTCGGCCGGGGGACGTCGGCGAGCACCTGGTATGCCACGACGCGTAAGTATGGGAAGTGGGAGAAGGAGATCGCGGCGTACGAGGCGGCCGACCGCAAGAACCCACCCCCCAAGGGGGCGGCGCTCTTCATCGGCTCGTCGACGATCCGGCTGTGGAAGACGCTCGCCAGCGACTTCCCAGGTTCCAAGGTGATCAACCGAGGCTTCGGCGGCACCGAGATCGTCGACGCCACCCATTTCGCCGACCGCCTGATTTTCCCGCACGCCCCCAAACAGGTCTTCCTCAGGGCCGGGGGCAACGACATCCACGGCGGGAGGCTCCCCAGGGAGATCGCCGACGACTTCTCCGAGTTCGTCCAGGTCGTCCACGGCCGGCTGCCCGAGACCGAGATCCTCTTCATCGGCCTCAACCCGGCCCCCGCGCGCTGGGGCGAGGGGGACAAGAACCGCGAGCTGAACCGGCTCATCCGCGAGATGGCCCTCAGCATGCCTCGGGTCGGATATGTCGACGCCCAGGACGTCAGCCTCACCCCCGACGGCCAGTCCCTCCCCGAGCTCTTCGTGAAGGACCGGCTCCACTTCGGCCCGGAAGGCTACAAACGGCTCGCCGACCGCGTCCGTCCGTTCCTCATTCCGTGGGAAGCCCCCAAGGCCACCACTTCGGCAGGTCAAACGACCACGAAATGATCGGTCGGCCTGCCCGACGATAGAGGCGCCCCACCTTCGGGCGAGGCCGGCTTGGCGGAGCGTGGGCCGTCAATACTGGGGGACGAGCTTGCTGCGTTCGTCGTACTTCGGGCTGTGGTGCCACTCGCTGCGCTGACAGCTCAGGCCGCGGTCCATCTCGTCCAGGGCGAGGTCGGCCCAGGGGGTCCGAGGGTGGAGGTCGATGACCCGCTTGAGGAGTTTCTGCGCCTCGAGGTACTTCTTCTCGGTGTTGGCCTTCGGGGCCTTGCGTTCGTGCGAGTGGTCCATGACCCATTCGACGACGAGCTCGGCGGAAGGCATCGCCTTGGGCCGAGGGACGACCTTGGCCATCTCTTCGAGGCAAGCCCGGTATTCGTAGGCCTTGATCTGATACGTCACGATCTGGGCGAGCATCAGGTCGTAGTGGGCCTGCCAGCGCTTCAGGGGTTCCTGGTCGCGGAGCTTCTTCATCCCCTCGAGGCGCTGCTGGATCTTCAAAAGGGCGTCGAGCCGGACGCTCGCCACCTGGGCGGCCTCGACGCAGGCCGGGATCAGTTGCTCGGGCATGACCGGGAAGTGGCGGCGGAAGACGTAGCCGAGGTCCTCGGGCGACTTGGGGCGGGTCTCCTGGATGATCGCGTGGAGCGTCCGGCGGAACTCGGATTGGTTGCGATGCTGGACGTACGCGACCCGGTTGTCGTACTCGGGGAGATATTCCTTGAGGGTCGTGATCGAGTACAGCTTCTCCTTCTGGCGGACCCGCATGTTCTCCTCGCTCGGGAGGAGGAAGTAGATGCCGCCGGAGTCCTGCGAGATCCGGGCGAGCTCGTAAGGGCCGAAGCCGGAAGGCTGCTCGTCCCAGCGCTCGTGGAGGCCGTCCCACTGGACGAGCTCGGCGTCGGCAGTCTCGGGCCCTCGGCGGATCGTCGGCCAGTACACGTCCTTGGTCACGGGGTCGACGTATCTCAGGTGGGCGCGCTCGTAGCCGAAGAGCGACTGTCGGCCGATGATATAGACCGGCACCTTCAGGTTCACGACGGCCTCGCGAGCCTCCTCGACATGGCTGCCGTCGTCCCCCGACTCGTCCGTGACCAGGACGATCAGGAGTTTGTGGTCCTTCTTGATGCTCGGAGAGTAGTGGGCGACGACCCCCTGGATCGCCTCGAGGGTGTTCTCGACCCCCGAGTCGTCGACCCGGAGTCGCTCGATCGCCCGGCCGATGAGGTCGATGTTGGCGGTGGGCTTCTCGAGGTCGAAGTGGAGCTCCTTGCCGAACCCGACGACCGCGTGAGTGAGGGGCGGGGTCTGCTTCTTGGTCGTGTCGACGTTGAGCTTGAGCTCGGACGCGACCCGGTCGAACTTGCTCCGGATCTCGCGCTGGTCGTCTTTCATGCTCGTCGATTCGTCGAACATCCAGATGACGGTGAGCTTATGCTGGCTGAGATGGCGGAGGATCTCGCGGGCGAGTTGGCTGAGCGCCGCGCCGACGTCCTTGGCCTCGAAGGTGACGTCGCCCCGGATCAGGCCGCCGCCTCCGAGGTCGACGCCGAGCCTTGCGGCGGGGGGAATCATGCTCAGGCCGGAAACCTGGGCGACGACCTTGACGCCGGGCAGGTTGCTGCCGTCTCCGAGCCCCTTGCTCGCACCCTTGACGCGAGGAGTGGCGGAAGGGGGGCCGCTGCCGATCCCGCTGAAGTTATCGCCGCCCCCCAGGGCCGCGGCCGGGGAGGCGTCTGCCTCGTTGCCGACCGCCTGGTCGCTACGCTGCTCGGCGGGCTCGGCGAGGACGTGGAGTACCTCGTCCTCCGCCCCCTTGCTCGAGACCAGGGCCGAGTTGATGTTCGCGACCGCCTTGCGGACCTCGCTCTGCAAGGTGGCCACGCCCAGGGCCGTGAGCACGACCACGTGGACGAGCAGCGAGACCGCCCAGGACGGGGCGTCGAACCGGCGGCGAGGACGGCGCTTCTTCTTCTTGAGTCGAGGTGCGGGCGTGGATGTGGGCTCCGGCTCGGGCTCAGCACCGGCCCTGACATCCGACGAGGCACCAGCCTCGGGTGCCACAGCCGTGGCCTTCCCGTTTGTCTCTTCACCGGCGGCCGTGGATTCGCGTTTCCAGAGCGACCCGAGCCCTCGGCGAGGTTTGGGGGCGTTGGGGTTGGGCGCGGGCTGGGGTTCCGTTGGTGGGACGACGGCCTTGGGGGGCACCACCGGCGGGGGGACGACCGGCAGAGCGGGCTCCACCAGGTCGTAGAGCCCGTCACTCGACGACGGTACAGGGACGTGCAGATCCATGGCACTTCATCCCCAACGGAATGTGAAGAGGACTCACGCGATCCAGTTTAGAGTTTCGGCGGCTCGGCCGGCTTGGGCATGGTCATTTTTTTCCGTTTCGCCTCGGGCGACGCGTCTCCCTCCTTGGGGCGCTCGATCGGCCGGACGTACGTCTCGACCCAGTTGAACCCGAACTCGTCCTTCAGCTCGCGCTCGGCCAGCACGGCCCAGGGGGTATGGGGGTGCTCGTCGACGACGCGCTTCAGGAGTTCCTTGGCCTGCTTGGCGGCGGCCGCCGCCTTGTCACTGTACCGGACCTCGGCGCTGGGGACGAGCTTCCAGGCGTTCGACTTCGGATCCTTGAACTTGAGGGCGTCACGCTTCATCGACGCGCACGCCCAGTTGTACTCGTAGCAGCGGATCTTCATCGCCAGGAGCCGCCCCCGGATCAGGTCGTAGTGTGCCTGCCAGCGGCGGGAGTGCTCCTTGTCGCGGTACTTGGCGACGGCCGAGATCGTGGCCAGGGCGTCGTCGACCGCGCTGGCGGTGAGCGCGACCTTGACCTGATTTTCCTGAATCGCGTCCTTGAACTCGGGATCCTCGGCCGCGGGGAAGGTCAACGACGGCTGCGGCCCCATGCGCTGCTGGGTCAGTTGGGCCGCTTCCAGGACCGCCTGGCGGATCGGGCTGCGGGCGAGGGACGCGTACTGCTCCGAGCTGACGAGGTCGGGGGAATACTCGCGCATCAGGACCGGGTCGAACCCCATCCGGCTCTGGCCCATCCGCGTGAGGAAGTAGATCCCCCCCGTGGCGCTGGCGAGTCGGCTCAAGGCGTAGGGCCCGAAGCCGGAGTCGAGCATGTCGTACTGGTAGCCGCTGTACCAGAACGGCAGCTTGATCTGCTCGAGCTTCACGCTCTCGGGCCCCTGCCGCACCGGGAGGTTGTAGAAGGTCTGCTTGGTCTTGGGGTCGGTATAATTCATCCGCCCGTCGATGCGGCCGAACAGGGCCTGCGAGCCGAGGACGTAGACGGGGACCTTGGCGTGCTTGGCGACGTCGATGGCCTCTTCCAGGCGGGCCTCGTCGTCGCCGACTTCGTCGGTCACGACGATGATCATCGCCCGGTAGATGTTCCCCTTGCGGTCCTTGTAGCGACCCCAGTGGCGGACGGCCTCGGCGACGGTTCCGAAGGTGGTCTCGACACCGGTCGAGTCGAGCGGGACCGCATTGATGGCGCTGACGATCTCGTCGGTGTCGGCGGTGGGCGTGGGGGTGAGGGCCTTGCGGTCCTGGCCGAACGCGACGACGGTGGTCAGCAGGCCCCCGTCGTCGCCGAGGTCCTTGGAGTCGAGCTCGTTGATGTGGCGGTAGACCGTCTCGATGTGCTTGCCGAGCCGCTGGCGCTCGGCCTGGAGGCTGCCCGAGGCGTCGAACGCCCAGACGACCAGGGTGCGGCCTTTTTCGAGGCGGCGGAGGATCTCCTCGGCGAGCCGGTCGACGGCCCCGTTGACGTCGCCCGCGTACTCGGCGCCGGTGCCCTGGATCGAGACGTTGCGGCCGAGCATCGTCGCCGTGGGCACGGCGGCCTTGGTGGCCTGGTTGATGTCGAGCGAGGCGAGCCGGACCGAGGCCGACTTCACCGTCGGGGCCGGCGGCGTTGCGGCGGAGGCGGGGGCCGGGATGGTCATCGGTGCCAGGTTGGTCGAGAAACTCCCGCCGAGAGGCTTCTCGGTCAGGGGCTTGTCGTCCATGTCGAGGTCCTGGAAGTCGACCTTCGCCAGGTCGCTCACCACCGGGTCGCTCACCACTCGGCTCTGGAACTCTCGCTGGGATTCGCGATGGACGGCGTACCCGACCGTGGCCAGCACCAATAAGAGCGCGAGATGGACGCCCAGACTCGCCAGGATCGCGGGGAGCTCGATGTCGAGCCGCCCGCCGAACCAGCGAGACAACGTGGGGAACCTCTCGTCGAGTCCTCGAGGTCCGGCGAATTCCTCGGGCGATTCGACCTCGGCCCCCGCCTCCTCGCGCATGACGACTTGACTTGCCACGATCGGCATCTCCTCGGGACCGTCCTGACGTCACGGCGGAGCAGACAGGAGGACAGCCCAGACCGGGCGGCTCGAGCCCGACCGACCGGTGCCTTCCGCACCCGCCGGGGCCCTCGCGGCCGACGATACATTGCATCCATTCTCATCCTACCGGCGTCGTCAAAGCGGGGCAATCCGATTCCATTTGACAAGTTGAATGGAAGGGGAGGATTCACCACAAAGGCACAAAGGACACAAAGCAAAATTCAATCGAATCTGAAAAATTCCTTTTTTAACATTCTTTGTGTCCTTTTGTACCTTTGTGGTGAATCCTCCCTGGCTAAGGCACGAACGCGCCGAGCACCCGCTTGGTTTCGACGGGGTTGTGCTTCATCCGGATCCGCCAGACGAGCTCGTCGGGAGGGACGACGCGGACGCTCGCCGGCAATCGCTCGGCGCACCAGACGGCCGGGGAATACCCTCGGATGCCGCCGAGGGCCGGGGCATCGGACTGGGGCATGTTCTCGGCCTCTTCGTCGGTCCCGGGCGCCTTTCGGAAGTAGGACCAGGCGTGGACGATCGCCCAGTCGTCCCGCGAGGGTTGGCCCGGCGGGGTGGCCGCGACCGACTCTGCGACCTCGCGAGCGACCTTGGCCGGGGTGCCGCTGCGGGGGCGATTGTTGGTGTGCTCCCAGAGGGAGTAGCGCGCCGAAATCACCGGGATCTCGACCCCCTTGCGGTCCTTCACCCAGAAGGTCTTGCCCGCTCCCCCTTCATACGGGTCGTACTGGAAGACCACGATCGCGGCCAGCCCGTCCGTCTCTCGGGCGAAGACCTCGTATGACTTCAAAGCGTCGGGCGAGTCGAGCCGCCAGACGTTGAACCCGATGATCCGCGTGTTGTCGCGCGTCATCCACTCCCAGGTTCGCCTCGCGTGCCGGGCGAGGAGCCCCCAGCGGTCCGGGCGATTCAAGGCGAAGAGGTCGGGATAGTAGTAGCCGCCCCCCCACTCGACGAACCAGTCGTTCGGCGTCCTCGTGGTCGTGGCGTACCCGATCGCCTCGGGACAGAGCTGCGAGAGGTGGGCGAAGCAGCACGACCACCCGAAGGGGATACGGCCCCGGTCGAGGCTGCTCCAGTAGCTCGCGTCACCCCGGAAGAAGTTGTCCTCGAACCACTGGACGTTGTCGCCATCGGTGCTGATGAAGCTCAGGGTGCTCCTCGCGTCGTTCCAGTCGATACCCCTGGGGTCGAAGCCCTTCGCCCGAGGAGGCGCGGAGGTCTCGGTCCCCGCCATGAGCGGCGGGAGGTTCATGCACCAGTCCGTCGCCGTCTGGATGTGACCATAGACCGTGGAAAGGCGCGTCGACTTGAACTCGTCGCCGCCGTTCCATCCGAGGATCGGCGAGAGCGGCTCGAGCCACTCCATCGCCTCGGTGGCCGGGGCCCCGTCGCCGAAGAACGTCAGGGCCCGCTGCGCGATCGCGAGGTCGCGGACGTGGTACTTCTTCGGATCCTGATTGCAGAGCATCCGGCGATTGAACTGATCCTTATAAGTTCGGAAGCACCACTCCTGCGACTTGCCTCGCGCATCGGCGAGCGTCTTCAGGCCATGCGCCTTGGCCTCCCCCTCGAGCCCCTCCTCGACGATGATGCCGTCGAGGAGCCCGGCCAGGCTCGTCGCCACGTTGACCGAGCAATCCATCCCCTTGCGATAGGCGTTGATCTCCCCTTCGGACCGGTCGCGTGCGTAGAGGATATACCCCTTGATGATCCCGGCCCTGGCGTAACGGTCGACCAGATCCCAGGGACCGAACGTCCCTCGGACCTCGGGAGCGGGGCGGCGGGCAAGCCGGCGGGAGAACCAGTCCTCAAGGTCGACGTTGTTCGTCCCCACCCAAACGAGCTCGTCCCCCCGGCCCTCGTTCACCGCCTTCGCGGCCAACCCGGCCGCCGACTGCACCATCATCTGGTAGGAGTCCGCCGGCGCAGGGAACCCGTTCTGGTCCCCGGTCCGCACCAACCCCTTCGGGGCAACCTGGACCGGCCACCACCTCGGCTCCTCGGCCCCGCCTGGGAGAGGGAAACCGAGGACGATAGTCAGACTGATCCCAAAGGCGATCCGAAACGCGACGTCCACCATCACCCTCCTGCAGCAAGGCCCCAACTCAGCGTAGACCCCGATTGCCTTTCATTCCAGCACATTCTCAATCAACTCTCAACCTTGATGCAGAGCCCGAAAATCGCTCCCGCCGAGACCCACCCGTTGATCCGTCCACGGTTGTTGCCGATCTGGAACCGACTACCCTGGATCGCCTTCACGAGATGTAGGTATTCGCGACCGTTCACCTTGCACAAGACGATGTCTCCGACCTTGAGCGAAGCCGGATCGACGGGCCTGACGGTGCAGAGCTGCCCCGACTCGATCTTGCCGATCATGGAGTTCCCCCGCGGTCGAAACGCAACCGTGTCCCCCTTGCGGAGCGTCTCGATGTAACCCGAGGCCCACCCCATAGACCTATCCCTCACATTACGGCGGCGAAGGCGTGATGAACAGGTCGCCGACCCGACATCGGAACCCGGGAAGCGTGTCCTCGCCGCTCAGCTCATCCGGCTCGCGAAGCCCGAGGATCGTCCCGTCGCTACGATAGATGAGGACAGTGCGAGTGTCCGGGTTCACGACCCAGACAAGTCGGACTCCGGCCCGAAGATACTCTTCGATCTTCCGAGTCGTCTTGTAGCAGAAATCCTTGGGTGTGAGGACTTCCACCGCGAGATCGGGCGCGATGCCGACATGCCCCTCGGGCAGGCTTTCTCCTTCGAGTCGTCCGAATCGGATGAAGGAGACGTTCGGCTTACGAACTCGGCTGGGGTCGTCGGCAAAGCATTGATAACCGCAGCCGACACCACAGACCCATCCCAGGGCCTTGAGACTGACGTATTCACCAATGATCGAACTAAAACGTGCCCCAACGTAGCTCGACCAAAACCCCGTGTGACGTTCCTCCAGTTGGCCATCCACCAACTCAAAAAGATCGCCGTCCGGCATCAACAGCAGGGTTTCCGGGGTAACTTCCGGTTTCGACGTGACGATGCTCATCGGTCGAGCGTCCCAGTCTTGAGTTGAAGACAGGTCGGGTTCCTCCCACCGCGGGCGGACAACTCCCACTGCACGAGCGTATTAAGGATCAGACCGACAACGCTACGACGGAATTCCTCGCGCTCACGGCACGATCGCTTCCATGATATCCTGGTCTTCGCCATGGCATTCGAAATCCGACCGCTACACGACGACGACCTCGAGGAGCTGAGCCGGTTCCTGACCGAGGGCTTCCACGCGCCCCGCGAGTCCGCGTTTGCGGCGCCCGACGTCTTGCGGTGGAGGTATCTCGAGCCGATCGGAGACGACGCGAGCCCGAGGAGTTATGTCGCCCGCGCCGAGGGGAGGATCGTCGGGCACGTCGGGGTCTGCCGGACGACGTTCGGGGGTCCGGGGCTCCCTCCCGAGGGGGTCTCGACGCTGCACATGATCGACTGGCTCGGGTCTCGGGAGCACCGCGCGGTCGGGACCTCGCTGATGCGGCAGGCCCACGAGACGGCGGCGACCCAACATGTGCTCGTCGCCAACGACCTGGCCAGGCGGGTGACTCGGAGCGCGGGGTATTCGACGGCGGCGGAGATCCCGGTCTTCCACAAGGTGCTCCGGGCGGGGTACCGCCGGAAGGTCCCCGGGCTCAGCCCCTGGGGGAAGGCCTTAAGGATCGGCAAGGACCTCGCCCGCGTGGCGACGAACCCTGGGAAACCTCCCAGGATCGCGGTCGATCTCCGCGCGGTCTCGACGTTCGGCCCCGAGGCCGCTTCGATCGTCGACGCCAACCGGGCGCGGGCGATCCTGACGGCTCGCGACGCCGACCGCCTCGCCCATGCGCTCCGGTTCCCCCGGCCGGGGATGTCGGGGTGGTTGGTCCTTCGAGGCGGCCAGGCTGTCGGGTTCGCGCTCCTGAACGTCGTCGAGCAGGAGAACGTACGGACCGGGAAGCTCGTCGAATGCCTCGTGGAGGATCAAGACGACGACCTCTGGCACGCCGCCGTCTCGGCCCTGACGAAACGACTTCGAAGCCAGGGGGCCGACCTCGCCATCGGGTTCGGCAGCACTCCCTGTACGGCCGAGGCCCTCCGTCGCACCGGTTACGCGGAGGCCCATCGCCTCGAGTTCACGCTCCGGGACCGGAAGGGCCTGATCCCTCGCGACGCGACCTATCACCTCGCCCCGTTCGAAGCCGACTATGCTTATCACTAACAAGCGGGAATTTCTGGCTCGACGGTTGGGTAACCTCGGCGTCGTGGCCCTGCTCGAGCGATTCGCGAGGCGCCCGTCGCTCCTCGTCGCGACCTACCACCGGATCGGCGACCCGGCCGCGAACCCCTACTACCACGGCGTCTACTCGGCATCGCCCGAGGCCTTTCACGCCCAGGTCCGCCACCTCCGCGACCGCTTCCGCCTCGTCGGGCTCGACGATGTGCTCGCCCTCTCTAAGTCCAACTTTGCCGTCACCGAGCCCACCGCGCTGATCACCTTCGACGACGGCTATCGCGACAATCTCGACATCGCCTTGCCAATCCTCCAGGAGTTCGGCGTCCGCGCGACGTTCTTCATCCCGACCGGCTTCTTCCAATCACCCCGGCTCACCTGGTGGGACCACGCCGCCTTCGTCATCAATCGCTGCGCACTCGACCGAATCACGCTCGACTCGCCCGAGCCCCTGGTCGTCGAGCTCCTCCCCGGCCCTCGCCTCGACGCGATCATGGCCGTGATCCGGCTCTATCTCGACGGCAAGGTGATCGACGAGCCCGGATTCCGCGCGCATCTCGAAGGGCGTGCCGGAGTCGCCGTCGATGACCAGGCCCAGGGTCGCGCCCTCTTCATGGGCTGGGACGGGGTCCACAGCCTGGTCGAGGCGGGGATGGACATCGGCTCGCACGCCCACGACCATCGCAAGCTGTCGAGCCTCTCCGACGACGACCAGCGCCGCGAGTTGGCCGAATCCAAACGAATCCTCGAACACGAGACGGGCCGCGAGATCGCGACGCTCGCCTATCCCTTCGGCTGGCCCGGCACCTATGATGGGCGGACGATCCAACTCGCGCAAACCGCAGGCTACCGCGTCGCCTTCTCGTCCCATGAAGGAGTGAACCGTCCCGGAGAAACCCGGCCGTTCGAGCTCCGTCGTCTCAACATCGGCTTCACCGACTCCCCTCCCCTGCTCCGCGCCCGCATGGCCCTTCAATCAAGCCTGGGCCGCTCCTTCCTCTGACGGCCCGTTCCGATTACCCAACTCTCTCTTCAACGACCCGACCTCGAGCTTAGCCACGAAGGAAGCTGGCAAGAGTAGACAGACCTTTCCACGGATGGTGCAGTGGTGCAGATCGGCACGAATCAAAAGTCAGTCCACACAAATCTCATTTACTGATATCAAGTTTCTTCCTCCATGATCCGTGTTCAATCCGTGGCTAAAATCCATCGTGACGGCCCCAAGAGGCTGCTCTCTCAGCCGGCCCCTCGCAGTTCCTCACGTAAACGCATCAGCAATATCCCGAGCATGTTCTTGCCCCGGCCGTCGCCTCCGTCGCCCCAGTAGTCGTCGTTCGTCGTGTGCTCGACGAGCGTCGCGTCGCCGGTCCCCAGGAGGGTCTCGCGGAGCTCGGGGTGCTGGGTGAACTTCGCCTTGAGGGCCTCGTACATGATCGAGACCTTCGCCGACTCCCAGTCTTTCCGCAACGGCCGCTTCCGAGACCGGCCCATCCTCGCGGCGATCATGGGCGACTTCGCCTGCCGGACGTCATTCTCGTCGGGCGTGCCGACGAACTTCTGCCCCTGGAAGTAATGCTCGCTGGTCGGCCAAGTCTTGCCCCCGAGCCGGATCGGGTGGGGGGAGAAGTTCGAGAAGGAACCGTAGTCGTCACTCACGCTGTAGAAGTTGATGACGCTCATGGCCCCTCCCTGACCCCGCGAACCTGAACCTAGCCGAGGGACGGGCGACCGAACTCCCCGGCCCGAGCGCCCTGACACCGTCCTACCGTCCCTGGTTCGCCACACGATCTCTCAACGGCTCAAGGTGCCTCGCGCGTCAGGACCTCGAGGATCCGGCCGCCTTGCGGCTTGCTCTCGAACTCGGTCGGGCGCGGCTTGCCCTCGAGCCCGAAGCAGACGCGGAGCGTATCACCCTTGTTCTCATAAATACCAAAATAGGTAATCTTCTGGCGCAACCCTTCGTTGAGCGTGATGTCGATCGCCTTGGGCGAGGCGGACGGGTCGATCTTGAAACCGCCCAGGTCGGTGTACCCCGGGACCATCGTGGTTAAGACGCCCCCCTTGAGCATCAGCTTGCTATCCTTGAAGCTCTCGTCCGGGACCTCCTTGCCCTGGGATCGGATCGCGACGAACCGCCAGGGGCCCTCGATCGTCTTCAGCTCGGACTCGACGCCCGGATCCGCGGACCCGCCAAGCAACACCGCCGCGAGGGCAACCCAACCCTTCCGTCGCATGGACCAGTCCTCCGAACGCGTATCGAGATGCCACCCACGGCAGTCTACCGACGACAAGGGACGAATCAAGCGGGGATCGGCCACTCCTAAAAGCTAGTTTTCACAACCTAATTTTGATTTCTTCTTAATCACGGTCTTCCTTCTTGGCATTCTCCGACACCCCTTCTTCCATCCACAACCTCCGATGTCCAGAGAGGCGTCGAATCAGCGTGTCCATCGATACGGCCGCCTCGCCACTCATCGAGGCCTTGAAGCCCTCGAGGCGCGTGAGCATGGCGAGGCTCCACCCGAGGTCTTCGGTGAACTCGACCCCGACGGCCTGGGGGGATGACGCGGAGACAGTCAGAAAGTAGGCCGGCTCCAAGGGCCCCGGCGCGCGGGGCAGTCGCTTGGACGAGTCCCTGGCCCGGTCGAGGAAGCCCTCGAGGGCGAGGTCGTCGATGATCTTGGCCGCCTGCGTCCCACTGATCCCGTGGGCCGGGTGGAACGGCCAATCTCGCCGCTCCTGCAACTCGCCCACGGTCAACGTCAGCGTGTAATACGGCTTGTCCTGCCAGCCGACGTAATAAACCACCAGTCGAAACGTCCGGATCCCCGCCTTCAGTTCCTCAGCCCGTCGAGCGGCCCGCTCCGTCGGCTTCAGGGCGACCTTCGGGACAAGAGGCCCCCGCCCCGACCGTGAGTCCGCCCGGGCCTCGGCGTGGAGCACCCCGACGGCCAGCATCACGACCATCGCCACCACGAATCTCGAGTTCCTCATCACACAACGGCTCCTCGGGACGCGAACCACTCGGGTCATCACCGGGGCGACACGGTGGTCGCGATTCGGATCCTTCCCGACAATGATGACACCGCTCAGGTTAACGTCTCTCGGGCATAAATCTTGGGAAGAACTCGCTGACGTCCACCGAGAACTCTCCGGTCGCCCCGGGAAACCCTTCACCACAAGGGCACGAAGACACAAAGAAATACGGGAGGCGATCCATACTTTTAGAATGATCCCTCTTTGTATCTTGGTGCCTTTGTGGTGAAGAAATCTTCCGGTGAGAGCTCGACGGGGATCGACGGGGAGTGCCGAAACTCACGGCCGTTTCGGGACGAGCCGTGACAGGCCGAGCGTGGCCCAGGCGGCGGAGGCGCAGGTGATCGGGGTCATCAAGGTCGCCGATCCGGGCTTGCCGCTCGGGGTGGACCGAGAGGTCATCGGCCAACTCCCGTCCGACTCCTGCGTGGCGACGAGGAAATCGATGCCTCGCCGGATCTCGGGACGATCGGCCGTGTCGCCCGCAAGCGCGAGGACGTACAAGACCTGGCCGGTGGCATAGGCGTCGCTCTCCATCTCGGCGAGTTGCTCCCAGCCGCCGTCCGGTCGTTGGAGGGCGTAGAGTTCATCGATCGTGGCCTGCATTTCACTCCGAGGTCGGCCGTCGCGGGCCGCCAGCAGGACCTTGAAGGCCTTGTCCTGGAGGGTGCCGGGGCCCTGGACTCCGGCCAGCCAGGCCTTCGCCTTCGCGAGGGCGGAACGACGCGACTCGGGGGCGCCGGGGCCGGCTTCGCCCTGGAGCGCCATGATGAGCCAGGCGGCGTCGGTGGTCTCTGTCTCGTTGATCGGCGGCCGGCTGAGGAAGAACGCCCAGGAACCGTCGTCGCGCTGCTTCTTGACGATCTCGTCCGCGATCCGCCCGAGAGTCGTCTCCTGCCCTGCCGAGAGCGGGGGAAGCGACCGGGCCGCGAAGGCGATGAACGCCGTGGCGACATTCACCCCCTGGGCGAGCGGCCGAGGGTCGGGAGGATCGTTCGGCCCGCTGATCAGCCGCGAGGCGATCATCGCCTCGCGGCTCCCTACGACCGCCTCGACCGTCTCCTTCACCAAGGCCTGGTCGATCGCATACCCCTGTCGCCCGGCCTCCCCCAACGACCAGAGCACCATCGGCACGTGATGGCACGCCGCGCACTTGCGGGTCTTCAGCCACGCGCCGCTCTCGGCCCGCAAATATCCGATGGCGTGCTCGACCGTCGCCTGGACCTGTTCCGTCGTCGCATGCGGAGTTGTTGGCGGCTCATCGCCGAGCGCGAACCCAGGCAGGCCAACCACCAGGCAAGCTAACGACAATCGCGTCAGGCGAACCATTGAAATCGCCCCCTCGCAAGGACTGATCACCCGTGGCAATCATCGCACGACCCGGCTCGGCCTCGACCGACCCCATCCATTCGATCAGCTCATCTTGGTCAAGGTCAAGTGGACGACCTCGGGTCGACAGAAGAGGCGGACGGGCACGGTGACAGTGCCGACCCCTCGGCCGACGAAGACGCGGCAGTTGGGAGCCTGGACGAGCCCTTCGAGATACTTCTGGCCGTACTTCGACGGGACGACGGGGGATCCGATGCCGGGCAAGACGACCTGGCCGCCGTGTGTGTGGCCGGAGAGCATCAGGCCGACGCGAGGGTCGGTGAGCGTCTCGGCGAAGTCGGGGTTGTGCGAG
The DNA here is from genome assembly GCF_054877945.1 of Singulisphaera rosea. NCBI lineage: Bacteria > Pseudomonadati > Planctomycetota > Planctomycetia > Isosphaerales > Isosphaeraceae > Singulisphaera > Singulisphaera rosea. Next base: position 26,242 of record NZ_JBTYIP020000030.1, on the reverse strand, counting down.
AGCAGGAGCACGGCATCTTTGCGAGTGGCCGAGCCCAGGGCGGCGTCGAGGTCCTGCCAGTCGGTCCAGAGGTCGCCGACTCCTCCGAGTCGGATCCGCTCCCCTCCGCGTTCGATCCACGTCCCGGTGTTGGTCAGCTCGGTGATCCCCGCCTTCGCGAGCGCCGTCTTCGACTCTTGTTCGCCATCCCAGGCGTCGTGATTGCCGAGCACGCCGAACCGGCCCAGCGGGGCCTTAAGCTTGCCTAACTCGGCAATCCCCGGGGCGATATATCGGCCACCCGCGTGGACATAGTCACCCCCCAGGAGCACGAGGTCGGCCTTGAGCGAGTTCGTCAGTTCCACGATCTTCCGGATGTAGTCCAATGGGACGTGCGGCCCGTGGTGGGTATCCGACACGAACGCGACCGTCGTCCCGACGAACGCATCCGGGAGGTTGGGCACACCCACGATCGCCCGGCGCACCCGACACCACTTGGCCTCCAGGAACGGATACGCCGCCCCGACCGTCCCGACGCCGAGCGCGATCCCCGCGACTCGCTTGAAGATCTTCCGACGGTTCATCACCGCTGCCCTCCGTTGCCGAGAGGATCCGAACTCGCTCAATCCTCGATCCCTACGGCGATGTTCGCAACCCCAGAAGCTCGGCCACTTGCCCCTCGGGTCCCGAATTCTTCTCGCTCGCTGGCTTCGTCCGTTCGACCTCGGGGCAAGAGCGGACGACCGACCGCGGCATCGAACCCGAGGACGGCGGCCCTCGCCAGGAGGACGGCCCCGACCGCGTGCGCCAGGGTGCTCACCAGCCAGGCGGCCAGGAGGATCCAAGACCATCCCACGCCCCGAATGCCGATCATGGCGAACGGCGCGACCGGCAACGCATGGGTCAGATCGCGCACATCCTCATAGGAAAGCAACGACACCCAGGTCTGGACGGGGCCCGTGGACACGGCCAGGATCGCGGCGCCCGACACCGGCCACTGGAAGGGCACCACCCCCAACCCCATCCAGAGGAGGATCGTACCGACGGACCTCGAAGACGCCTGCTCTCGGTCTCGCGACCACAACGACGCGGCGACTCCCGCCGTCGCGATGAACCCGGTCGAGGCGACCATCCCCCAGAGCGCGGCCAGGAACCCGATCGGATGCAAGGCACCCGCGAGGAGCCCGACGCTCCAGAGGACAATGACCAGAATCGCGAGCCCCCGGGTCCTCCAGATCGCCCCGAGGATCTTGGCGCGGAGGATCTCCCAGCCCGACAACGGAGTCGCGATCAGCCCCAGCCAGGTCTCCCGCTCGCGCTCGACCGACACGCTGTCCGCCGCGGCGATCCCGAGACCGAGGATATAGATCACGTCGAGGATCGCCGTCAGGTGACGCAGGACGAGGTTGAACTCCAGTCGAGCCTGGCCGGGCGCAGGTGCCGACGCCGCCCCCACCCACTTGCCGACGAGGATCTGCGTCACCGGGTTCAATTCCGGCAGCCTCGAGCCGGCGGGCGCGGGGCGATAGCCAACGCCGGTAAGCTCGGCGAAAGCCGGCAGTGCGACCCACGAGACCACGTATGCGAGCAGCCCAACCCACACAATATGGATCGCCGTATCCACCAGCGTCCCGACGAGCCCCGACCGCCGTCGCGACTGCATCTCACGCCAAAGCACGGGGTCCTCGCCGCAAGCTCGACGCCTCCACCAGCGACGTTGCTGCGAACGCCAGAACGCGATCCGTCCCTCCACGTCGTAGACGGCGCGTGAGGCCGGCCTGAGCCTCGCGATCGCCCAGATCACGAGGAATGTCGAGGCCATCGCCTGCATCGCGACCATCCTCAGCACGACCTCGACCAACGACCCGCGCGGGATCACGCCCGCCAACGACAACACCACCACCATTGGGCTGCTGTCGAGGACCCGGACCGCGACCGGGGCCACCCAGGACACGGCCGCCGGCCAGAGTTTGGGCAGGATCATCAGGAGAAACGCGGGCAGGCAGAGCCACGCCATCATCAGCGCAACCGCCTGCGACTCCGCCCGCACCCTCGATCGTGCAAATGCCGACACGGCGACCGAGATCGACGCCAGCGTCACCGCCGTCGAGGCAATCCCCAACGCCGCCAACCCAACCAACCTCGGGTCGATCCCCCCGAGCACGACCAACAGCGTGACGACCGGCGCCAGGGCCGCCAGCCCATTGACGCACCGCAATAACCCCGCCGCCATCGTCCCCAGGACCACGTCCGCGGCGCTCAACCTCGTCGCCAGCAGCGAATCGAGGCTCTTACGGTCTCGCTCCGACGGGATCCCCGACGCGACCACCGTCAGCACGAACCCCAACCCCAGGAGCGTCTGCACCCCGACAGACCATCCAAAAACCGACCGCGCGAACTTCGACGCCCCTCTCACCGACGACCGGTCCCACCCATTCCAATCCCAGGCGAACACCCACCCCCCTAACACCACCGACATCAAGATCACCGCCGCCCGGCGCTCCGACGTCGCCGCCCCGCGTCGCGCCGAGACCACGATCTCACGCTTCAGGAATGGCCCGACACTCATCGTCTGGATCCGAATCGGCCCTGGGACATCTGTCACACTTCCGACCATTAGACGTCCTGATCCGGCCCCATGCAAGGGGCCGTCATCCCAGGAAACGCCGGGGCGACTCCCCTGCCCCTTCGAAAACCCGGCTTCTTCGTCAAAGCCAGGTTCTTTACGTAGGCAACGCATCCGTGAAGCGTGCTAGCGTCGACTGCAAAGCGACCATCGCCGTACCTCCAGACGGTGGTCAAGCTGTCGCAACGTTGAGAGCGTCAGCGGGTACACAGGTGGGTTCGAATCGATTCGTCCGGTGTCCAAGTTATAGTCAGGGTAGTCCCCGAATTCTGAGGAACACCGGGCGGGGAAGGCGGTAACGACGGTATCGACCGCAGCGGCCGCCTCGTCGAGCAACCAGTCGGGTGGACACAGAGGGTTCATGAAGGCCTCGATGGCCTCGTTCTGGCCGAATCGTCGGGCCACCCCAGTGGCTCGGCCATGTATCCAGCGCCAAGCCGCGGGGACCGGCTTGCCCGAGACGACCCGGCCATTGACGATCTGAAAATTGAAAAACCAGGGCGAGATTCGGTTCGCAAGCCGCAGGCGAAGCGGCGAGGGCGTGAATCCGTAGGTGTCTCTGTAAGCCGCGGCAATCAGCGTGGCGGCCTGGGCGTCCGGGGAGAACGGTGTGCAGACCACGGAATCCGGCCAATCCGCGTGTCCGGGCAGATACGCGTCGAGGCCCTGTTCGACGCGTATGTGCAGGAGTGGGTCGTCGACATAGGACATTGGGGGTAGGCGGCCTCCTCGGCACTGCTCGGCGGCCGCCTCGTTGATCAGCGGATGGATCGCCACATCGGCAACAACATGGGTGATCCAGCCCCAGGCCAGCGCGCGTCCGGCTTCGTTGCAGGCGAGCCCGAGCATGTTCCGAGCGAGTTGAGAGGGCCGCACGCAATGAGCGAGGTCGGCGAGGAGCGGGTCGCCGATGGGTAGGTAGCCCAGGTCGGGCCCAAGGCTCCCGAACAAGAACGCTCGCTGGCAGGCAGGGTCGTCGGCCTCGAACGGTCGACCATCGGGGCGTTCACACCAGCCGCGCAACAGCCTCCCCGCAATCTCAAGATGGACCGCACAACCTGGCATTCCCACCTCCCGCACTCGGGCGGCTCGGACCCGAGCGGCAATCACTCGACCCGAGCCTCGATCACATATTATCAATGCATTTTGTAATTTTCCACACAAACAACTAATAAATCGTCGATACCCTTGCGGCGAGGAGAACAGGCCGTCTCCTCCCTGGACAAGGGGCAGGACAACCAAACCCCTGGCCTTCGGCTCACGCTTCGAGGATAACGGGAGGCCTCACCGCCGTCTCGTTGAAAAGCCCCCCGGAGACACCCCGATGAGCTTCGAGCTCGCTCGCCTGTCCACGGTCCAGCTCGTTCCCTTGACGCCTTTTTCGGAAGACGGGGGGCATGTCGTCCCGGAGGCCCTCGGCGTCTTTGCCCGGTCGCTCTACGAGGCGGGGATCCGGGTCTTCCTGCCGGGGGCGGGGACGGGCGAGTTCCACTCGTTGTCGGCGAGCGAGGTGGTCTCGTGCGTCAGGGCGGTCCGCGAGGCCATCGGCGAGGACGCGACGGTGATCGCGCCGGTCGGGTTCGGGGTCGCGCATGCGCTCGCGATCGGCCGAGGCGCGATCGAGGCCGGCGCCGATGCGATACTCGTCATGCCCCCCGTCCACCCTTACCTCTGCGACGCCGGGATGCGCGACTATTTCCTCGCGTTGATGGACCGGCTCCCGCTCCCGTTCCTGGCGTACAAGAAGGGGCCCGTCCCCGGCGACGCATTGCTCGGCGAGTTGGCCACGGCAGGGAAGCTCGCGGGGGTGAAGTACGCAGTCAACGACGTCGACGCCGTCACCCGGTTCATCGGGACGTTCGGCGACCGCGTCGGAGTCTACTGCGGCACGGCCGAACGGTTCGCGCCGGCCTTCCACCTGGCCGGGGCGAAAGGGTATACCTCGGGGGCGGGGAACCTGTGCCCTCGCTTGACCCTGGCGATGCATGCCGCGCTCGCGGCCGGGGACTTCGCCCGGGCGATGGAGATCCTCCGCATCCTCCGGCCGATCGAGGACTACCGGGCCCGCTCCGGCGACTCCTACAACATCAGCATGCTCAAGGTCGCGTTGCGCCTGACCGGCCGAGACTTCGGCCCCCCCCGCCCTCCCCAGCGCCGACTGACCGCCGCCGAGGAAACCGAGGTCCAATCCCTCATCGAACCAATCCTCGCCGCCGAGGCCGCCCTCGCCCACTGACTCCCCGCTTTCGAAACCCGGCTTTTTCTTCAAAGCCGGGTTTCTGGCGCCGACCATGCCGTCCCCTCTCCAACGGACGCGTCACCGTCTCCTTGCTTTTGCCACTCGTTCGCTTGAGACAACCAAGCCCTCTCCGGTCGACTCGGTCGGAGACTCACCACAAAGGCACCAAAGCATAAAGAATTCCGGGGGGAATCGTTCTCTCGAGGCCTTCCCCGTTGTGCCTTCGTGCTTTTGTGGTGAAGAGCCCGCGAGACAAGTGCCTGGTGGCGATCGGCGTGGTTGGTCGGTTGACGCTGGTCCTCCCGGCCCGTTACGATCGCCTTCGGCCGGCCCGAACCGGAACGGGCCGGTCGGATTCGGCGTGCTCCCAGGCTCCGGTATGGCCCTTCCTCGGTGGCCGAATCGTGCATATCTTGCTGACCAACGACGACGGCGTCTTCGCCCCCGGCTTGCGGGCCCTGCGCAAGGAGCTCCTGAAGCTGGGCGAGGTGACCGTGATCGCTCCCGCGATGGAGCAGAGCGGCGTGGGTCACTCGATCACGCTGCTCAACCCCCTGGTCGTCAAGCAGGTGGACGACGACGACGGCTCGACCCTCGGCTGGATGGTCGAGGGGAGCCCGGCCGATAGCGTCAAGCTCGGGATCTGCGAGCTGATGTCCAGGCCCCCGGACCTCATCGTCTCGGGGATCAACTCGGGGTCGAACGCGGGGATCAACGTCCTCTACTCCGGGACGGTGGCCGCGGCGATCGAGGGCGCCTTCTTCAAGATCACGAGCGTCGCCGTCTCGCTCGAATTGGCCGAACACTTCGACTACCCCCACGCGGCGAAGCACGCCGTGCGGGTGATCCAGCGGATCCTGGCGAATCGGCCCCCCAACGGCTCGCTCTACAACATCAACCTCCCCGCGCACTCGCGAGGCGAACCCAAGGGGGTGCGCGTCGTGCCGATGGGCCTGGGACGCTACGGCGAGGGCTTCGAGCGCCGGCAAGATCCGCGAGGGCGAACTTACTACTGGATGACCTACAACCCGCCGTTCCACCTCGAAGGCCCCGAGACCGACGTCACGAGCCTGTGCGAGGGCTACATCACCGTCACCCCGCTCCACTTCGACCTGACGCGTCACGACCTGCTCGACGAGGTCGGCCGTTGGGACTGGACGGGGGCCACCGGACGCGTGGAGAAGTAAGGAGTGACCTCGATGAGTCCCCGATCGCGATCGCGAGCCGCCCGGCTCGTCGCCGTCCCCTGCCTCCTGCTCGCCGCCGGCTGTGGGCAGCAGCCCCGGCACCTCCCCAAGCCGCCAGGAGCCGCCCAGCAAGCGGCCCCGGCGCCGGTCGAGAACCCGGAGCCGGCACCGACGCGAGAGATCCTCGGCAAGCGGACCCAGGACGTCCGCAATGCCGACACAGAGCTCCAGAACGGCGCCCGAGTCGCCCCTGGCAGGATCACCGCCAAGGACCCGCTCACGCTCTCCGGCAACGCCTACGTCGTTGCTGTGAGCCAGACCGCCGCCCTGAACGTCAAGCACGCGATCGACCTCTACCAGGCCGAGCACGGTGCCTACCCCAAGAACTACGAAGAGTTCCGCGACGAGGTCCTCAAGGTCGGCAAGCCCGACGGCATCGCCCTACCCACACTCCCGTATTACCAGGAGTACGGGTACGACGAAAAGGAGCACAAGCTCATCGTCCTGGAATATCCCGATCGTAAGGGGCAACCCCAGACGCAGGGGGGTGCGACGGGGGCGCCGTGAGCGGGGCGATCCCCGATCGGTGCGGGAACCGCATGAACCGGCGTTCGTAGCGCCCTTGAGGCTTCGGCTGGGGCCTCGGCGGGCCGCCGCCGGGCGACGGGAGGTCGGTCGGGAACCGAGTCACGGTGATCCGGTCGACCTTCCACACCTTCGGCTCGACCTCCTGGAACCCCAGCGAGAAGTCGAGGTTGGTCGTGCCGAAGTTGTAGGTCACGTTCGATATCGGCGGCTGATAACTCCCCCCGGCCAGGACCCGGAAGACCGCACTCCCCCGCCCCGACTGCCGACCGGCGTTCGCCTCGAGATGGGTGATCCGCAGGAAGTCGAAGTGCGCCCCCCGCAAATGCAGCGCGATGAAGTTCCGCGCCGCCTCTCCCCAGATCGTGTGCTGCTGCTGTCCGTACTCGGCGTCCGGGGTCAGCTCCGCGAAGACCTTGGGCGGGTCGGAGGCCGCGACCGCGTCGCGAAGCTTGTACACAACGTCTTCGATCCGCTCCGTGTCCGTGACCCAGAAGGTCTCGACCACGATCGCGAGCGCCGCCAGCCCGAAGGCGGACGCCGCCCAGATGAGATACTTGCCTTGCTGCGTGCTCCGGAGCAGGATCACGAAGATCCCCCCCACGATCGCGAGCCCGCCGGCCAGGTAGGATACGTCTTCCGACAGGAACTCCATGGCTGACCGTCTCCGTTCTCCGGGCCTCTTCCGTGGGTTTCGGGAACCTCCCCCGCCTCGGGCATGGGGAAGCGATGGAGGGAGATCGACGTCGGATCCGGGACCGCCCGAATGACTACTCGGGAGTCCCCTTCTTCTCGGCCGGCTCGGCCTCCCCCTTCTTCTTCGCGGGCTCGGCCTCGTCCTTGGCGGGATCCGCTTCCTTCTCTTTGGCCTTCGCCTTCTCCGGCTCGGCGGCTTTCTTCTTCGCGGCGTCCTGGGCCTTCGGGCGGACGAGTTGGATCTCCCCGTATTGCACGGGGGTCATGTTGTAGCGAGGCTCCCACTCCAGGGCCTTGAGCTTGACCGTTCCCTCGAGGAACTTGCTGATGTCGGACGTGACCTTCGGCTCGAGCCGGAGGAGCTTGTAGCCGTGGAGCGACGAGGGGAAGAGCTCGACGCGGTTCAAGCGGTTCCGCTCGACGACCGTGCGCACGCTCCGCACGGGGTTGGCGGAGACGGCGTCGCGCTCGCCGGCCATGAGCAGGAGCGGGACTCGAGGCGCGAGCGAACCCATCACCTGCCGGAGCAGGAACCCTTCGCCATCGGCCAGCGGAGAGATCAGGACCATGGCGCAGAGGTCGCTGGTCCTCCCCTCGCTCGAGACGGCGCCACCGGGCAGGTGCGCCCAGGCCGCGGCGAGGTTCGCCCCCTCGCCCAGCGCGATCACCCCGAGCTTCGCGAGGTTGAGCTTGCCCCGGTTGTGGCGATCGACCAGGAACTGGTAGGCCGCCTGGAGGTCGTCCACCATCATCCGCCAGTCCTGAGCACTGAGCGCCCGCCGAGCGTTCGCCCCCTGCCCCCTCAGGTCGAGGAGCAAAACCGCATAGCCGAGGTCCTGCATGTGCGAGGCGAAGCCCTGGTCCTTCAACTCGCTGATCGGGTCCTCGAAGTCCTTCCCGGACCGGTCCTTCTCATGGATCATGAACAGGACCGGGGCGCTGGTGCCTTGCCTGGTCGGAAAGGCCGGATAGTACGTGATCGCCAGCGGGGCGCCGTCGACCGACTTCAGCTTGAGCCGGTAGTGGACCTTCGCATCCGCGGCCATCTTGTCGAGCGCATCGAGCCCCTCGTTTTCGAGCGGGTCGACGGCATTCGGCCCCCCCTTCTTCAGCACTTCGCCCTTCTCACGCCCCTTGCCGCGGGCCCCTTTGCCCGTCACTTTTCCCTTGGCCGGCGGGTTTTGCGCCGAGGAGACCCCCACGGTCGCCAGGGCCACCGCGACCGTCACGGCCGTCAACCTCGCCCAGGTCCACACGCCTCGCCGGCTTTCCATGACGACTTCCCCCAAATGACTCAGGATCCGGCGCGGCCCTTCGCGCTCGTCCGCACAATGATCATCGTACCCGCCTCAAGGTGTCCAGGAAAGGACGCCGCCCCACTTCTTCTGACTTTTGTAAAAGGTCCCGTCAAACCGCGTCGCGGCCGCCGCCTTTCGGCGGGTGGCCGGGTCGGAACGCAGCAGCGCCCCGGATCCCCAGAGGTCATGATCCTCGCGCACCGTCAGGCGAGCGTTTGGACGCATTGGCGAAGAGGACTCGACGTTTCGGTCGACGGCCATCGCCGAAACCCGGACTTGCGAGAGGTCGAGGAGCCGAGGAGAGGCGGCCAAGGGGTTCGCCAAGAGGAGAGGGGCGAGGCGGGGGCCGCTCGGTTCGTCGACGGGAGCCTCTCAGATGACCCACTCGTGGGGTGCGGAGCGGTCGGCGAGTTGTGCCATCGAGGTGCGGTCGAGCACGGCGCGTTCGGCGGCGCGGAGGTGCTCCATGACCGAGGCGAGGACCTGGGCCGCGAGCCCCTGGGACTCGTCCCTGGGCGACTCCTGCGGGCCTTCGATTGCGATCAGGACCTCGCCAAGCGAGATCGACGCGGCGTCCCTGGCGAGGCGATAGCCGCCCGACGCGCCTCGGGTGCTGAAGACCAGGCCCGCCGCCTTCAACTGGAGGAGGATCTGCGCCAGGTAGTTCTCGGGGATGTGATAGCCTTCGGCGATGACCCGGGCCCGGACCGGCTGCTCGTCCTGGTGATGACGGGCCAGGGCGATGACGGCGAGACACGCATATTCAGCCTTCGCGGAGAGTTTCATGGGCGGCTCTCTCAACGTTCGGGGCTTCGAGCGGAAACGAAGCGGCCCGAGGTCGATCCCTGCGATCGACCCCGGGCCTTGGATTCGCAAAGCCGGCGGGGATGGAGAGCCTCCCCGGGCTCAGAACGAGTCGGCGGAGACGACTTCGCCGCCGTTCAGGCTCAGGATCCCGCGGAAGGCCGCGAGGTTGATCGTATCCTTGAGGAACCGGACCGAACCGTCGCCGAAGAGGGCGTTGACGCCGCCCGGGTGGAACGAGGCCGGCTCCTCATTGGCCCCGCCCTGCTTGCCCGCCGAGAACGAGCCCCACGCGGGCCAGCTCGACTGCTCGTGGACGAACTGGACATTGGCCTTGTTGTTCGGCTTCCCCGAAGTCCCGAACGCATTGCCCGGGTCCGCCCATCGCCAGTAGCGGTGCGGCACGGTCAGCGACAGCCCGCCCGCGGGCCCTTGGCCGCGTTGGCCGGTGGAATACAGGCCCTCGGCATACTGGCTGATGTACTTCTCGTCGCGCCCGGCGCACTCGATGTAGGCGATCGTGTTGCTCGTCCCATCGGTGATCTCGCCAATCGCGGTCTTGCCGTTCTTGAGCAGGCCCGCGACCGAGGTGTTCGCGTTGCGATAGGGGACGACTTCCGTCGCCTTGCTATTCGTGACACTACCGCCCGGCGTCGCGACACCGTTGACGACATAGATGTCCGTATAGACCGACGGTGCATAGTCCATGTAGCCGTAGCCGGCCGTGGTTGTCTTCTCATACGGCGAGGCATTGGGGTCGGCGGAGGCCGTGTCGCGGGTCGCCGACCGGGCGGACGACGGGCAGATGAAGACGCTCACCGCCGCCGAGGTGCCGGTGTAGTTGCAGCCACTGGCGTCGTTGTATTCGACGGTGAAGTTGAACGAATTGTAGAGGTTCCCGCCCTCCATGTTCGTCAAGAGGCGAGCCGAGGTGCTCCAACCCCCGTCGACGAACACCACCGCCGGCGGCGACTGGGTCAGGTCGATCGACTTGCCCGACGGGGGGAAGGCGCTGTTGCTGCTCTCGTAGTTGTGGAGAGCCAGGCCGATCTGCTTGAGATTGTTCGTGCACTGGGCGCGACGGGCGGCCTCGCGGGCCGACTGAACCGCCGGCAATAGCAGGGCGATCAGGACGGCGATGATGGCGATCACCACGAGGAGCTCGATCAGCGTGAACCCACCCACAGAGGACTGCGTCGTCTTCCTTCGCGAAAGCATCTAACATCCTTTCAAGAACGAATCAGAAAATATCGGAGTCTGGCGGCTGCGGGGGGGAATTTCAGAAACCGTTACGGACCGCTCACTTCAACCGGAACGGTTCCAGCGTGTTGGGCTCAGCCTTGACGATGGCCGTCAACGCCGAATTGTCTTCATCGAGATATCGCTTGGGGAACGGCATGGCCTTGCCCCCCTTCCGCTTGTTCGAGTAGGCCGAGGCATCGCCGGGCTCGAGCCGGATCTTGTAATTTCCGGGAGGAGCCCCTTCGCCTTCCGCCCCGGTCTGCAACGAATACTCGCCGTCGGGGCCGATCGCGCCGTGGGAGGTGGAGAGGCCATCCGCCCGCTCGAAATAAATATGTCCACTCTTCAATGGCTTGCCGTTGGCCAGCAAGACCTTCCCCTTGACGGCGAAGATCGGCCCGATCGAGGGACGCGACTCGCCGCAACCGGCGACCGCGACCAGGGCCCCCAGGCCAAGCCACCCGATGGACGTGGAGATACCTCGCCTCGAGATGAGACCTTCGATCGAGATCATGGCCGCGTTCTCTCTCAAGAATCCTGGGGGACGGTCCCGGCGGGCCGGTCAACAATCCTCTCCGCCACCATCCCCGACCACACGACACCCCTCGCCACAAATGGCTCGGGCATCGCCTCGAGACACGAGCCTCGTTGCCGTGTCGACAGACGAAGATTATGTTTTTTGACTGACTTAGTCAAGATAATCTTCGGCCAAATTGATAGGAATGATGAGGAATCCCTCTCCCAGCGTGGATTTGGGCCGGAAACCAGGCGAACCAGCCTCATTCCCGCTTCAGAAACGGGAAGAGGAATCCCCATTCGGGTGCTCAGGATTCAGGACGTGAAGCCGTACGACCCAGGACGAGCTCCTGGACATCCGCTCCACGGACGATGAAATGCATCCTCGACCGTACGGTCTGGGGTGAAGACGTTTTTTCGAACGGCCAAGGCCCGGAAGTGACATTCCCGCACCAGGCTCCGCCCCGGACACGAAACCCGCGACCATGGCCGACACTCACCCTATCATGTTGGCTTGCAAGCACTAAAATCGAGCCTCCTCATTCCCCGGCCTGACCGATCTTGCCCGATCCTCACGAGCTGCCTTTTTCGCCGATTTCTTGTTTGCACTTTCCTGTTCACCTCGCTAGTGTATTAATTCCGTAGAGGAAAGAACAATGAGACGTATGCATCCGTACGATTAAAACGCCCGTGTCAGCCCGGTGTCGTGGGCGGCGAAAGCCGGGAGAGGGATCCCGGCGACGGGCCATTCGCCCGTCGAGAGGCGCAGTCGGAGAAGACGAAGATCTCGACGGAGAGATGTGCCTCGCGAGATGCCAGCGATCTCGCGAGAGGGGCCACAGGCGTCGGGAGCCGGGGCGGAGTGGGCCGACGTTCGACCGGGCACCCACGCAAGGTGCACGCTCGGCCTCTCAGTCGGCCGAAATACCGGGCCTATTCGGGAATGGTCCGCAGCCCGGGATCATCCCCGAGTCCGGAGAGTGATGGGCCACGTTCCGGGCAACGAAGGCGCCCGAGGGCGACCTCATCTCTGTGCGCCGACCATGCCCCACCCTTCCATCAACGCCATCGGCGCGACAGGACCGACGGCGTCCGCTAAGAAAAATCAAGCGAACCAGGCTTTCCCCTTTTGAGATTAGACACCATGCGACCCATCGATTGGATCAAGGGCCTGCGCTCCGCCTCGACCGACCGCCGTCCCTCGGCTCGCATACGGGCCAAGCGTCGGTCCCGAGCCATAGCCAAGTCGTGGAATGGTCTATCCAATTGGGAAGCCCTCGAGCGGCGCCTCGTCCTGAGTGCCTCGCCCGGCGACAATCATTTCTTCGGCGCGATCGCAGTCCCGGGCCAGGTCGATACGTTCCAGCTCAACCTCGCGACGTCCACCAACCTTTGGTTCGATGACGTCGGAAGCTCACCCGACCTGAGATGGACGCTCTCCGGCCCGCAAGGCGATATCGACTCTGAGTTCTTCTATCAGGCTGATGATGCCCTGGGCCGGTTCGCGGCCGGGACTTACACGATCACCGTCGCCGGCCAGGGCAGCGACACGGGGTCCTTCGACTTCCGGATCATGGACACGGCCGCCGCGTCGACGCCGATCACCCCGGGGACGACCGTCGGGGGTTCGCTCACCCCGGCCGTGTCGTCCAACCTCTACCAGTTCTCGGGGACCGCGGGGTCTTCGGTGTTCCTCGACGCCACCTGGTCGAGCAACACGACCCCCAACACCTTCTACGGCGTAACCACGCTCATCGGTCCCGACGGGACCACCGTTTGGAGCCAGAGCATCCAGGCACCCGCAAATCGGGTGACACTGCCGACGAACGGGACCTACACCATCGCCATCGGCGGCCTGGAGAATTCCGTCGGCACGGCAACCTACCAGCTCCGGGTCCTTCCCATCACCGACGGCAATGCGGCCTTGAGCCTCAACACTCCGGTCACGAGCAGCATCACGAGCCCGGGGCAGCAGAACAACTACACCTTCACGCTCAACTCGCCCACGCGGCTACTCCTCGACGTCCGGGCGCGGAGCGGAGACCTGATCTGGAACCTCCAAGGGCCACCAGGCGCGGTCACAAACGTCTCGCTCAACAACACCCAGGACAGACTCCTCGGCCTACTCCCGGCCGCGACCTACACATTGACGGTCTCCGGCTCGGAAGGCGCCCTGGGCAGCCTCGAATTCAACCTCCGCGATCTCGCCACGGCCACGCCCATCACCGTGGGAAGCTCGGCCACCCCAACGGGACAGCTCGTCTCCGGCAACCTCAACCCCATCGGCTCCACGAACCTCTACAAAATCAACGGCAACGCGGGCGACTCGCTTTTCTTCGACAACCTCAGTCTCACCGGATACCCGAGATGGGAACTCATCGATCCCTACGGCAACGTCCTCTTCAACACGGACGCAGGATCTGACGTCCCCCACGTGACCTTGCCCGTCGACGGGGCCTACACGCTGGTCATCAGCGGGTCGCTGCAGAGTAACGTCGCCCCCTCCTATAGCTTCCGGGTCAATTTCGAGTCGCACACCATTCCCCCGGCCATCGTCGGGACGGCGATCGTGCCCGGCACTCCGGTCACCGGCTCACTCGCAGCGAATTCGCAGGCCAACTATCGATTCACCCTCAGCACGCCGACCCGCCTCTGGCTCGACATTCTCTCCCAGACCTCGGATGCCGCGTCGACCACCTGGTCCCTCTCAGGGCCAGAGGGCGTGATCAGCGATTTCCGATCCTTCAGCCAGGGCGATCAAAACCTCGGGCTACTCCCGGTGGGCACGTACTCCCTCCAGATCAAGAGCACTCAGGCCGCATCCTACGCGTTCACCCTCCATGACTTCGCCGCAGCAACATCCATCGCGGCAGGGCAGAACATCACCAGCTCGCTCAACCCAGCGAACTCCACGGACCTCTTCCGCATCAGCGGCAACGCTGGCGACGTCATCTTCCTCGACAATACCGCTTTCACGACGACCGATCCCGGCGGACGCTCGGGGACGTGGACGCTCATCGGCCCGTACGGCACTCAGGTCTTCAGTGGGGCACTCGCGACAGATTCCGGCCGCATCACCCTCCCGACGACGGGTGTCTACACTCTCGTTCTCCAGGGTGACCTCAACGCCACCGGAACCTCGAGCGACTCCTTCACCGTCCGCTCCGTCGCCGACACGACCACGGCGTTGACTCTTGGCACTCCCGTCTCGGACTCCATCGCCACTCCGGGGCAGAAGAAGAGCTATACCTTCACCCTCAGCACGTCCACCACACTCTGGTTCGACAGCCGGACGAACAACAGTCAACTGTACTGGACCGTCAGTGGCCCGCAGAACCCGCTCAGGTATGGGAGCAGTGAATTCGTCTCAAGCGACCTGGACCTCGGCTCCCTGCCGTCCGGGACCTACACCCTGACCGTTTCGGCCTCCGGCGACGCGCTGGGAGCCTTTAGCTTTAACCTCCAGAACGCCGCCGCAGCCACGCCCATCACGCTGGGCACCAACGTCAGCGGCTCGCTCAACCCCGCCTCCTCGTCCAACCTGTACCGCTTCAACGGGGTTGCCGGCTCCTCCGTGTACTTCGATACCCTCGCCTTCTCCAACACCGATTCGAGCACAGGGACCGTCTCCCCGACGCTCCTGAGACCGGACGGGAGCGCCGTCACCAGCGGATTCCAAACCACCGTCTCGGGGCGGGTGACATTTGACGAGACGGGCATTTACACCCTGATTGTTCAGGGGGCGAACACGGCCACCGGGACGTCAAGCTACACCATCAACGTCCGGCCCATCACCGACACGACTACCCCGTTGACCCTTGGCTCTCCCGTTTCGGGGACCATCTCCAGCCCTGGGCAGCAGAAGAACTACACCTTCACCCTGAACTCGCCTGCGAGACTCTGGCTCGACGGCCGCTCGAGTGCCACGCTATTGTACTGGGCGATCAACGGTCCCCAGGGTACCATATACTACAATATGCCCTTCAACTCGAATGATGAAGGCGTCGGACTGCTCCCGGCTGGGGCCTACACCATTACCGTGATCGGCTACGAGAACGCTCAGGGCGACTTCAGTTTCAATCTCCAGAACTTCGCCGCGGCCACTCCCATCTTGCCGGGGTCCACGGTGAGCGGTTCGCTCAATCCTGCCTCCTCATCTAACCTGTACCAGTTCAACGGGAACGCTGGCGACGTCATCTACCTCGACAGTCTCTCGACCTCGACGACAGACCCACACGGAGCCATTGGCACCCTGCTCCTCCTCGACCCGCTCGGCATCCAGGTCACGACAAACTACCTGTCTGTCGACGGCGGCAGGGTGACGCTTCCCCTGACGGGCACCTATACCTTGATCGCCGGGGGATACTACTATTCCACCGGAACCTCGAGCTATTCCTTCAATGTCCGGCCCGTCACCGACACGAACGCCGTGTTGACTATCGGCACCCCCGTCTCGGGAGCCATCTCCAGTCCTGGGCAGCAGGCCAACTACACCTTCACCCTAAACGCACCCACCAAACTCTTCTTCGACGGGCTCACGACTGCATTTGGTCTTTCCTGGAGCTTAGCAGGTCCCCAAGGAGTGGTGTCGCTCCCAAATAACCTCAATTCGGCAGACAAAAGTATTGGGCTCCTGCCAGCCGCGACGTATACCCTCACGGCCTCAGACTCGGATGACACGATCGGGAGCTTCGGCTTCAACCTCCTCGACCTTGCCTCCGCCACTCCCATCACTGCAGGTAATTCCTCAACCCCGATCGGGCAGGTCGTCTCCGACACACTCAATTCCATCAACTCCGCGAGACTCTACAAGTTCGATGCCCCGGCGGGCGAAACGTTACAATTCCACACGATCAAGGGTACTAATCTCGCCGCGTCCTGGCAGCTCATCGATCCCCTCAATAACGTCATCTCGACAGGATACGTGCAAGGGGACTACAATAACGTGACCACCCCCACGTCGGGCACCTATACGCTGGCAATCTACGCATCGAACGCGTCCACTCCTCCGAACTTCCAGTTCCAGATCAACTTCGGCTCGTACACCCAGCCCCCTGCTCCTGACGGGACTCCCATCACGCTCGGCACGCCCGTGAGCAGCACACTCCCCGCCACAGGGTCGAGCACATTCCTATTCACCCTGGCAAGCCCCACTCAAATTTGGTTCGACACCCAGACTGACGCGAGTTCGCTCTCCTGGCTCCTGAGCGGCGCCCAGGGTATGGTCAAGTCAGGCGCTTTCCTCTCGGGTGACGCAAACTTTGGGCTACTTCCGGCCGGAAACTACTCGCTCCGTGTCAATGGCAACAATGGCGACAACGTCGCCTTCAATCTCCTCGATCTCGCCACCGCGACTCAGGTCTCCATCGGCACTCTCGTCGACAGCCACTTGACACCGGCCGATTCGACCAACCTCTACCAATTCAGTGCCTCGGCTGGGACGACGATCTATCTCAACAACGCATTCTTCACCGTGGATTCTCAGGGGCACGCCGCGACCTGGACCCTCATCGATCCACTCGGCAACGCACGCAACACCGGGAGTATGACGAACTCCTCCGGGCGGCTGACGCTCACCATCTCGGGCACGTATACGCTCGTCGTCGCCGGGGACGCCGGATCGACCGGCTCGACGTCGGCCACCTTCGTCGTCACGCCAATCACCGACGTCGCCTCTACCCTGACTCTCGGGACACCCGTCTCGGATAGCATCAGCAGCCCCTACCAACAGCGGACTTACACTTTCACCCTTTCGGCCCCAACCCAAGTCTGGTTCGACAGCCAGGCTTCCAACAGCGGCATGACCTGGAAGCTGACCGCACCGCAGTGGACAATCCACTCGAACGGGAGTTTCTCTTACGGCGACCGAGATCTCGGCTTGCTCCCCGTTGGGACCTACACTCTGACCGTCCTCGGTTCCGGGAACACGACAGGATCATTCCAGTTCAATCTCGTGGACCTCGACGCGACCGCCACGCCGATCACGCTCGGAAGCACCGTAACCGGGACGCTGACCACCGCGAGCCCGTCGGGTTATTATCGCTTCTCGGCGGCGGCTGGCAGCGTGGTCTACATCGACTCAGTCTCCTTGTCCACAACGGATCCCAGCCTCTACTCTCCTACCTGGCAACTCCTCGACCCTTACGGGAAGACGATCGCGACAGGCCTCCTGGATAATGACCTCGGACGAGTGACCCTCCCGGCGACCGGGAACTACACCCTCGTTCTCGGCGATCCTTCGTCCCCCCAGGGCACAACGAACTTCAGCTTCAACGTTTGGCCGGTTGTCGACAACGCCGTGCAAGCCTGGGGCACTTCGGGCAATGACGACTTCTCCGTCAGGTTCCTCGACGCGAACACGCGCGACGTCTACTTGAACGGCTATCTCCTGGGGACCGTGACCGGGACCACGCCCCTCACCATCAACGGCCAGGGCGGGACCGACACCCTCGTCGTCATCGGCACGGCCGGGGCCGACACGTTCTCGATTACGTCGTCGCAGATCTCCCTCGGCAATGTCACGACCTCGCTCGTCGGGATCGGGTACCGCACCGTCGACGGCGGCGCGGGCAACGACGTCTTCAACTACAGCGGAGCCAACCCGCAGCTCTACCTCATGGGCGGCTCGGGCGTCGACACCTTCAAGCCCGGCCCCGCCACCAACGTCCTCAGCCTCGACGGCGGCCCGGACGGAGCTGTCCTCGACGACTCCGCGAGCGAGGTCGGCCTCGTCCTCGACCTCGCCGGGAAGCTGATCACCAGGGTCACCACCTTCGCCAACATCAACAGCGCCATCGGCAGCACCAGGAGCGACGCTCCCGTCGGCAAGAACAATACGGTGACCACCCTCGAAGACACCCCCTACACCTTCACCACCAGCGACTTCGGCTTCACCGACCCCGGCGATGTCCCGGCCAATTCCCTCCTCGCCGTCAGGATCATGACCCTGCCGGCGCCCGGCTCACTCACCAACAACGGCGTCCCCGTCGCCGTGGGTTCCTACATCCCCGCGGCCGACATCGCCGCAGGCAAGTTCAAGTACACGCCGGCCGCCAACGGCGCCGCCGACCTCTACAGCAGTTTCACCTTCCGGATCCAGGACGATGGGAGCACCGCAAACGGCGGCGTCAATATCGACCCCACCTCGCGAGTGATGTACGTCAACGTCACCCCCGTCAATGACGCGCCCGTCGGGACGGCCAAGACCGTCACCATGCTTGAAGACACCACCTATACCTTCAAGGTCTCCGACTTCGGGTTCGCCGACCCCAATGACGTCCCCCCGAACAACACCGGCTATTTCGACCTCGACGACTGGCTCTTGAACGACTTCGGATCCATCGTCGTCTCCAACCTGCCCACGAGCCCGGGCCTCACCCTCAACGGATCGCCGCTCTCTTCAGGCCAGGTCATCACCACCGCCGACATCGCCGCAGGCAAGCTCACATTCACACCGCCACACAACGCCTCAGGCGGCTCCTACATCAAGTTCTCCTTCCAGGTCCGCGACAACGACGGGACCGCAAACGGCGGCGTCGATACCGACCCCATCCCGCGGTCGATGTACGTCACCGTCACCCCCGTGAACGACGCGCCCGTCGGCACCCCCAAGTCCGTCACCATCCTCGAAGACTCCTCCTACACCTTCGGAGTCAACGACTTCGGGTTCTCCGACCCCGACGACTCACCTGCCAACGCTTTCGGATACATCGTCGTCTCCAATCTACCCACCAGCCCCGGCCTCACTCTCAACGGATCGCCCATCACCGCCGGGCAGGTCATCACCACCATCGACATCGCCGCAGGCAAGCTCAAGTACACGCCCCCGGCCAACGCCAACGGCGCCGCATCCATCAAGTTCTCCTTCCAGGTCCGCGACAACGGCGGCACGGCTAATGGTGGCATCAATACCGATCCGACGCCCAAGACCTTCACCGTCAATGTGACTTCGGTCAACGACGCGCCCGTCGGCACGGCCAAGACCGTGACGATGCTCGAGGATTCCACCTATACCTTCACCATCGCCGACTTCGGATTCTCCGACCCCAACGACAATCCCGCAAACGCCTTCGGATACATCGTCGTCTCCAACCTGCCCACCACCCCCGGACTCACCTTGGGCGGGGCCCCACTCACCAACGGGCAGGTCATCACCACCTACGACCTCGCCGCGGGCAAGCTCAAGTACACGCCACCTGCCAACGCCAGCGGCGGATCCTACATCAAGTTCAGCTTCCAGGTCCGAGACAACGGCGGAACCGCAAACGGCGGCGTCAACACCGACCCCATCCCTCGGTCGATGTACGTCACCGTCACTCCCGTGAATGACGCACCGCTCGGCACCTCCAAGTCCGTCAGTATCGCCCAGGGCTCCTCCTACACCTTCGGCGTCAACGACTTCGGATTCTCCGACCCCAACGACTCACCCGCCAATGCGTTCGGCTATATCGTCGTCTCTAACTTGCCCACAACCCCAGGGCTCACCCTCAACGGGACGCCGCTGACCGCCGGGCAGGTCATCACCACCTACGACATCGCCGCGGGCAAGCTCAAGTACACATCACAGGCCAACGCCAACGGCGCAGCCTCCATCAAATTCAGCTTCCAGGTCCGCGACAACGGCGGCACGGCCAACGGCGGCATCAACACCGACCCTTCGCCCAAGGTCCTGACCGTCAACATCACGCCGGCCAACAACGTCCACGCCAACGCTCTCGAGACGAGTTCGATTGCCAGCGCCTCGACCTTTGCCGTGCTCGACGTCACGGACCAAAACAGCCGCCCTGTTGGCCATCACAAGTCGATCACCATCCTCGAGGACACCTCCTACACTTTCAGCGTAGACGACTTCGGCTTCACCGACCCCTATGACTCGCCCCCCAACAATTTCGCCGCCGTTCTCATCACCGTCGTACGCCCAAACTCTCCCGTCACTCTCGACGGCACGCCGATCTTCGTGGGACAGGTCATCAGCACCGTCGACATCGCCGCCGGCAAGCTCAAATTTACGCCACCGGCCAACGCCAACGGATTCAGTTACGCCGGATTCTACTTCCGCGTCCGCGATGACGGCGGGACCGCAAACGGCGGGCAGGACACCGACAACAATCAAACGACCGACATCAATATCAATGTCACGCCGGTCAATGACGCCCCAGTCGGCACGGCCAAGACTGTGACCACGCTCGAAGACACCCCTTACACATTCAAAGTCGCCGACTTCGGATTCTCTGACCCCACTGACTTCCAGGCCAACCACTTCGCCTCTATCATCGTCTCCAACCTCCCCACGACCCCTGGGCTCACCTTCAACGGGGCACCGCTCACCTCGGGGCAGGTTATCACCGCCGCCGACATCGCCGCCGGTAAGCTCAAGTTCACGCCGCCGGCCAACGCCAACGGCGGCTCCTACATCAAGTTCTCCTTCCAGGTCCGCGACGACGGCGGGACCGCAAACGGCGGCGTCGATACCGACCCCACCCCGCGGTCGATGTACGTCACCGTCACAGCGGTTAATGACGCTCCCATCGGCACGGCCAGGACCGTGACCACGCTCGAAGACACCCCCTATATCTTCAAGGTCACCGACTTCGGATTCTCCGACCCCGTCGACCACAACGCCTTCGGCTACATCGTCGTCTCAAACCTGCCCACCAGCCCAGGGCTTACCTACAATGGCTCGCCGCTCGCGTCGGGACAGGTCATCACCACCGTCGACATCGCCGCAAACAAGCTCAAGTACACGCCCCCTGCCAATGCCAACGGCGCCGCCTACTTCAAGTTCAGCTTCCAGGTCCGCGACAACGGCGGCACCGCGAACGGCGGCGTCAACACCGACCCCGTCCCTCGCTCCATGTACGTCAACGTCACGTCGGTCAACGACGCGCCCGTCGGCACGGCCAAGACCGTGACCACGCTCGAAGACACCCCCTATACCTTCAAGGTCACCGATTTCGGCTTCTCCGACCCCGTCGAGCACAACGCCTTCGGCTACATCGTCGTCTCCAACCTGCCGACAAGCCCGGGGCTCACCTTCAATGGCTCGCCGCTCACCTCCGGACAGGTCATCACCACCATCGACATCGCCGCAGGCAAGCTCAAGTACACGCCACCGGCCAACACCAACGGCGCCGCCTCCATCAAGTTCAGCTTCCAGGTCCGCGACAACGGTGGAACCGCGAATGGCGGCGTCAACACCGACCCTGTACCGCGGTCGATGTATGTCAATGTCACCTCGGTCAACGACGCTCCCGTCGGCACGGCCAAGACCGTGACCGTGCTCCGGGGCTCCACCTACACCTTCAAGGTCACCGACTTCGGATTCTCCGACCCGAAGGATTTCCCCGCCAACGCCTTCGGCTACATCGTCGTCTCGAACCTACCCAACGAACCGGGGCTCATCTTCGACGGCGGGCCGGTCTTCTCTGGCATGGTCATCACCACCATCGACATCGCCGCGGGCAAGCTCAAGTTCACGCCCCGGGCCAACGCCAGCGGCGCCGCTTCCATCAAGTTCAGCTTCCAGGTTCGCGACAACGGCGGCACGGCCAACGGCGGCATCAACACCGACCCCACACCCAAGGCCTTCACCGTCAACGTCACACCGGTCAATAACCCCTCCGCCAACACGCTCACAACGGGCTAGAGTACCAACGGCTCGACCTTCGCCTTGTTCGACGTCACACCCGCCAACCACGCGCCCGTCGGCACGTCCAATAGGGTGACGATGCTCGAGGACTCCACCTACACCCTCAGGGTCGACGACTTCGGCTTCGCCGACCCCTATGACTCGCCCCCCAACAACTTCGCCTCCATCGTCATCCGGAACCCAAGCGTGAACTCCGCGCTCACTCTCGACGGCACGCCGGTCATCCGGGAACAGGTCATCACCACCGTCGATATCGCCGCGGGCAAGCTCAAGTTCACGCCACAGGTCAATCGCTACTCAAATGGAACTGAGTTTTTCGGGTTCGACTTCGAGGTTCGCGACGATGGCGGCACCGCAAACGGCGGAGTCGATACCAGCAGTTCGCGGGAAATCACCTTCAACGTCATCTGGGTCAACGACGCCCCCGTCGGCACGACCAAGACCGTGACCATCCTCAAGGGCACCACTTATACTTTCGGCATTAACGACTTCGGCTTCACCGACCCTAACGACAACCTCGCAAACTTCTTCACCGACTTGACCATCACCAGCTTGCCCGCGGTCCCCGGCCTGACCTTCTTCCTTGGACGGATCCAAATGGGCGAGGACCTTAACCACTTCGAGCTCTCCGTAGGCGAGCTCAAAGTCACGCCGGGCAACGCCAATGGCACTTTCAGCTTCGGCTTCAAGGTCCGCGACTCCGGCGGCACGGCCAACGGCGGCGTCGACACCGACCCCATCTCCAAGACTATCACCATCAATGTCACGCCCGTCAATTCCGCACCCGTTGGGGTTTCCAAGGCCTTCACGATCGCCAAGGGGTCAACCTATGTCTTAACTGCGGCAGACTTCGGCTTTTCCGACCCCTATGACATCACCGCGAACAACTTCCTTGGGGTGAAGATCGTCGACTCATCGAACGCCGGAGGGCTCACTCTCGACGGCACGCCTGTCACCCAAGGCCTCATCATCCTCGTCTCAGATATCAACGCAGGGAAGCTCAAATACACCCAATCTGACAACACCAGCACCGATGTCTTTTCGCTCATCGACGATGGTGGAACGGCTAACGGCGGGCGCAACACGGGTGTATCCAATTCATTTATCTTTAGGATGAGCTGATCGCCCCTGACCTCTCGCGCCGAACCGTTGCCTGGCTCGGCGCGAGGGGCCCCCACACCGACCAATCCTTTCTCTCCCCTCCCCTCGCATAGAACTCGGCCCGAGCCTGCCGGGAACGAAAACTCACACCGCTCACATCCAATCAACCTGCCACCCACCCACGCACGCATTTCGCCTTCCGATTCTTCGCTGCACACGGCCTCATCAATCGATATCCATGACCTCCGTGAGGCCGTTTCGTCGAACTCTCAATCAAATTGGCTTGTCGATGATTTCGGCTGTGACGAATTCCAATTCGTTGCAGGATAGATGTCATGTGGCCGGCACTCATCAGAGCCAGATGACCAAAAAGCCGCCAAGCCTGGCCGTTTCGCGTGCACGACTGCATGCGAAATTCAGGAGGCGAAAGAAACCCTTAAAGCACAAAACGTTCTTTTTTAACCTAAATCGGGTCGTTCGCCCCGTGGCTTCGGGCGACGAAATCTCAGGAAGAGGGATAAACAAGGAAACGATCAATGATTCACCTCCTACCATGTGATTATTTTCATCACAAAGAGACAATCTTCAAAAAATTCCGATTTTCCCCTTTGCAATGCGAATCCCAGGGCGTTAGTCTTGGGCCCGTGCGCTCGGCACCTAGATCATATGTCCGAAATGAGTCGTTGGCAGCGGTCATCACGGGATGGGCGGCACCAGGAGTGAATGGTGTTCCCGCGAGGATCTCGTCGCTCCGCGCGTCTTTCGCCAGGTTCGTCGATCGTCTCGATGTTGAGACCCACGATCCCAACAGGAATGATCTCGCACCATGAATCGCTAACACCGTCCGGTTGATGAGGCCCCGAGGCTGGGGCCGTCGAGGGGAGCGAGGGTATCGCTCCCCGGCAATCCGAGAGCCCAAGAATCGACCTCCGGGCGACTTCGCCGGGGCCGGTCGGGCCGCGCCTCGGGATAGACCGGTCGTGGTCCGTCCCCGTTCGATCGCCGCACGCTCATCGGGTCGACGGTCCGGCTTCCGCAAGCCGGCCAGGCTCTCCATCCATACATAAATTCGGTCGCATTCGCTCGAACGGTCCATCGAGCCGATTCGATTCCACCCGCACTTTGCCAAGCACCAGGGATATACGACCATGCAACCGAGCAACTGGCTCAAGAGCCTCAAGTTTTCCCTGTCCGATGGTCGTGCGCGTTCCCGCAAGCGGGCCAAGGCGCGGGCCCGGAATCGGCGAATCGACCTCAAGGGCCTGGCCCTGGTGGAAGCCCTCGAAGAGCGGGTCGTCATGAGCGCCCCCGCGGGCGACAACCGATTCTTCGGCGCCATCTCGAGCCCCGGGCAGGTCCAGACCTACAACTTCACGCTCGCCAACCCGACACGTCTCTGGTTGGACAACGTGATGAACTCCGGCGCGCTGAACATCAGCATCACCGGGCCCAACGGGCTGGTCACGTCTCGCCCCCTGGGCTATGACGACGTGGCGCTCGGCCTCGAGCCCGCCGGGACCTACACGGCAACCGTCTCCGCGGGCAGCAGCGACGCGACCGGAGCCTTCGCGGTCCGGATCCTCGACATGAGCGCCGTGGCAGCCCCGATCACCCCGGGAGCCCCGGTCAGCGGCACCCTCTCCCCCGCCGACACCACCAATATTTACAGCTTCTCGGGCACGGCCGGATCCACGATCTACCTCGACAACACCGCCTTCTCCAATACCGGAGGGGACGGAAATGGAGGCACGTGGACCCTCTACGACTCGTACGGGGCCCAGGTCTACAGCAATTGGATCCCTTCGGATTCGGGCCGCCTCACCCTCCCCACCACGGGCACCTACACGCTCGTCGTGTCGGGCGGCCTCAACGTCACCGGCACCACCAACTACACCTTCAACGTCCAGCCGACGAATGACACCACCATCTCGTTGGCCACCGATACGCCGGTCTCTGACAGTATCGCCGTGCCCGGACAAGCCAAAAATTACACCGTCACCCTGGCCGCTCCGACCCGGCTCTTCTTCGACAGCCAGACCAACGATGGCAACTTGAACTGGTCCTTGACCGGCCCCCAAGGGAACCTCGTCGGCGGGAGGCCATTCTCTTATGACGACTTGGTTACCGACCTGCTCCCGGCCGCGACGTACACCCTGACCATCAACGGCAACGGCGGCTATACGGGCAGCTATAGCTTCAACCTCCTCGACTTCGCCGCCGCCACCCCGATCACCGTCGGCACGGCCGGCACGCCCGCGGGTGCCGTCGTCAGCACCACGTTCAGTCCGGCCAGTTCGGACAAGCTCTACAAATTCACCGGGACGGCCGGCGATAACCTCCTCTTCCACAACCTCTCGGTTTCGGGCGACCCGGCCGGTTGGGCGCTCATCGACCCCTACGGCCATTTCGTCTTCAGCAACGAGGCGCAGACCGACGCCAGCGGTGTCCAGATCACGTTCAACGGGACGTATACACTGATCGTCGGCGGCCACCTAAGCGATACGTTCGCACCATCGGTCAGCTTCCAGGTCAATTTCCAATCCCACTCCACCCCCGGATCGCTCGGGACGCCGATCGGCCTGGGCACCCCGGTGAGCGATGTCGTGCCCGTGGGAGGCGTCGCCAACTATCAGTTCACCTTGGGGACCGCCACACGCCTTTGGTTCGACAGCCAGACGTACGACGGATCCCTGAATTGGAGCCTGAGCGGACCCACCGGGAATGTGATTTCCGGGGCCAACTTCACCTGGGATGACCAAAACCTTGGCCTGCTTCCGGCCGGGACCTATTTGCTCCAGGTAAGCGGCCCCGGAGGCGAAGCCTACGCGTTCAGCATGCTCTCCTTCGCCGCGGCCACTCCGATTACGCAAGGAACGGCGGTTACCGGGAGCCTCAATCCGGCGAATTCGACGCAGCTCTACTCGTTCTCGGGGACTGCGGGAACGACGATCTACCTCGACAGCACGGGCGTCACTCCCAACGACCCGAATAACGGCAGCACCGGCAACTGGACGCTCTACGACAGCTACGGCGTCCAAGTCTACAACGGGCAAATGCAGAGCGACTCGGGCCGGCTCACGCTGCCCACGACCGGCACATACACGCTTGTCGTCCACGGATACACCTACGCGAGCTCTTCCTTCACAACCGACTTCGCGTTCACGGTCCGACCCGTCACCGACGCCACCGCCGCATTGACCCTCGGCACGGCCGTCTCCGGCTCCATCGCAAGCCAAGGACAGCAGAAGAACTACACCTTCACACTCGCCTCGCCCGCTCAGATCTGGTTCGACAGCAGGACCTCCGACGGAAATCTCTACT
>NZ_JBTYIP020000029.1:0-131779 GCF_054877945.1 Singulisphaera rosea | reverse complement strand
GGTGGGCTACTGGGCGAAAGCCCGAATTGAAGTCGAGGGGCCCATGGGTGACCCCGAGGGATCCCCTGGAAAATACCCTTTGGTCAGAAGTCATGACTCGGATTTGTGCTAGATAGCCTCGAGGCGCACAGAGCAAGGGGCAGGACTTTCGTCCTGCCCCTTGCCCTGTGATCAGTACCCCCACGGGGACTCGAACCCCGGTCCCTAGGCTGAGAACCTAGATCTATCACACTTCGGGTACGCTTCAAACACAGGGCGTTTGGGCTGTAAGTGCATTCTATCAAAGGGTTACGCCGAAATCAACAGGGCGAATACATGGGAATTCGATGGGCTTTGCAGGGGCAGTGCTGTGATAGATTTGTGATAGATTTCGGGCGGGGTTCTCCGCCCACGGGTCCGTCTTGGGGCATTCGGCCCACCGCGTTAGAATGGGGCCAGGCTCGGGCAATCGCCCGTGACGGATGTCCGCGTGCAAGGAGTGCACGGTCATGTCGAAGACTCCATCTCCGCCGCGACCGGCGACCGAAGGGCTGAGCGTCGCGGAACGATTCCAGCGGCTGGCCGCCGAATGGAAGCGGGATTCCCGCTACCTCTCGAATTCGGCCCAGATGGCCATGCTCAAGCCCTACCAGCGAATCATCGGGATGGGAACTCCGGTCGTGCCCCTCATCCTCGAGGAGTTGCGCCGCGAGCCGGACCAGTGGTTCTGGGCCCTCGAAGCGATCACCGAGCAGAACCCCGTCCCGCCCGATGACATGGGCAAAGTGCGCCTGATGGCCCAGGCCTGGGTCCAGTGGGGCGAACGTCAGGGTGTCATCGGCCATGGAAGCTGACGTGAATTTCCCCCGCCTGACGCCCGAGAACCACCGGGTCACCAGCCCGGCGATGATCGACTACAACTGCATCGCCTGGGCGGCCGAGGACACCGAGAGGTGGTGGCAACCGGGTGTCTTCTGGCCAATCGAGTCGCCCCCCGACGACTACGGCATCGGCATCCTGGAAGCCGCGTTCAAGTCGTTCGGCTTCGAATCCTGCGACGGGGAGGAATCCGAACCGGGATTCGAGAAGATCGCGATCTACGGCAACAACCTGCTTTACACGCATGCATCCAGGCAATTGCCGACCGGGAAGTGGACGAGCAAGCTCGGCAAGTCGGCAGACATCGAGCACGATACCCCGGACGTCGTCGCGGGCGGAGTCTACGGCGAGGTCGTCGAGATCATGCGACGGCCGGCAAGATCCGAGTGACCCAAGAGACATTGATGGGCTTGGGATTCGAACGGATGGTCATTCTCTCATCCGGACGAACTGGGCTGACAATCATCAGACCGCCGGAACCTTCACGGCCAGGTCGATGATCCGCCCATTCCGCCGGTCGGCGACCATGCAACCAGTCAGGGCTTGCATGCGAACCGCGAATCCCTCGCCCCTCGCAGCGTCTTCCCGGCCATGCCAGGGGACGACCACGTAGCCATCCCGGCGGCTGATCTTCAGGCCTGGGAACTCGGCGGCCACCTGGTCGAGAACAATAAGGTCGAGGGGGCTGGTCGCGACAGCCCTCCGTCCCCGAAGGGCCTCGTGGTCCAGGTGTCCGACGGTCAATTCGTGGATCATCTCCGGTGTCCCTCCTTTGGGCCGCATGGCGCGAAGGATGTGCCGAGCATAGGCGTACCAGCGCCCATCCTGATCGTGATGGGCATACCACTTGAAGGCCGAGACAATCGGCCAATCTTCCTCGTCGATGATGGCCACGCGGCCCTGGGTAAGCTCATTCTCCATCCGCCGATGCTAGCGCGGTTCGCCGAATTGTTCAACAATTGATTGCCTGGGGGGCGTAACAAAAAAACGTTTTTGCTGTTGACTTCAAGTCAACACGGAATAACAATCTTCGATTAGAGCCTCGGTGAATTCTTGAGGCGAATGAGGGTTTCCATGACTTTTGGCGAACGACTGAGAGAGCTGAGGCAAAACAAAGGGATGACCCTTCGCGGCCTCGCGGACGCGACCGGGTTGAGCTTTACCTACCTATCGAAAATTGAGACCGGTAAGGTCCCATACACACCGTCAGTGGACAAAATCCGCGACCTCGCCGACGCACTCGCCGTGGATTCACTCGAGCTTCTTCAGGCGGCCGACAAGGTGCCACCGGAGATAGCGGAGCTTACAGGCAGTCCGCAGGCCAGGCGGTTTATCGAGCGAGCGCGCGAAATCGCCTCGCCGGGCGATTGGGAAGTGCTTCTTGATGTGCTCGAAGAGCGTCGTGCGAAGCGCGAAAAGGGAAACCCCGACTGAGTGGGAGGCGGTCTTGGACTGGTCGTTCAGCGCGGACAAGTGCTTCCGAAGGTGCCAGCGGCAATATTACTTCCGCGAGATCATGGCCTGTCACAACGCGAAGAAGGCCCCGGTCCGCCGCGAAGCCTTCCTTCTCAAGCAGGTGAAGGCGTTGGAGCTTTGGAGGGGCCTCGTGGTTCACGAGGCGATACAGCATTTCGTCATCCCTCGCTGGGAGCGGAATGAGCGGGTCGACTGGGATTCCGTAAGCGACGAGGCGGTCGGCATGGCCGTTCGCCAGTTCGAGTTTTCAGCGGGTCGTAGGTACCGCGAGGAGGGGCTATCGAAGTCAGCCTTCCCGCGCGAATATTGTGCACTCGCGATCCATGAGGCTGGCGGAGTGGTCAAGCCCGAGGAGATTGACCGCATCCATGAGGAAATCCGAGCATCTTTTCGTAATCTTTCCGCGATGACCGAACTGCTCGCCCATGCGAGCCGTCGGCAAAAATATTGGGCCGAAATTCCGTTAACTTTTAAATTCGACGACGTGAACATACAGGCACGCGTTGACCTTCTTTTCTTTCGCGGATTTGGCGAGCCCACGATCGTCGAGTGGAAAACGTACGACGGCCTCGCCGATAGCGACGCGCATTTGCAAACGGCACTCTACGCCTGGCTACTTTGCCGGAGCGGAAGTTGGCGAGTCACAAACCCTTCGTCCGTCGAGAGGTTCGAGGTACAGCTCTTGAAAGGCGAGGTGCACAGGCACCTCCCGGTCGAGAGCGATTTCGCCGAGCTCGAGGACAGGATTTATCAGAGTATCGACGAAATCCGCTCCCTGTGCGGCTCCCATCGCTACGACGACCTGGATCTATCCGAATTCGCGTTCGCCGAGAATCCCAACAGTTGCAAGTACTGCGTCTTTCGGCGCATGTGCGAGGAGGGTTCCTTATGAGCGAACACGTGCTGAGCCTGTTCCCCGTAGAAAATCAGTCGGAACTGGAGGGTACATACCGTTTGGTCGAGATCCTCGGCGCATTCGAGGGCGGTAGCGATATCGATCAGGCGGATAAGAATCTGAATCTTCTCACCAAACAGCTTTCAATCACGGAACGTTGTCCGGTCGCCGTAGTCTCCGCCGAGGGCAAGAAACTGCTGGCGGTTCCCGGGGATACACGCCTTCGAACTCTGGAGTATTCGCTCGCGCCTCACGTAGTGACGCTCCGGCCGCGCGACGAGACCCACCAGCTCGTATTCGCCGCCGCCGCCGCATCGGAGAGACGTATCGCGACGCAGTTTCTCAACTTCTCCCTCCGTTCGCCGCTCTGGAATCAAGAGTGTCTGTGGAACCCGTATCCGTTCACATTCTTCAACAAGCGGCCGATCAATTACGAGGATCCCGGACGCGACATTGACGCCTTCCCCGGATTCAGTTTCCGACTGACCTTTCTGAATGATCAGCTTTACCTCGGCATCAAGCTCGCGACAAAGTACGTCGAGAGGGAGTGGATCAACCAACGTCGCGGACCGTCGGAGATTCGCGACCTGAAGATGCGGCATCTGCTCTATCACATGGGCCATCGGTGGTTCACTGTGCAGCTCGTAGGGATGGTCGGCAAGAGCATTTCCGAGGCTCGGTTCACGCCGGAAGGATCTACCGCCACCGACGTCTTCGCTTACACGGTCGACAAAACGAAGGCCGATCCACCGGAATGGATCAGGGACTTAGACCCGAATTCGCCCGCGATTTTTTACCGGTACACCAACAAAAGCGTTCAACGTTACGGGGCGGCGTCCCTTTGCAAATTGATGCTTAGGACGACCGACCCGCGGGTGCGGCCGTTCCATCGCTGGTCGATCATCCCGCCCGACGAGCGTTTCCAATACCTCAGCAAGATCGTGCGCAAGTATTTCTCGCACGCACGGTTCGCGGATGCGGCTGTTCAAATTGGGACGGCCCCGCTTCGAGCTGAAGGCCGGGTCTTCCCGATCCCGGCCATCCGTTTCGGCGGCGACAAGATCCTAAGCGTCGTCGGACGCTCCCAGGCCGACGGAATTTACCCGAACGTTCTCGGGCGAGAACGGATGAATCGTTTGCTCGACAGCTCGAACGGCTTAGCCGTTTCCCGACCTTTCGGGAATCAATACTTGCTCGTGCCAAAGGGCATCCCGCGTGAAATCGCCGAAGACTTCCGATCACGAATTGAACGAACGGTCACGCAGATGTCGCGCACGCCTTTCTCGATGAAGTCGGTGCTGTACGACGACTCGTCCAGGACGCTGAGGGATCAAGTCGAGTCCGTCGTGAAAATCCTGAACGCGAACTCGATCGACCAAGGGCACGGCATCCTGATGCTTCCGGCAAGGAGGCATCCTCAGCTTTACCATTTCGTCAAGCGGAAATTGCTGGATCGCATCCAGATGAAGTGCGTCGCGGAGGAGCGGCTTAGGTCATTTTATGCCCCAAGCTCCAATAACAGGGCGTCTGCCTTCCATCTAAGGAACGACCGGGAGCAGAATTTTGCCAGTTACCTTCGGTATACCGGACTCGGACTCCTGATCGTGAACCGACTCTGGCCTTGGGTCTTGGCATCGAAAACCAATTATGATGTTCATATCGGCATTGATGTACTAAACGGTAACGCCGCATTCTGTTTCCTTTATGAAGGCGGAAGGCGCTGCTTCGTCAGGGTCCATCCCTCGAAACAAAAGGAAAAGCTGAGCCGCCGCGATCTCTTCTCGACCCTTTATGAACATCTCAAAGTCGACCTCGTGGATTGCCCTTCTCCGGTGAATTCTATTCTCATCCATCGGGACGGGAAACTCTTCGAGCGAGAGTGGCAGGGCATCGGGGACGCGATCACCAAGCTGAAAGACGAGAAGCGTTTGGGTCCCGACACCTTCGTCGGCGCGATCGAAATCCAGAAGCACGATTCGCTCGGCCTCCGGCTCGTCCGCCGGTCCGGAAACATGGTCGTGAATCCCGACGTGGGCAGTTATTTCGCCACCGACAAGGTCGAGGCCATACTCTGCACGACGGGCGAGCCTTTCCGAATGCCCGGGACAGTCGATCCTCTGAAGGTCAGGGTCGCACGCGGACCTGTCGACCTCGACGCCGCAGCAGCAGACGTTTTTGACCTCTCCAACCTTTGCTGGATGGTGCCGGATCGCTGCATTCGGCTCCCGATCACACTAAAACTCTGTGACGACTTCCTGCGGTCAATCGCGGGCGGCACGGATGAAGACGAGGAGGACGTGGAAGATGACGAAACGCCGGACGAGGCCTTCGCGAGTCGGCTTGTCGGCGAGACCTCTCACAGGAGCAGTTAGTCATGAGCGATACGACGGCACTGTCTCACCAATACGCCACCCACTCCCGATTCGTCGAACAGCTAAACCGGTGGATCGGGATTGTTAGAAATCGGCGGGTGGCCTTCGCCGTGCAGGAAGACGAAGTTGATATGACGCCAGACGCTGCTCGGTCACAACTCGTCGCGGTACTGGAATCGGTGCTTGCGCGACTCTCGCCGGGGGATGAAGAAATTCATGATCGCTTCGATATTCCGGAAGAAGTGTTTCAACGTATCGAGATGGATCATCGGGGCGACCGGGACTGGTATATCCAAGACCTGAACAACGTCATCAGTTCTCTTCGCGCCGGCGGGATGGCTGATGATCAGACGTGGAAGATCCTCGACGAAATCGGCGACGCCGCAGATGCCGTGGCCACAGCATCCTTCCGAAGGCTGTGGAGGAGGTAAAAAAAGTGGCCGTCCTGCTCAAGAACTTGTTGTTTGACCTTCGTCAGAGGGCGAGTCACATCGACTCCGCCCTGCGTAGGCCCGGTACGGTCACGCTGCCCCCGATCGCGGATAACTACAGAAGCCGAATGTTGCGCACGCTGGACAGGGTGAGACAGAATATCGAGTCGCTGTCGTCCGACCCCGACTTGCTTGACCCTATGCACATCAGAAATAACTTCCGTGACTATAAAGTCCTCTCTCGGTTCGTCAGCGCGATCGAGTGGGGTCCGCTGGCGGCGATACGGAGGTTTTCGGAACCGGACGACGTGACCATGTCATTGATGACGGAGCGTATCTGTCAAGAGATTGGTTATCCGTTCGATACCCCCCTGTGCGTGGCCGGCTCCTATGGACACTACTCGACGTACGCCGACATGGATCTGATACTGGCTCCCTCGTCCGAACCGTTTCACCTCTTGGGCCTTTCCGACCTCTATCATGAACTGGGGCATATCATCTCGCTACGCGCGAAGCGAAGGATGATCGAGCCGTTTTCCGCAGTGATTGACGTACATTTTGACGGCGAGGTCAGGCGGGCGACTCAGGACGGGAGGCCACCAGCGTTCATTAAGAAGCTCGACGACTTGCGATTCTCATGGAACGAGTGGATTCTCGAGTTTATCGCCGACATCATTGCCGCCTATCTCACGGGCCCCGCATACGGATGGGCAAACGTCCGGCTTTGTATGAACATCCCTAGCGATGTGTTCGAGGCAAGCTCGAGCCACCCGGCAGACGACTCGCGCGCAACCGCGATCGATCTTGTTCTAGACACCCTCGGTTGCGATGCCGAGCGGGTCCGAATAGGAGGAATGTGGTCGGATTTTATCGCTCTGACCGGCCGCACGAGGCCGGGCGAATTCGACATCATATTCCCTCGTAGCCTTCTGATCCAACTTCGTGACTTCATCGTGAATGAATGTAGGATTCTAGGTCTTTCGCCTTGGACGCCAGTCAATCCAAATCCCGCCTCCATTCACATCACGAAGCTGTTGAGCGAGGCTTGGGTCGAATTCAATCGCGATCCCGATAATTTCGCCTCGTGGGAAGCCGATCGCATTAGAGAACTTACGTCGGAGGTCAGACTCAAAAAGGGGACATAACACAATAGCATAAGGATTGCATATAAATGTTTCGCCAAAATAATTTGCGCAGATCGAAATCGCAGGTGGACGCCTCTAGCGAGTCGAGGGGGTCTATGCGAGCCCTGACGGCCGAATCATCGAGGTGGGCTACTGGGCGAAAGCCCGAATTGAAGTCGAGGGGCCCATGGGTGACCCCGAGGGATCCCCTGGAAAATACCCTTTGGTCAGAAGTCATGACTCGGATTTGTGCTAGATAGCCTCGAGGCGCGCAGAGCAAGGGGCAGGACTTTCGTCCTGCCCCTTGCTCTGTGATCAGTACCCCCACGGGGACTCGAACCCCGGTCCCTAGGCTGAGAACCTAGTATCCTAGGCCGCTAGACGATGGGGGCCTTGCGACAGGACTATAATGACCCACGACGCGGGGTACGTCAAGTCCAGTGGGGACGGGTCGGCCCGGGAAATTGAAAAGGTTCTGTTTGGGGAAGAGAAGCGCGGATGCCCAGGATCATGGTCGAAGGTCGGGGGATGTTTTACGAGGAGTCGGGGAAGGGGGATCCGCTTGTCTTCCTCAGCGGGTTGGGGGGGGACCATCGGGCGTTTAGTGTGCCGCTCCGGCACTTCGGCACTCGGTATCGGGCGTTGGCGGTCGACGCGAGGGACGCTGGGCAGAGCGACCGTGCTGAGGGGCCGTATACGACGGCGGAGATCGCGGATGACGTCGCGGCGTGGCTCAGGGCTCTGGAGCTGTCGAAGGCGCACGTGGTGGGGCATTCGCTCGGAGGGTTGGTCGCGCAGGAGTTGGCGCTCCGGCATCCGGAGGCGGTGCGGAGCCTCGTGCTGGCCTCGACGCATGCGGGGGCGGATGACTGGCGGAAGGCGGTGATCGAGTCGTGGGTCGTCTTGAGGCGAAGGGTGGACGCGGCCGAGTTTACGAGGGCGACGCTGCCGTGGCTCGTCGCCGCGCCGTTCTATCGGAGTCCGGCACAGATCGAAGGGCTCGTGCGATTCGCCGAGCGGAATCCCTGGCCCCAGGACCCCGAGGCGTTCGCCAGGCAGGCGAAGGCCGCCGCGGAGCACGACGCGAGGGGGAGGCTCGGGGCGATCCGGGTCCCAACCCTCGTCCTGAGCGGGGCACTCGACCTCGTGAACCCGCCGAGGGTCGCCGAGGAGCTCGCCGGCTTGATCCCCGACGCTCGTCTGACTATCTTGCCGGAGGTGGGCCACTTGCCGCACATCGAAAACGGGACCGGGTTTCGGGACGCCCTCGCCGAATTCCTCGGCTGAGTGGGCTCGCGGTTCCGTCGTGTGTGTTACGTTTCGACACGACGGACCGGTGCCGGCGGCAAGGCGCCCCAGACTTCGAGCGACCCGGGAGGTCACCTCATGGCCACGGAAGAGGAACAGAAGCGGGCCTACAAGGCGTTCAAGAAGCGGCTCAAGCTGGCGAGGCTCGACGACGAGTCGGGCCTGAGTATGGGGAGTAAGAGGTCGGCGATTTCGGGGATCACTCCTCCCACCGGGCATCCCCAAGGGGTCTGGGAGGAGCTCGTCGCGCAGGGCAAACTCAAGCGAGAGGGGAGCGGGACGTATTCTCTCGCCGGGGAACTCTGAGGTGGCCCTCCCCGAACAGGCCGGAACCGACCCGGTCGAGCGGGCGGTGGCACGCCTGAGGGGGGCGCTCGGCCTCGCCACGATCCTGATGCTGGTCCTCTCGAAGACCCTCTGGGTCACGACGGACGCGTTCCCGCGCGTCCCGTTCCTCAAGGGGATCCCCGAGTTTCCGAGCGAGGCGTCGTGGGGGGTCTTCGCTCTCCTGATCGTCACGATCGCCGCGGCCGCGGTCGGGCTCGCCTGGAGGGCTTCGCTCGGGGTCAGCCTCGCGATCCTGGTCGTCCTGGTCCTGGGGGACCAACACCGGTTGCAGCCGTGGGTCTATCAGTACGCGGTGACGGCGGTTTTGCTCGCGACCCTGCCGAATGAGAAGGCCCTGGGATTCGTCCGGTGGTGGTATGCCTCGCTCTACCTGCATTCGGGGTTGTCGAAGCTCGACGTCTCGTTCGTCTATGAGATGGGACCGCTCTTCCTGAACACGATCGCCCGGTTGGTTGGCTTCTCGCCTGCGGCCTGGCCGCAAGCCTGGCGATCGGCCGCGATTGTGGCCATGCCAGGCTGGGAGATCGTGGTGGCGGCCTTGCTCGTGATCCCCGCAACGCGGAAGGTCGGGGTGGCCGGGGCGGTCGTGCTCCATACGACCCTCCTCGCGGTCCTCGGGCCGTTCGGACTGCGGCATAGCGGGATCGTCCTGGTCTGGAACGCGGCGATGATCGTCGAGGTCGTTTTCGCCTTCGGGCCGAGGCTGAACGCGGGCATTCTCCCCTCGGCGGCGGGTGTTCGATTCGGCCGAGCGGTCCGCTGGCTCTTCTGGGCGGGGGTGCTTTTACCCTTCGGCGAGCGAAGCGGCTGGCTCGATGCGTGGCCGTCGCATGCGCTGTACGCGAGCCACGTCGAACGGACCGAGGTTTACGTGCTCGAGGACGAGGATGAGGCGTGGCCGGAGGAGGTTCGGCGGCATCTTGGGAATGCGGGAGGAACCCCTTGGAGGCGGCTCGACCTGACGGCCTGGAGTCGCGAGGTGCGCGGGGTGCCGGTGTACCCCCAGGGGAGGGCCTGCAACGGCTTGGCCGAGGCACTCGCGGCGCGGTATGGTGGTCGCCGCCCGATCCGGGTCATCCAATGGGGTCGGGCCGAACGGTGGACGGGACGCCGGGATCGGATCGAGGTCATCGGACTCGACGCGATCCGAGGGCAGGGGGGGCGGTATCGGCTCAACGCCCACCCCGACGGAGGATTCTCACGCAGGGCCGAACGAACGGACGAACCGGCCCCGGTCCGGGGCCTTGAAGGAGCGCCTTGACGTGTTGCAGTTCCCCCGCGCCTGCGGAATCTTGCTCCATCCGACGTCGCTGCCCGGGTCCTTCGGGATCGGCGACCTAGGCCCCGCCGCCCACGACTTCGTCCGGTTCCTCGCCGAAGCCGGCCAGTGCTGGTGGCAAATCCTCCCGCTCGGGCCGACGGGCTTCGGGAACTCCCCGTATCAGTCGTATTCCTCGTACGCCGGCAACCCCCTCCTCATCAGCCCCGAGCGGCTCGTGGACGACGGCTGGCTCGACACCAAGGATCTGGAATCGTACCCGGCGCTTCCTTCGGAACACGTCGACTTCGACCTCGTCATCGAGGCGAAGGACGCCCTGCTCCGACGTGCCTTCCGCCGCTTCGACCGTAGCCACCTCGGGTTCGAGTCGTTCGTGGCGGACAACGCCCACTGGCTCGACGACTATGCGCTCTTCATGGCGTTCAAGGAGCGGTACGACGGCAAAGCCTGGTACGACTGGGATCCGGCGATCGTGTCGAGAGACCCGGAGGCGATCGCGGCCCATCGCGAGGAACTGGGCGAGGCGATCCTCTACGTCCAGTTCGTGCAGTACGCCTTCGCCCGCCAGTGGGAGGCGATTCGCAAGACTTGCGTCGAGCTCGGGATCCAACTGATCGGCGACCTGCCGATCTTCGTCGCGCAGGACAGCGCGGACGTCTGGGCCCGTCCCGACCTGTTCCAACTGGACGAGGCGGGACGCCCGCTCGTGGTCGCGGGAGTTCCCCCCGACTACTTCGCCGAGACCGGCCAGCTCTGGGGCAACCCGCTCTATCGCTGGGAAGCCCACGCGGCCGAGAAGTTCGCCTGGTGGATCGCCCGGATGAGGGCGGCGACGAACCGGGTCGACCTCGTCAGGCTCGACCATTTTCGGGGGTTCGAGGCGTACTGGGAAGTCCCCGCGGGCGACGAGACGGCGGCCGGCGGGCGCTGGGCCCTCGGGCCCGGGAGTGCTTTCCTCGAGGCCCTCCGCGAAGGGCTGGAAGGGCTGCCGATCATCGCCGAGGACCTGGGCGAGATCACCACCGAGGTCGAGGCCCTCCGCGACCGGTTCGAGCTGCCGGGGATGCGCGTGCTCCAGTTCGGGTTCGGGAGCGACCCCGGCTGCGAGATCCACCTCCCGCATAAATACATCAATCATTGTGTCGCTTACACGGGGACGCACGACAACGACACCACGGTCGGCTGGTTCCACGCCGAGCCCGGCGAGACCACGCAGACACCGGAAGAGATCGCGGCCGAGCGGTCGTTCGCCCTGCGGTATCTCGGGACGAACGGCGACGAGGTCCACTGGGACATGATCCGGGTGGCGATGGCGTCGGTGGCCGACACGGTCATCTTCCCGCTCCAGGACCTCCTCGGGCTCGGCGGCGAGGCCCGGATGAACGTGCCGGGGCAGGCGAAGGGGAACTGGGGCTGGCGGTTCCCGTTGGCGCAGCTCGACCCCAAGATCGCCGCCCGACTGGCCGACATGACCGCCGTCTACGGCCGATGGAACGGGGATCCACCCACTCCGTATCGCATCTATCGCCATGCGACCGTCGAGACGCCGACGGCCGGGCGTTGAGGCCGATTCCCCGGTAGCGGGGTGACTTCGCCCTCCGATTCGGGTTTATTAGCACCGCGGAGCCCGGTGGCGCGAGGGGACCGTACCCTCCGCTTCGCCGGGCCTCCGATCCCGCCTCACCCTTTGGGAGAACCGCCTCATGTCGTTGCTCGCGCTCGTCCTCGCCGCCTCCACACTCGGAGCCCCCGCGGAGGGGCTGAACACCCCGCCCCCCGGCTTCATCGCCCTGTTCAACGGCAAGGACCTGACGAACTGGAAGAAGGGCGAGAAGGACGCCACCAAGCACTGGAGCATCGTCGACGGCGTCCTCCACTACGACGGCAAGGGCGACAGCCTCCGGACCGCGAAGGACTATGGCGACGTCGAGCTCTACGTCGACTGGAAGATCGGCAAGAAGGCCGACTCCGGGATCTATCTCCGGAGCAACCCCCAGGTCCAGATCTGGGACGACCCGGTCGGTTCGGGCGGCCTCTACAACAACCAGAAGAACCCCAGCAAGCCCACCAAGGTCGTCGACAAGCCGGTCGGCGAGTGGAACACGTTCCACATCATCATCAAGGGGGACAAGGTCTCCGTCGACCTCAACGGCGTCCGCGTCGTGGACGACGTGACGATGGAGAACTACAACAACCGCTCCAAGCCCCTGCCGGCGACCGGCACGATCGAGCTCCAGCACCACGGGAACCCGCTCGAGTTCCGGAACATTTATCTGAAAGAACTTTGATCGGACCCTTTGGCGGGTTAAGTGTCTGTCTCGAAAGCGTGCTCCGAAACCCGTTTTCTTCTTAAAAACGGGTTTCTGACTCCCGCGACGTAGACGACTCTCGCGGGATGTCGTCGTGGATTCCCACAGAAACCCGTTTTTTAAGAAAAACGGGTTTCGGGACAGACTCTAAGGTGAACGCGATGCAATACCGGACGTTGGGCCGAACGGGATGGTCGGTCGGTGAGATCGGCTATGGGATGTGGGGGATGGGCGGGTGGACCGGGTCGGACGACTCGGAGTCGCTCGCCTCTCTGGAACGCGCCGTGGACCTCGGCTGCAATTTCTTCGACACGGCCTGGGGCTACGGCGCGGGGCATTCCGAAGGCCTGCTCGGCAAACTCGTCCGGGCGCATCCGGAGCGGGAACTCTTCGTCGCGACGAAGCTCCCGCCCAAGAACTTCACGTGGCCGTCGCGGCGGGGGTTCACTCTCGACGAATGTTTCCCCCCCGACCACATCGTCGAATACGCCGAGAAGAGCCTCGAGAACCTCGGGCTCCCTCGGATCGACCTCCTCCAGTTCCACGTCTGGGAAGACGCGTGGGCCCGAGACGAACGGTGGCAGAAGGCCATGGACGGCCTCAAGTCACAAGGGCTCGTCCGAGCGGTCGGCGTGAGCGTCAACCGCTGGGAGCCGAACAACACACTCGAGACCTTGCGCACGGGGCTCGTGGACGCCGTCCAGGTGATCTACAACATCTTCGACCAGGCCCCGCAGGACGAGCTCTTCCCGCTCTGCCGGGAGTTGAACGTCGGGGTGCTGGCGCGGGTCCCGTTCGACGAGGGGACCCTCACCGGCCTGCTCACCAAGGAGTCGCGCTGGCCCGAAGGGGACTGGCGCAATACCTACTTCGTCCCCGAGAATCTCTCCGCCAGCGTGGATCGCGCCGAGGGGTTGCGGCCCCTCGTCCCCGAGGGGATGACGATGGCCGAGCTTGCCCTGCGATGGATCCTGGCCGATCCCTCGGTCTCGACGATCATCCCCGGGATGCGCAAGATCAAGAACGTCGAGGCGAACATCGCCGCCAGCGACGGTTCGGCCCTCGACCCTGGTCTGCTCGCGAAGCTCGCCGGCCACCGATGGGACCGGGTGCCGACCGAATGGTCGCAATGAGAGGCGATTGTCACGTCGGTTCTCGACGGGAAAGGGGCCGGCGTTGACACTGTCAGAGGTCCGGTTTTTTTCTTAAAAACCGGGTTTCTGAGGGACAGTCGACGACTTCCCGCGAGGGGTTGTCGACGTG
Organism: Singulisphaera rosea; assembly: GCF_054877945.1. NCBI lineage: Bacteria > Pseudomonadati > Planctomycetota > Planctomycetia > Isosphaerales > Isosphaeraceae > Singulisphaera > Singulisphaera rosea. Next base: position 118,116 of record NZ_JBTYIP020000029.1, on the reverse strand, counting down.
AAGCGGATCAGAAACCCGGTTTTTAAGAAAAAACCGGGTTTCGAAAACGGTTCTCAGAGCGAGCCGTGGATGTACGACAACAGGTGTTGATTTTCGGAATTGACACGCTCATAAAGGACTTTGATCACATCCCCGACGGAGACGATCCCTTCGAGTCGGGAGTCGTTCAGGACGGGGACTTTCGCGATCCGGCGTTCGCTCATCTTGCCCATGACGTCGTCGACGTCGTCGCCGAGGGCGCAGGTCACGGGGTCTCTGGTCATGAGCTCGGAGACACGCATCCGGCGGAATCGCTCGCCGTGGCTGTGGATGCCCCGGAGGACGTCACGTTCGCTGAAGATGCCGACGAGGCAGCCGTCGTCGTCGATGACCGGCAGCGAACCGATGTTGTTCTGGACCAGCCGGGCGATCGCCTCGGCCACGGTCTCCTCGGCCTCGATGGAAATCACCCATCCCGACTTGGATTTGAGGACATCACGGACTTGCATGTCGCGTCTCCCGCGATTGCCACGATCGACGGCACCGGAGGCGCCTCGGCCTGGAGTTGTCCCGCGATCGTCGCCCGAGAAGAAACAAAGAAGTGACGAGTCCAGGGATCCTGACATTTCCCTCGGAGCAAAGCAAAGACTTTTTGGATGTTTTTGAAGATTTCGAGGTAGATTTTCAGAAATAAATCCAAGCATGTACGACAAGGATTTGTCTATTAAGAGGCCCGTTTTCAAGACGCTCGACATCGGCCCCGGTCGCCGGCCCCCGATGGATTCAGGAGGTCGCCTCTGCACCTTTCTCGCGAAAAAACCGCGTTGATCGCGCTCTTGCTCCTCACGCTCGGATTGCGTGCGTGGAAGCTCGACCAGCCGATCGTGGAGAACTACGTCGGGCGGCAGATCCCGACGGCGATGGTCGCGCGGAATCTCGACCGGAGTTGGCGTTTCCACTCTCCGGAGCTCGACACCGGCCCGTTCCCGAACCTGTTCCTGGTCGAGCCTCCGCTGTATGCGGCGACAGTCGTCGTGCTGCGACGGCTCACGGGCCTCACGCTCGAGGAGGCGGGTCGCCTGACCTCAGCCCTGGCGACGGTCCTCGGGGCCTGGGGGCTCTTCGGACTGGCCAGGCGTCGGGAAGGGAGCCGAGACGCCCTGCTGGCCGTGGCGGCCTTCGCGATCTTCCCGGTGACGATCCGATACGGACGCGCCTTCCAACCCGACGTCCTGATGCTCGGGACCCTCCTCGCGGGCCTGCGCTTCTGGGATGACCACGAGGCCGAAGGGGGACGCCTGCGTCTCGTCGCAGGGTGCGTCCTGGTCGCCTTGGGATTGGCGTTGAAGGTCGTGGCGGCCTACATCCTGATCCCTCTGGTCGCCGTGATCCTCCGACCGCGAAGCCCTCGCAAGGTGGCGGTGGTCGTCTCGTTGCTCGTGCCGGCCCTGGCCTGGTACGTCTACGCGGCGACGATGATCTCGACCGGGCGAGGGTCGCGGGCCTCCGCCGATAATCGGGCGATCTGGATCCAGGTCTTCTTCTCAGGTGCCTTGTTCCATCGGGCGACCCTAGTTTGGATCGTGCGGAACTCCCTCCGCGCGCTCACCCCGCCCGGGCTCGCGATGGGGGCCGCCGGGTTGCTCCTGGGGCGCAAGGGCGACCGGCTGTGGTGGGTCTGGGGCGCGTCCGCACTCGCGGCGATGGGCGTGCTCGCGGCGAAGCTGCACCACGAATACTACTGGCTCGCGATCGCCCCGGTCGTCGCCGTGGGCGTGGGGACGACCCTGGGGAAGATCCTGGATGGGAGCCGAGCCCTGGGCGTGGTCACGGCGCTGGCCCTGGTCTCGCTCGCGCTCCTCCAGACGTCGAAGACCTGGCAGACGCCACCGGAGTGGGCGGGCCTGCGTGCCTCGGCGAGGATCCTTCAGGCGGAGGTCCCTCACCACGCCTTGGTGGTCGCTCCGGAGGCGCTCTTGTTCGAGGCCGATCGACGGGGCTGTCGACTCGAGCTCGATCCGGAAGCCGCCGCGAGGGCGGCCGGTGAGTGGGGAGGGACGATCGATGGGAAAGATCCTCTGGCGCTCGTCGAGTTCTACCGATCCAAGGGCGCCCATTACTTCGCCGACCTGGAGAGCGTGGAGCCGGAACGGCTGGCCTTGCACAAAGCGATCCGAGGGCGATACAAAGTCCTTGTGGGCAGTCCCGGCACCTTGCTCGCGGAGCTGACCGACCCCCAAGGACGCGCCGGATGGCACCCGAGAAACTCGCCGTAACCCCACCCGATTTCGCCCGTTGGAAACAGCAAGGGCGGAAGATCAGCCTATTGACGGCCTACGACTACACGACCGCCAAGCTGCTCGATGACGCCGGGGTCGACTGCTTGCTCGTCGGCGACACGCTCGGGATGGTCGTGCAGGGGCACAGCACCACCTTGCGCGTGACGCTCGACCAGATGGTCTACCACGTCGAGATGGTGGCCCGAGGCGCCCGGCGGGCCCTGGTCGTGGCGGACATGCCGTTCCTGAGCTATCAAGTCTCCCCGGAGCAAGCCGTCCTCTCCGCCGGCCGGTTCCTCAAAGAAACCGAGTGCCGGGCCGTCAAGCTCGAAGGCGGCCGGCGCTCGGCCAAGACGATCCGGGCCCTGGTCGACGCGGACATCCCGATCATGGGTCACGTCGGCCTCACCCCGCAATCCGTCCGTCGGCTCGGAGGGTTCAAAGTCCAGCGCGACGCCGAGGAGATCCTCGCCGACGCCCACGCGGTCGCCGAGGCCGGCGCCTTCGCACTCGTCCTCGAGTGCGTGCCGAGTGATGTCGCCGCTCAAGTGACCGCCGAGATCCCAATCCCCACGATCGGCATCGGCGCAGGCCCCCAGTGCGACGGCCAGGTCCTCGTGACACCCGACCTCCTCGGCCTCTTCGAAGGTTTCCGACCCAAGTTCGTCCGCCGTTACGCCGCCCTCGGTGACGCCATCCGCTCCGCCGCCGCGCAGTACGTCGCCGACGTGGCCTCGGGCAGCTTCCCGAACGAACAGGAAAGCTTCCAGTAAGCGTTCTTTCCAGACTTCGACGTCGCAACTCCATCGCTCGTCGAACTCCGTCCGGCACGTGAGATGCGACGGGAGGGTCGAGGGCAGGATCCCACCTCCCCTGAAATCCCGTTGGCCGACGAGAGGAGCCCGAATCCATGAGCACCACCGCCGACGAGTTGGCGAGGAAGCAATGTCGCCCCTGCGAAGGCGGGGTCCCTCCGATTTCCCCCGAGGAGGCCAAGTCGTTGCTCGCTGGCCTCGAAGGTTGGGAACTGGTCAACGACGGTCAGCGCATCGAACGACGATGGACGGCCAAGAACTTCATGGCCGCCATCGAGTTCTTCGACCGACTCGCCGTCCTCGCGGAGCAGGAAGGCCATCACCCCGACCTCCACCTCGAAGGTTATCGCAACGTCGCCGTCGTCCTCTGGACCCACGCGATCGGCGGGCTTTCGGAGAACGACTTCATCCTCGCGGCCAAGATCAACCTCGTGCCGTTCGCCGTCAGATCTTGAAACCCTTCAAATCCGGCTCGAGCTCGGAGTGAGGGTCTGCGCCGAGCGGTTCTCCGTCCTGCGGGGCACGTATACACCCCGATCCTCAGCACATCCGGCATATCCCGTCGCGGTTCGCTCATCCGTTCAGAAAATCCCCCGATCCACGGAGGTACGATCCCTCGTATATCTCCTAGAAGGAGATGCCGGGGTGGTTCGGTCATCCGACTCGGCAAGACAACGGGCTGCCGGAGACTTTGTGGCCTGGGCAGGACGCGTCGTGGCAGGTGCCATTTCGGGGTGGTATAGTTATCCGGAAGGATCTTCGCCCACCAAAGGCGAACGAACCGATTCGGTCTCCGCTCGGGGTGGGCGTCGCGTGCGCCGGAGTTTCCCTCTCAAGCAGCACGTTGGTGGCCCCCTTTCCTCGCGAAGGTCCAGAGATTTGCAACGGCTCATGCGGCTGAAGATCTTTGGCACGCCCTCCCTCGCCCTCGCCCTCGCACTCGCCCTGGCCCTCCAGGCCGGGGGGAGCCGGGCCGAGGAACTACCGGCGAGCGACAAACCCGCGGATCCGCCGATCAACATCTACCTGAAGGGGCCCGCCGACCTCGGCGACTTCCTCAAGTCGATCGCCAAGCCCGAATTCATCCTGATGTCGGGCGAGGAGTGGAAGGCTCAGCTCGAGCAGGCCCGGCGAGGAAAGCCGACAGCCGATCCCTGGGCCGCGGTCCTGCGTTCGGTCGTCCTTCGGGGGAAGGTCGACGGCGACCTGGCAAAGCTGACCCTCGAAGCCAGGGTCCAGGCCTCGGGGCCGGGTCCGAACTGGGTATCCCTGCGGCTCGACGGCCAGACCGTCACCGGGGCTTTCGAGGGAGACCAGCCTCGGAGGCTACGGGACGACCCGAAGGGCGGGTGGCAGGTCGAAGTCCAGGGCGTCGGCGAGCACACGCTCCGTGTCGAGCTCAAAGTCCGCCTCGGCTCGACGACGGAAGGGCACCGCCTCCAGGTCGCGATCCCCGAGACGCCCGAGACGGAGATCCGACTGGACGTGGACCGGACGGTCTCCGAGGCCTGGACGGGTTCGACCGACGGGCCGACGGGAGGCGCCGAGCCGGTCGAATGCCAGCCGACCGAGGAAGGGCGTGCGACCCGGCTGATCGCCCATCTCTCTCCCAGATCTCGCCTCGACCTGACCTGGAAGATCGAGATCGACCCGGCCGCGCAACTCCCCCCGCTGCTGTCCATGCAAGGGGAGATCGCGATCGACGTCAACCCGGGCTCGCTCCGGACGCGTTCGTCATGGCTGGTGAAGTCGGTCCGAGGGGCCTCCCGCAACCTCAACCTGAGGCTCGCCCCGGAGGACGAGGTCCTCGAGCTCACGCTCGACGGCCAGCCGGTCCCGACCGCGCTCGAACCCGTCGATGGGGCCATCCGGCTGACGATCCAACTGACCGACCCGCTCCGCCCTGGCCCGACGAAGCGCCTCGTCATGTCGACACGGAGGATCTTGCCACCTCAAGGGCCGGCGAAATTGTCGTTCCGGGGGTTCGCCCTGGAGAACGCCAAGGAGCAGTCGGGGGCGGTCGGCATCGTCCAGCAAGGTGGGAACCTCTTCGTGAGCGGCCCGGCCGGCCGAGGCCTCCTCCAGATCGACCCTCGGACCGAGTTGCCTCCCGACCTGCGGGCTCGCCCCTCCACGGTGCTCGCCTATCGGTTCGACGACCAGCCGTTCGACCTCGACCTCCGGATCGACCCGTCTCCGCCTCTGGTCCGCACCGAGGCGAGCACCACCGTCCTCCTCGACGCTCGACAGGCACGCGTCGACACCTGGCTCCGGGCCGAGGCGGCTCACGGGAGGCTGTTCGACCTCCATATCGTCCTCCCGCCAGGCCTGGAACTCGAGTCGGTCGGCCCCAACGAGACCGTCGAATCGCAGCAGCTCTCCTCGGAAGCCGATGGCGCCCGGCTCTTGACCTTGCGCCTCGCGTCGAGGGCCCAGGAGGGGACGGCATTCCGGATCCATCTCACCGGCAGGCAGGCCATCGCCCCGGCGCAGCCCGTCGACCTCGCCCTGTTTCGACCCCGCGAATCGGCCTCGGGGGGAGGGCGGGTCGCAGTCGTGGTCGAACGCAACCTGACGGCCGACCTCGCCGAGCACGACGCCGGTTCGGACGTGCTCGCCACGTTCCGTCCCGCGCTCCAGGCCCCCCCCTCGGACTGGCCTTGGCCCCGAGAACGGCCCGACCCGGCGACGGGCCCCGCGCTCTGGCTCAGATACGACGGGAACCCCACGCGACTGCCCCTCCGCGTCGTCGCCCACCCGCGCTCGCTCTCGACCGAGACGGACCTCTCCGTGGAGGTCGGCCGGCTCGGGATCGAGACCCGACAGGAGACGACCTGCAACGTCCACTTCGGCGCCCTCGAGAACGTTGACATCGAGGTCCCCCGCATTCTCGCGCGTCGCTGGGAGCTCGAGGATGGCAACCTCGCGAGCCGCATCGACCTCGGCGAGACCACGACGGGAGGGCGCCTCGTTCGTCTCAAGTTCGCCCGTCCCGTCACGGGCAAACTCTCGATCGGATTCCGCATCCGACAGCCGCTCGCCGTCCCACTCCAGCCGGCCAAGGCGAGCGACCTCGAGGTCGACTGGATTCGCTTCCGTGACGGCCAATCCGAGCCTCCTCGGGCCCGGGTGAAGACGGATTTCGGAGTCAAGCTCGAGGTTCGGTCGTCGGAGTGGACGCGGGTCGAGGGGAATGAAGGCCCGTCGGCGTCGGAAGAGAGCGGGGAGCCGCTCCGGTTGTCGATGTCGGACCCGAGGGACGAGCCCCTCGACGCCCCGCTCCGCTTGACCGCGACCGCCCCGGCCATGTCCGCCTTGCCGCCGTTGGTTGCATCCCGCCTCTGGCTACGGACGCTCCAAGGCCCGGATAACGAGCTTCGGACGACGGCCGCCTATCGCCTCGAAACCCACCCCGGGGCGATTGTCCTGGCACTCCCCGTGGATGCAAAGTTGATTCGCGCCCGCATCAACGGCGAAACCATCGCGCAGGTCGAGCATTCGCCTCGCTCGGAACGTTACCGGTTCCGACTCCCCAGGCGCCTCGGCCTCGGGACGGCCTCGTTCGAGGTCGAATACACGACTCTCGGTCGGCCGAGGTCCGCCTGGGATCCCCCCCACCTGCTCGACGACGGGGTGGTCCAGCAGACACTCTGGGAGGTCCGCATCCCCTCGGGCCGGGCGCTCGTCGGCATCCCCCGCGGTTGGGCCGACGAGAATCAATGGTACTGGGATTATTACGTCTGGAAACGTCACCCATGGAAGTCGACGGCGGCCCTGGCGACATGGGCGGGCACGACGATCGGGAACCCCAAGGCGACCGAGGAGTGGGAGAATGACGGCCGAGACGGCTATCACAGCTATCTCTTCGGCCAGCCCGGATCCCCCCCGGCGCTCCGCCCGCTCATCGCGTCGAGGGCCGAGCTCGTGGCCCTCTGCTCGGGGACCGCGTTCGGCCTGGGTGTGCTGATCCTCTACCTCAGGCCGCCGTTCCGCCTCCTCGGGACGATCTCCGTGGCCCTCGCGTTGGCCTTGGGGATGGCCCTCGAACCGGTCGGGACGTTCCTGGCGATCCAGTCAGCGGGGGTGGGGGTGCTGTTCACGCTCGTGGCGATGGTCATGAAGCGCTTCGTCGAGCAACCACGCCGGTCGGTCGCCGCGGTCTTCGGCGAGCCGGCCACCTCGCCCGCGCCGTTGCTCCCCGGGTCGTCGGTCAGCCGGCCGTCTCCATCGGAGGTCGGGGCCGACGAGTCGACGGCGATCCGGGTTCGGGCGGCCTCGACGATCGATCATCTCCCCGTGGCCACGTCCCTGGGTCCCGAAAGCGCCACCGGCCGAACCCCGACTCGTTGACGAAGCCGGAGTTGTTCGCGCACTCGAGGAAGAGTGACCCGTGACCATCGTAACAGCTTCGAAACGGCTCGCGCTCCCGATCCTCCTCACCCTGCGGGCGGGCGGCCCCCTCGCGGCGTTTGTCGCGTTCCTGGCCCTCCAGCTCGGCGCGGGGTTCCCCGAAGTCGTCACGGTCCGCGTCCCCGCCGCGAAGGTCGATACATGGTTCCCGCCCGGGACCGAGCTCCGTGGCACCTCGGCCAAGGAGTTGAAGGCGTTGATCGAGGCCGCGAGGGCGGGCGAACGCGTGCGAACGTCGCAACACGCCCCTCGGATGTTGAGGGCAAGCCACTTCGCGCGTTGGGACGCGGACGTGCTTGTCGGCCGTTCGGAAATCGTCGTCGAACCGCCCGGGGCGAGCCCCGGACTGTTACGACTCTCTCCCTGGACCCCGGCGATCGACCCCGGCGAAGCGGCGTCGGGCCGGCTTCGTATGCTCGACGACGGCGGGACCGCCGTCTGGGTCGACGCTTCGACTTCGACGATCACCCTGACCTGGCAACTCGGCGCCCGACCCAACTCGTCGGGCCGCGGGTTCTCCCTCGGCCTGCCCGCGACCGAGGCGGCCAGCCTGGTCCTCGACCTCCCCGAAGGCTGGACGCCCGAAGGGCCCGGCGGGATCCGCCAAGGGCCCGAGCCCTCGGCGACGGAAGGGCGGACGCGTTGGCAATTCGACGGGAAGGGGGGGCTCGTCAACCTCCGACTCCGCGACCCCGCCAGCAGTCGAGACGCGAGTTCGGAGCCCCAACCCTGGGTCTCCGGGACGACCCGCATCGAGGTCCAGGGGGCGTCGGCCACCTGGTCGGCCTCGTGGACGGTGAACGTCGACCCCCAAGGCCCGCGTCGAATCCAGGTGGAGCTCGACCCTGGGCTCGAGCTCCTCGACGTCACCGGCCCCTCGGTCGCCGAGTCCCGGGCCGAAGTGGTCGGCGGTGCCACTCGGGTCTCGGTCCTGTTCGACGACCGAGTTTCGGGGCCGACCCCGCTCCGGTTTCGCGCCCTGGCACGAGTCCCCGGCGAGGGGGCATGGACGATCCCCTCGTTGAGGCCGAGGGATGCCGCCTGGACGGGCGGCCTGACCATCCTCAAGCTCGACCCGACGCGGGTGCTGTCGGATTGCCGCGAAGAGGCCGGGCATCGCATCGCCCCTCGACCCGGCGACAGTGCGGACGAGAACGCGATCGTTTTCGAAGCGACGTCCCCTCGTCCCGTCGCCACGCTCGTTTTCAGCAAGCCCAGGATTGGCGCGTCCGTCGACGTCCAGGGGCAGCTCTTCCTCGGAAACGCGGCGCCTCGGATCAAGTGCCGCCTCTCCTGGTCGGCGATTCGCGGCCATCTGCTCGCGCTCGATGTCGACTTGCCTCCGGCATGGGTCCCCGAGGGCGTGCAGATCGAGGGGATCGACGCCGCGCCGGCATGGCACCCGGAGACCTTGCCGGGGGGCGAGGTCCGTGTCCACGTCCAGCCACCTTCGGGGGACGTCGCGCGGGACCCGATCGTGCTCAACGTGGTCGCGACGGCTTCGATCGGCGGAGGCCGAGGGCCGCTCTCGCTCCCCCGCGTCCGGCCCGTCGGAGTCCCCGTGTCCGACGAGCGCTGGGTCGCCTGGACCGAGGCGGGGCTGACGCTCCAGCCGACCGCCGCACGAGGCCTCGCGTGGATCGACCCGGCCCTCGCGGCCGAGCGGCCCCAGGCCGAGGGTGGGATGCACGAGGCCCTCGCCTGGCGTTGGGTCGACGACCGCGCCGAGGCGAAGGTGGACCGCGAACGTGCCCGGACCGATCCCACCGGCTCCGTCCGGATGATCGGGACCGTCGACCGCGACCATCTCCGGCTCGACTGGCGGATCGCGGCCAATAACCCCGAGGAGTCCATCCGTTCGCTCGCGGTCGTCGTCTCCGAGCCGATCGGAGGCCTCCGGGACTGGCGATTCACGGACGAAGTGACAGGACTCGAGGTCACCCGAAGGCCCCTCGCCGCGGAGGCCCGCGCCGCGCTCGGGTTTCCCGAGACGGGCGACGCCTGGGAACTGATCCTGCCCCGCCCCGGCGCGGGGCCCGTCGCGATTCGATCGCGACTCACCGTCCCCCGGCACGACTTCGAGCGAATCCCCCTCCTGACGCTCCCGACGCGATTCCGAGGCCGGAACCTCGCGGTGATCGAGGTCGCTCGCGACGTCCTCTCCTCCGTCGAACCCGTAGGCCTGGACCGACTCGACCCGAGGATCTCGGCCGAGGACGTCGGGCCGGGCGGCGAACTCGGCGAAGGCGACCTGCCAGACCTCGGGCCGAGCCCCTATCGCCCCGCACACGCTTTCGGATACACGCGCCCGGGGGGGCGGCTGGCACTCCGCACCGAAGGGCTGGTGCCCGCTCGGAACGAGGGCGTGATCGACGAGGCGAATCTGACGACGTTCGTCGACCGAGTCGGGCCGCGCCGCCACCGCCTCACGCTCCGAGTCGCCGCCGAAGGGGCCAGGTCCATGGGCCTGACCATGCCGGATCGTGCGACCGTCCTTCGGGTCCGTCGCGACGGTCAGGACATCGCGCCGGTCCGCGACGGCTCCGAGATCTCGATCCCGCTCCCGGCCGCCACCCCGAAGCGCTCAAGCTGCACGATCACCCTCGAATACGTCACCCCGACGCGTGAATCGGGGCGTGAGCTCCTCCTCCGCCCCGAACGCCCGAAGTCCTCCCTCCCTTACCTCGACTTCTGCTGGAAGGTCGTCGCCCCCGAACCTTGGGAGTTGGCGGATTTCGGGCCGAGCCTCATCCCCACAGACCCTATCCCCTCGACCTCGTCGGCCCACCGATTCCTCAGCCGTTGGCGAAACCCTTGGGGCTTCGGACAAGACTCGTCGTCGAAGCGAGACGAGGCCATGCTCCGGGATCTCGACCGCCGGGTCGCCCGAACCCGCGTTGAGGAGATCGCGCTGGGGGAGTGGTTCACTCGCTGGGATGCCCTGCCTTGGCCCTTGCTCGTGGACAGCATGGCGCTGGAATCGGCGGGGATGGGGCCGCGAACCCGCGTCATCCCCCAGCACCCCGAGACGCCGAGCGTCGGGTTCGCGCGAGCCGTCCTCCAACCGCTCGGTCTAACCGTGGTGCCGATCGGCAACAGCCTCCTCATCACAACCGAGAGTGAGGCCGCGACCGCCCCAGGCCAGGCTCGACGGACGGACACGGCCGCAGGCGGGTCACTCTGGCCGGCCAGGCTCCGCGAAGCCGCAGCCTGGGGCTCCGACGTCTCCGGCCGTATCCAGTCGATCGGCCGATGGAGGGGCGAGGCCACTCCGAAACTCGCCCCCACCGGGGAATCGACCGACCTCGAACCGGTCGGCGAAGGGTGGAGAACCTGGAGGTTCGCCGCCTCCGGCTGGCCGGAGGAGGGGACCGAGGTCAGCCTTCGAGACGCTCGAGCGGGGACGGCCTGGGAGTGGGTGGCAACCCTCGCCGTCCTGGCGACGGGTGTGGCGGTTAGGGGCCTTTCGCCCCACCTCCGGGCGGCCGTCCTCTCGACCCTCCTGATCACCTCCGTATTGGGCGTGGTCCGCGACGTCCCCCTCGCCCCAGGTACCTGCATCGGCGGCCTCGCGGTGTTCTTCTACTGGGTCGGCCGTTCACTCCGGGGGACCGACCGATCGCATGCGTCCACATCCCACCTCTCGGGGAGGACCAGGGTCGCCGGCGCCGGGGTCGTCCCCCTGGCGATCGCGGGGATCGCATTGGCGGCACTGATGGCTCCCCCTCGAGCCGCGAGGGGTCAGGCCGGGGACGGGCAAGAGCCCATCATCGTCCTCCTTCCTTATGATGGGGCCCCCGACCCGAAGGCCGAGCCCGACCGCGCCATCCTCAAGCTCGCCGACTACCGACGGCTCGAAGCCCTGGCACAGAGCGGGCAGGGGGGAGCCCCCTCAAGCCTCGCGGCCCTGGATGCAACTTATCGGATCACGGGCGGCGAGGATCGGGACGTCATCGTCGACTCGCAATACGAGCTGATGGCGGTCGGCGACGGCCCCAAGAGCTGGGCGATCCCCGTGGGCCCGGCCCGCAATGTCATGGCCACGGTCGACGACGACTCGGTCCCGGTCCTGATCCGCCAAGGAAAGGCGGTCGTGTCGGTCCCGAAGCCCGGCCGACACAAGCTCACGATCCGGCGGACATTCGTCCCTCGTCGGAACGGCGACGTCTCGTCGCTGAGCCTGCCGATTTCGCCCATGGCCGCGGCACGAGTCGTCGTCGAGGAAATCCCTCTCGACCGCCGGGTCACCCTCCCGACCGCCCGAGGACGTGCTGCGGCGGAGGAGGGACACGTCTCGAGTACACTCGGGCCGACGGATCACCTCGAAGTCCACTGGCAACCGAAGCAGGGAGGAGAACGAGCGGCCCGAGCGGGGATCGTCGAAGGCCTGATCCTCTGGGATACCGAGCCATCCGGCGACCGCTTGCGGGCGCGACTGACCTACCGCAACCCGATGGGGACCTCGGTCATTCGCCTCCGCGTCGAGCCGGACTTGCTCATCCGGCCGGTCAACCTGCCTGGGCTGGTGGACGTCACTCGGCAGGGGACGGCCGAAGCGCCCGAGTGGGTGGCCAGCATCGAGCCCCCCTTGCCCGACGGGGCCACGGTCCAGCTCGTGGGCTGGCGGCCTTTGAAGTCGCCCAGGCTCGAACCGGGGCTTCACACCCGGATCGTCCCGAGGATCGAGCCGCTCGACGTCGAGTCCTACCTCGGCGCGTTCGGCTTCCGCAGACCGGCCGACTGGTCGGGACGGCTTGGCGCGAGTCTCGGGGGCGAACCCCTCACCGAGGAGGCCTTCGTCAGGGCCTGGGGCAACCTGCCTGAAGAGCCCTTGACCCTCTCCGGGGTCACCCGATTCCTCAGGGCCCCCGAGCCCAACTTCGGCCTGTTGACGGGCCCCCAGCCGGGCCGATTCCTCGTCCAGCCGAACGTCATGCTCGCGGTCGAGCCCGGACGGGTCGCGGTCGACCTCAAGGCCGACCTCGTCGAGACGAGCGGGAAGGTCAATCACCTTGCACTCGAAGTCCCCGAGGCCCTGCGGGTCGTCCGAATCGATGGCGGAGGGTTGACCGACTGGACTCGTGAGGCAGGTCGGATCCGGCTCCGTTTCGACGGGGCGTCGGCCCGGCAGCGATCTATCCGGATCCAAGGATGGCTGCCGGTCCTGTCCGACCCAATGTCGACCATCCCCGGACGCCTCGAGTCGTCGATCCCCTGGCCTCGCTGGATCGACGCCGAGACGGGCACGGGGACGCTCACACTCCAGGGGCCGACGCCGATCGAGCTCGAGTCCAGGACAGGAGTCAGCCCGATCCCCGTCGCAGCCTCCGTTTCTGCATCTTCGGGGACGACCAGCCCTTCGACGCGGAAATCCTACCGGGTCGACCTGCCCGCCGGCCCGGGGAAGATGCGTTGGGCGGTCGAGCCGCCTCGAGTCGCGGTCCAGGTCCGGAGCCACCTCACGCTCCACCCCGACTCCGCGGAGTGGGTCGCCGTCCTCAGCTATGATGTCTCGGGAGGCGCCTGGGACGCCTTTCACCTGAAGCTGCCGACCGAGTGGGCGTCCGTCGCCGAGGTCGAGGTCGCGGGGAATCCCCATCCTTCGCTCACCTCGGTGACCCGAGGCAAGGACACCTTCTGGACGATCCGCCCCGACCACCCGATCTGGGGCTCGCGTCGCCTGATCATCCGCTCGGTCAGGACGGTCTCGGAGGCCGAGACCGTCACCTTCCCCGACCTGAATCCCCTCGGCCGAGGCTCGGTCGACACGTACGTTGCGATCGCCAACGCCTCCGGTCGTGACCTGACGACCGAAGGATCGCCCGGCCTGCAACCGATCGACGACCAATCCCGATTCCTCGACGAAGCCTTCGCGGGCCAGCATGCCCCCGCGGACAGCGTCTTCCACGTTCGGGCGGGGACATGGTCACTGACCGTCGGCCCTCCCCGAGATGCGAAGACGATCGCCGCCGCCGAAGGCCAGTCGCGGGTGGCGCTGGCCGTCATCGATTGCGGCCTGCGCCCCGACGGCCTGGTTCTGGGCTCGGTCCGCTACGAGGTCGAGTCGCACCCCGGGCGGTTTTTGCCCGTCGTCCTCCCGGCCGGCTCCGAACCTCTCTGGGCGACGGTCAACCGCTTACCCTCGCGTCCGATGCTGGCCTCGTCCGGACGTTGGCTGATCCCGCTCGAGGAAGAGGTCGTGAACGAGGTGACCCTGGTCTGGCAATCCGTCCTTAAACGCGAGCCCCTCCAGCCCTGGCATGTTCCTCTTCCAGCCCTGGCCGAAGGACGGGTCCCGACCCTCGTGACAATCAATGCCCCCCCGTCGGGGACCGTCACGAGCCCGACGCGGGGCCTGGTTTCGATTCCCCTCGGCCTCATCGAGGCGGAGGAAGGGGATTGGTTGCGTCGTTCGACGGCCGAGACGCTCACCCGGATCGACCGAGGGTCGCTCCACGATCGCGCGGCCCTGGTCTCGGCACTCGTCCGGGTCGAGTTGATCCTGCGAGGATCCGAACGCGCCGCGGAGTGGGACCCGAGTCGCGGCGCGACGACCTCTCGGGATGAATGGACGCGGCGGCTCGCCGAACGGATCCAGTCCGTTCGATCCGGCCTCCAGGAATCCATCGAAATCGCCGGGCTCGACGAGTTCGCGCGGGAAGCCCGTGTCCATCTCGGCCAGGAAGCCGAAGTCTCCGGCACGCCCACCGTCGAAATCCCCGAGTCGGCGTCGATGGTCCGGATTCGCCGCCTCGGCAAGCCCTACCAGTTCCGCGAAGACACTTCCGACAACGGCCCGCGACCGTCCCTGCTGTGGTCCCCCAAGGCACCCGCCCAGACGACCGGGCCTTGGGAGAACTGGCAACTCCTCCCTACCCTCGCAATCATCCCTCTCCTCGTCTGGGGCCTCGTCGGTCGCCAGTCTCGGGGGGGGCGGCTCACGCTCGTCGCCTCGTCCGTCGTCATGATCGCCATCGGAGTCGTCGCCGGCCCCTTAGCCTTGGGCCTCGTCCTCGCCCTCACGGTCCTCGGACGGTTCAGTTAGCACGATGAGCATTACGGTTGCACGACGCCGGTACGGCGTCACCGATCGGCCTCGGTTGAGAGGTCGAATCGAGAGCGGGGTGGGGGCATCGTCTCGCTCGACCTCGCCTCATTCCACTACAATGCATCTGATGCGGGCCTCTCGAGGAATATCGTATGCCGTTGGTATATCGGGCAATGAGAGCCGACGGAGATGGGTTTCCCACAGTTGAGCCGACGGCGATCGGGCTTGGAGTACGGCCAGGGATCGATGTGGATGTTGTCGCGGGGGACATTCTGAAGAATGGCCTGGGGATGTCGGTGTCTCCCTCATGGCGAGTCATCTCGATCTTGAGGATCCCGAAGCGGCTTCGAGACAAAGTCCCCGGTGCTCGAGGGTCGAACGATACTTATTGTTTCAAATATGGTTCGGGCTCGTTCCAGCCTGGAAGCTTCGCCCCTGGCCTCGAGCTGGCCCCCGACTCTCCAACTCACGGGTGCGTCACCCCGGCCCAGCAGGCCCCTCTCTCGACCTACGAAAACGATCTCGCGTTCACCCGCGTCGACTGGCAAATCGACGAGAATTGATAAATCGATTATGGCACGCCACCCTCTAACCATGAGCCCGAACTATCTCGCGGTCCTGCGCGGCGTCCGCGATCTCCATCGACTGACCATCAACGGTCAGGAGGAATCTCCCGAGGCGGACACGATCCGCGATGCAACCGACGCCCCGTGGGAAGGGTTAACCGAGGCGGAACGAAAGCGATTGAGCGGCCTCTCGGAAGACCTGTATTCGGTCAGCGACCCGGCGGATGCAACGCCTCGGCCGCTGAATCCCCAGGCCCAGGCGAAGCTGACGGATGCGTTCATCGCTCGAGAGTCAGGCCAGTGGGACAGGGCCCTCGATCTGCTTCGACGATGGGGTAACTACATCCCCCCGGCGTTGTTGAGCTTCTTGAGAGGTTCGATCTGGCTCGAAGCGGGTGACCCTGCGACCGCAGCCTTGTTCTACGGCCATGCGGCTGACCTGGAGCCGGATAACGGAAACTACCTCGCCCTTGCCTTGCACACCATCGACCTGGCGGGCTCCGGGGAGGCCATCCCGCAAGCCGAGAGCGTCCTCGATCACGACGAGGCTTTCGCACCCGTCGCCGTGGTTCGCGCCTGCGAAATCACGATGAAGGCGACCCAATCCGCTCCTGAGGCGAAGGCATCGGCCGTGTTCCGGCGATTGATCCCCGTACTCGAGCGGGCCCTGACACGGATCGAAACAGACGCCGAGGATGGGATCGATGAGTCGGTTTACCTAATGGCGACCGGCCTGCTCGGCTTCTCACACGAGTTCTTGGGCGACAGTCAGACTGCCGTCCATTACTACTCACGTGCGCTGGGACTTGCCCCGAACAACGTCGCATTGCTCACCGCGAGGGGCATCCTGCTCTATGGCTCCGGCCCGCGAGCCATCGGCGATTTCGAAGTCGCCGCCAAACATGGCAGCCCGGTGGTATGGCCCTATTTTTACCTCGCCCACAATGACCTGGTCAGCGGCCGCTTCGATGAATGCCGCGCGATGAGCGAGCGGGCGGGCCAATTCCCGGCGCCCGACTCGGTCCGGAGCGAACTGGCCGAATGGAAAGCCATCTCGCAGGCAGAGGTCGGCTTTCCCATCGATATGGTGAGGGCCTCGTTCGAAGAAGCCCTCCGCCTCGATCCCTCAAACGATCGAGCGCGACGCAACCTCTTACTCCTCGAGGCAGCGGTCCACCCCAACCAGCCCAGGGCGTGGGAAACTCGCCGAGCAACAGCTGTGAGGACATCGGGGATCGCAGTCCGCAGGCTCGGGCGGCCGCTGGCCGCTTGAGCGGGCCTGGAGTATCACGAGCTTTCGACGCGAACTTCTTACCTCATATAATGCTCACAATCCTCTCATTCAAACTTTCCGGGCGACTGCTGGATAGTCGCGCATCCGGACCCCTCACAGGTCTGTGCTCGCGCAATTAAGGTGGAGATATCCTCGCGCTTATTCCCATACGGAACATCGTCGCGACGGCACCTCGGATCTTCGGCGTGAGTCGAGGGCGTGTAAAGAATCGACGAGGACCGTAGACCCCGCCCATCCGATCGCTACACTGCCGGAAACTCGTCGGCCTCAGTCCATCAACCAATTGAGCACACCTCCCGGGTCGGTCATCAGCCACACATAGACGAGCGGCCAGGAGAACATGGGTAGCGCCACTCGAGCTATCAAGCGCTCGCGGTTGTCATGGTCGCCATGGAAATTTCGTAAGAACTCGATGGCCGTGATCGCCGCAGTAACAACGAGAGCCGGGAGGAAGCCGACGAAGAGAAAACCGGTGATCATGTACGGTGTATCCACCAAAGTACCGATGGATTTTGGATCGTCGAGCGAAAACCGAGGTGGATGACCGAGCGCATACCAGGCGGCTCCCCAGGTCGTATAGATGGTGATGAGCAAGAGCAGCGGAAAGCAAGAGAAGACCCAGACGGCGATTCGGCTCCAGGGCGTGCGGGAGTAGACCGCAATGCCGACGGAGACAAGCAGGACCAGCGAAAAGGCGATCGCCAGCGACGCCGGAGCCGCCGCGAAGGCGAGGGCGACGACAGCAACAATCCACATGATTTGGGCGAGAGTTAAGCGGGAAATCATGGGAACGTTGCCTGCAAGGATTGAGGGGGCTCAATCATCATGCAACTAAGGTAAGCATCGGTCGTTCCCCCCTGCAAGAGACCGACTGGCCGGGGTTGCTTTGGCGAAGCTGTCCGGCACGATCCCTCCCCATTCGCTATCTCGGCCGCTTACGCCAAAACGATCGGGCCACGCGATGCTCGAGGGGTCGCGTGGCCCAGTGTGTCTACGACCGTCAATCTCAGGAGCTTGGGCCGATCAGATCAGTTCCTTGATCACCGTGCCGCCGTCGACAAGTTTGATGGGGCGACCGCGGGGCGTGGTCCACTGGGTGGCGAGGTCGAGGTCCATGGCCTTGGTCATGGTCGCGATGACGTCCATCGGGCCCACGGGACGGTCGACGATGTCGACGCCGTCCTTGTCGGTGTCGCCGACGGCCTGGCCCCCGCGGATACCGCCGCCGCCGAGGACGACCGACCAGCTCCGCGGCCAGTGGTCGCGGCCGGCGTCCTGGTTGATCCTCGGGGTCCGGCCGAAGTCGCCCATCCAGGCGACGACGGTGCTGTCGAGCAGGCCCCGCTGTTCGAGGTCGGCCACCAGGGCCGCCATCCCCTTGTCGAGCTCGGGCAAGAGTCGCTTGGAGAGCGTGTCGAACGCGTCGCGGTGCGTGTCCCAGCCGCCGAGACTGACCTCGACGAACGACACGCCCAGTTCGACGAGCTTCCTCGCCATCAGACAGCCCGAGCCGAACGAGCCGCGGCCGTAGGCGTCGCGGACCGCGGCCGACTCGCTGTCGAGGCTCAGCGAGGCCTTCGTCGCCGGCGACTTCATCATCCGCACCGTCTTGGAGTAGACGGCGTAATGGTCGGCCCCGGCCTGCCCGCGTCGCTGGGATTTGAAGTTCTGCTCGACCAGGGAAAGCATCTCGAGACGGCGATTCATCCGGTCATCGTCGATGCCCGCCGGAGGCGCGAGGTTGGCGATCTTGCCGTTCGGATTCGCCACGACGAAGGGCGAGTACGCCATCCCGAGGAAGCCCGCACCGACGCCGGGACCGTTGATCGAGATGCAATGCGGCAGGGCGAGCGACTCGTGCTTGGAGGCGAGCTCGTAGGCGAACGAAGACCCGAAGCTCGAATGCACCACGGTCGGGTTGGGGGCGTACCCCGTGTGCATCATGTACGTGCCGCGGTCGTGGTTCCCCTCTTTCGAGTTCAGCGACCGGACGACGCTCAGGTGCTTCATCTGCTTGGCGACGTTCGGCAAGTGCTCGCAGATCGAGACCCCGCTGGCGGAAGTCGAGATCGGCCGGAACGGCCCGCCGTTCTTCTCGCTGTCGGGCTTGAGGTTCCACGTGTCCATGTGGCTCGGCCCGCCGCCCATCCATAAAAGGATGCAGCTCTTGGTCTTCTTGGGGACCTGCTGGGCGTTGGCCTCGAGGGCGCCGAGGAAGTGCATCGCCGGGACCGCCATGGCGCTCGACGCCATGTGGCCGAGGAAGTGTCGACGGGACATCCCATTGGGGACGATCAGGCGGTCGGACATGGGCCAAAACCCCCTTCAGCCGGGCCTCGTGGCAAGGCATGGACCGGCGGACGCACCCTCGGGCGGCACTTCCGTCGGGACTCGATTCAGCGATTCAAGATAAATTCATTGGAGTTGAGCAACGCCCAGAAGATGTCCTCGAGGACGTAGATCGTATCCGGATTGTTGCTCAGGACGTGACTGGCCATGTTCATCTCGCCACGCGACGGCGACCGGCTCAAGGCGGCGAGGAACAGGTTATTCACCATGAAGATCTCGGGCGCCACCCTCCCCTGTCGCAGGGCGCGGACCTTCAGGTCGTCGAGGAAGCTACCGGCCTTCCCCCCCACGGCCTTCTCCATCAACTCGCCGTTCATCATCATCAGGGCCTGGGGGATCGTGCCGTTGAACGTCGTCCCTTCGCCTTCCTCGTCGTTGGCGAAGGCGAAGACGAACTGGTTCAACCAGGCGTCGCGCTGCTTGTCCATGTTCTTCGCGCCGCCGGCCTTGTGGGCGGCCGTGGCCGTCAGCAGCGAGTCGAAGAGCTGCTCGGGCGACATCGGCTTCAAGGCCATGTGGCTGAACAGCGACTCGTCCTTCTCGTTCCCCTTGGTCATGACGCTCGACAGGTTGTAGGCCCGGCTGCTCATGATCCAGCGGATCAGCGACTTGACGTTGAAGCCGCTCTCCTGGAATTCCTTCGCCAGGGCGTCGAGCAATTCGGGGTGGCTCGGGGGGTTGTGGGCCCCGAAGTCGTCGACGGGGGAGACGAAGCCTCGGCCCAGGAAGTGGCCCCACATCCGGTTCACGAAAGCCTTGGAGAAGTTTTCATTCTTCGGGTCGGCGATGAACTTGCCCAACTCGACCCGGCGGTCGACGTCCGCCCCTTGGCTGATCTTCCGGCCGTCGAGGAACCGAGGGAAGACGACCCCGACGAGGCCGTTGCGCTTGTCGTAGCTCGAGAACGCGTCCGTCGGCTCGTCGGTCAGGTCGGTGTGGTCATACACTTCGGCCCCCGTGGCGTCCTCCTTGCGGACCTCCTCGGCCTTGACCCCCTTGTAGAAAGCGTTGATCCCCCAGAAGTCGACCTGCTTCCAGTCGTTGGAAGGATGGTCGTGGCACTGAGTGCATTGGATCTGCTGGCCGAGGAAGACGCGAGTCGTCACCGAGGTCAGAGGGACCGCCCCCATCTCAAGGTGGGCGAGAGGGAAGTTGACGGCCCCGTTCTCCTTGTTCGACCCCTTCGCCGTGATCAGTTCATAGGCCATCTCGTTCCAGGGACGGTCGGCGTTGAACTGCTGGCGGAGCCACGAGGCGAGCGCCCCTCGGTCCAGCATCCGATCCCTCGCCTGTCGGCCGATCAGGGTGACCGTCCACTCGTTGGCGAAGTTCTTTGCGAAATCCTCGTGCTTGAGGAGATACTCGACGAGCTTCGCACGCTTTCCCTTCTCCTTCGAGTGGAGGAAGGCGCTCGCCTCGTCGATGTTCGGGATTCGCCCGAGCACGTCGAGATAGGCCCGTCGGAGGTATTCTTCGTCGGTGCAGTCCTTCGACGGCTTGATCCCGGCCGCGTCCCACGACTCCTGGATCATCCGGTCGAGGAATTCAGGCTTCAACGACGTGGTCGTCGAGTCCGCGACGTCCTTCGCCGCCCCTTTGACCGGAGCCGGGAGTTTCTCGGCCGCGAGGGACTCGCCTGCCCCTAGCCAGCACCCGACAGCCACGACACAAGGCACGACCAAGGCACGGGCGGGCGATCGCCTGAAAGGACCCGCGTTCATCGTCCCACTCCTGAGATGAGGCTGACGCCCGAGGGTCCGGACCCTCAAGGCTCGATCGCTCGAATCGCGGACAGGACCGACACCGACTGTTCTCTAAGTTACGTCGAGGACAACCCAAGCGTCAAAGGGTCGCCGACGGGAAGGGACATTGCATGCGTGACAACACCAACACGGCCACCCGTGGATGCAAAAATCCGTACGGAGTTCTCTACCCTTCGTGACGCTGCGTTTCGATTTTCTGAAAGAAACGTGGAACAGTCGGTTGCGTCGACGAGGTGCTCGCAAACCCGGTGGAAGCGCCACGCCTCGGTCGGCGCGTCGGGTAAGGACGAGTCGTGACGTGGTGAGGAAAGGAGGGTCGCTCGAGTTTCGAGACGTGTTCCGTCTCGGTCCAGCTCGCGAAGGAGCGGAGAGGCTCCTCCGCAGGCAAGAGGATCAGGCACTCTCGCGCTGGAAGTGGATCTCGTGCAGGCGTCGGTAGAGGGGAGAGGTCCTGCGAAGCTCGGTGTCAGTGCCCACGGCCTCGATCCGACCGCCGTTCATCAGGACGATCCGGTCGGCGAACTGGAGGGCGCCGAGGCTGTGGGTGATGACGAAGGTCGTCCGGTTCCGGGCGAATTCCTCGATGGCCTTGCGGATCAGGGCTTCGTCCTGGATGTCGACGGCGCTCGTGGCCTCGTCGAGGATGAGGATGGCGGGGTCGCGGAGCATCGCCCGGGCCAGGGCGATCCTCTGGCGCTGGCCTCCCGAGAGTCCCAGACCACGCTCGCCGATCACGGTGTCGTAACCCTCGGGCAAGGCCGAGATGAACTGGTGGGCATAAGATCGCTTGGCGGCCGCGATGATCATGTCGCGATTCGCGCCCCGGCGACCGTAGGCGATGTTGTTCGCGATCGAGTCCTCGAACAGGATCGTGTCCTGGATCACCATGCCGATCTGCCCGCGTAGGCTCCGCAAGCGGATGTCGCGGATGTCGTGCCCGTCGATCCGGATCGCCCCGGAGCGCACGTCCCAGAACCGAGGCAGGAGGTTCATCAGCGTGGACTTGCCGCAGCCGTTCGGGCCGACGACGGCGATCGTCTCGCCGTGGCGGACGGTCAGATTCAGGCCCCGGAGCACCGGCTCCCGGCCGTTGTAGCTGAACGTGACCTGGTCGAACTCCAGCGTGTGGTGGTGCCGAGAGAGGCGAGGGGCGCCCGGCTTGTCGGCCACATCGGGCTGGCGATCCATGAGCGCACAGATTCGGTCGGCCGCCGCGGCGGCGCGCTGGATCCTCGAGTGGACATTCGCCATCTTCCGGACCGGGTCGGCGATGCCGGCCAGCATCGCATACAGCGCCAGGAGGTCCTCGATCGCCATCCGCTGCGAGGCCAGTTGCAGCTTGAAGGAGCCGAAGACGAGGAAGATCGTGTCGTTCAACACGAGAAAGGAGCCGGCGAGGAGGGCGATGCAGACCGTCGAGAGGGCCAGGAGCTCGAGCACCGGGTCGGAGAGCGCGTCGATCGTCGCGACCTTGACGCTCTTCTTGTACAGGCTCTTCGTCTCGAGGAAGAACCGACGCCGCTCTCGGCGCTCCATCGTGAACGCCTTCACCACGACGATCCCCTGAAACGTCTCCTGGAGGATCTTGTAAATCGTTGACATACTTTCGAGCGAACGCCGGACGGCCCGTTTCATGATCTGCCCGGCGCGTTTCGCGGTCATGGCCGAGACCGGGATCAGGACCAGGGCCAGGCAGGTGAGCCGCCAGTTCAGGCAAAGCGCGATACTCAAACAGCTCACGACCCGCAACGGTTCGCGAATTACCTTGCTGAAGAGCGTGTTCAGGCCCTGGCTGACCGAATCCATGTCGTTCGTGAACCGAGAGATCAACTCGGCCGAGCCTTGATCGCCGAAGCTGGAGAGGTCGAGCGCTATGGTGCGCCGATAGAAGTGATTCCTGAGGTCGAAGAGCGTCAGTTGCATGACGTCGGCGACGAGGACTTCCTGCAGGAAGAGGAAGAATCCCTTGATGGCCACGCCGGTCATGACCAAGACCATCAGCAGGAGAAGCGTCTGGAATCCATTGTGGGGGAGATATCGATTGATCAGAGGCTGAAGCTGTTGATATCTCCAAAGCCAGAGATCGGCCTTGGCCCGCTCTCGTTCGAGCGAAGCCCTGCGACCGTCGAGCGGGGCAGGGTGGGGGTTGTGCTTGAGGTCGTCGGTGATGCGTTTCAGTTCATCGAGCCTGGCCTCGGCGATCTGAAGCTCCCGTTTGGCAGTCTTCAGCGCTATCTGGTCGCGCGTGGCCGCCTCATCCTCGAACGCGGGCAGCACCGGCTCTCCCGCTCGGGGGCGGGCCTCCGGCACCACGCCCGCCGCGGGTGCAGGTGCCGCGGCACCTTCACCTCGGGGAGCAGCCCCGCCCGGGTCGCCTTCCGCCCCACGTTCGCCGTCGGGGCCTTTGCCCTGCAACGGCGGGAGGTTGATCTGGTCAAGCCGAGCCTCGAGCCTCTGGGCTTCCGCCTGCTTCTCGTCGCGGGCCTTGTGGACCTCGCGGAAATGCATGACGAGCTTGAGGTCCCTGGGGTTGCGCACCTGCCGGACGACGTCCACCTCCTCGATTCGTGCTACCACCGCGTGGAGCACCGTCTGCTGCGAGACGATCTCCTCGGCGACCCACTTCTGACAATCCTTGTTGTAGAAGAGGATTTTCAGGAGGGGTAAGACCATCGCGATGTCGGTCGCGTAGAGCAGGGCTACCATCATCGCACAGCCCAGCGACAGCGCGAACCGGACCCGGTACGGCCAGGCGAATCCCACGAGGCGGGCGAAGTTCTTCATGGTTGGCAATCGCCAAAGACGGGGTTACCCAAAAGCATCCATGCCACCAAGGCGCACGTTTCCGACGCCTGAAGGTTAGGGCTTCGCGACCATGTACCACGACTCGCGAAAGTTGACAAGGCGACTTGAATCACCTTCACGAATGTAGATCGGTGGTGCCCGGCGAGAGTATCAAGCTGATTTAGGAGAGGAGGACTCAACCTGGAGGGTTGTACTCTCTGGATAAACCAGGGATGCTCCGCCAATCAGGAAGAACGGAAAACCCGCGACGATCCGTCTTGGCAATCTCGAAGGGGCGGGCTAGAATCCGGCACGCGGTCGGCTCGGATCTCCGGATCGGCCGCACTACCGTCAGGGAGGACGGGATGAAGGTACTGGCCCTGGTCGATGCCCCCGATCATGTCTGTTGCCGCTACCGGATCCGGGCGTTCGAACCGGCGTTGAACGACGCGGGGGCCACGCTCACATTGCGCGGCCTGGCTCGCGGGGCGATCGCCCGATGGTCGCAGTTCTCCGACGCGGCCCAGTTCGACGCGGTCATCCTCCAGCGCAAACTCCTGCCGGGCTGGCAGCTCAGGCAGCTCAGGCGACGCGCCCGGCGACTCGTCCTCGACTTCGACGACGCGGTCCTCTATCGCGACTCCTACGACGCGAGGGGGCCGTATTGCCCTCGAAGGGCCCGACGCTTTGCCCAGGTCGTCCGGCTCGCCGATGTCGTGATCGCCGGCAACCGGTTCCTGGCCGATTGCGCCCTGCGAGCGGGGGCTCCGGTCGAACGGATCCGCGTCATCCCGACGTGCGTCGACACCGACCGCAACCGCCCAAGGATCGAAACAGGCGACTCGGAGACGCCCCGAGGCCGAGGGCTGGACCTGGTCTGGATCGGGTCGTCGAGCACGTTGCAGGGCCTTGAGGCGAAGCGCCCACTCTGGGAGAGGATCGCCCGCGAGGTCCCCGGCGTCCGGCTCCGCGTGATCTGCGACCGGTTCCCGGATCTTGGTCCCATGCCGGTGGTCGAGATTCCCTGGGCCGAGGCCAGCGAGGCCCAGGCGCTCGCGGCCGGGGATGTCGGGATCAGTTGGATTCCCGACGACCTCTGGAGCCGAGGGAAGTGCGGGCTCAAGGTCCTCCAATATCAGGCGGCCGGCCTCCCCGTCCTCGCCAACCCGGTGGGGGTGCACCCCGAGATGGTCACTCCCGACGTCTCGGGGATCCTCGTCGACTCGGACGATGCGTGGGTCGAGGCCGTTCGCAAGCTGGCTGGCGATTTCAAGATGGTCCGGCAAATGGGGGAGAACGCCCGGCACAACATCGAGACTCGCTACTCGGTCGAGGCCTGGGGCGACACCTTCGCCTCCACCGTCCTAGGTTACCACCGCTCGATCACGCGTCGCCGACGAAGAGCTCGGGCCTCGGCAGTCTATGCGGGAAATGCGGCGGCGACGGCCGCCTCGACCGCGGCCCTCGGCCATCGGAGCGTCCCCGGGCCAGGGCCACTCGAAGGACGAACCGGACGAAGGATCGACCGGCCTGGTCGTGGCGAACGGATGAACTGGCTGTTCAAGAAGATCCCCCAACCCGAGGGTTCCGACCGCCTTTTCGAGCCTCCTCACTGGGACTGGGCCCAGGCGGGCGACGTGGGCTGGTGGGTGCGTGCCGACTGGCGCGAGGCCCTGCTCGGACCTCGGGGGCTTCGGCTCGACGAGTGGCAACGCAACGGTCGGTTGACCGTGGTCAAGACCGGGCCCCATCGGGTCGTCTACCGCGCCGAGCTCGATCAGGGGGCAGTGTACGTCAAGCATTTCCTGGTTCCCGACTTCCGGGCCAAGGCCCGCCAATGGTTCCGGCGAGGCAAAGGGCGGAATGAGGGTCGGCGTACCCGGTATCTCGCCGAGATCGGGGTCCCGACGATCACTCCGATCGCGCTGGGTGAGCAGCGCAAGCGGTTCTTCCTGCTCGAGAACTACCTCATCACGCACGCGATCCCCGAGGCCGTCCCGCTCGACGAATTCGTCGAGCGTGTGATCCCTCGATGGTCCCCTTCGCGACAGACCCGGATCCGCCAGGAGCTCGCCGACGCGCTCGGGATCATGACCGCCCGGCTCCACGACGCGGGGTTCGTCCACCAGGACTTTCACCCCGGCAACGTGCTGGTGCAAATGGACGCAACCGACCGCCCTCGGCTCGCCATGATCGACCTCGATGCGCTCCGGGTCTGCGACCCGCTCGGGTGGCCCGAGGCGAGGCTGAACCTCGCGCTCCTGAATCACTACTTCTGGCTCCGCTGCGGCCGATCGGATCGCTACCGGTTCCTGCGGACGTACTTGAGGTCGCGGAAGGGTCCTTGCCCCGACCCGGCCGCGTTCGCGAGGGGGATCGAAGGGGCCACGCGGACCTGGGCCGAGCGGCTCTGGCGCCGCTGGGGACGCCGATGCCGCGGCACCAATAAATACTTCAAGAAATACCGAGGTAGCGACTCCTGGTCGGTCGCCTCCCGAAACCTCGACCCGGACGTCGTCCGTACCTTGCTGGCCGACCCCGACGGTCCGTTCTCGAAAGCGGGGACCGTACTCCTGAAGGAGTCGAGGACCACGACCGTCGCGGAGACGACACTCAATGTGGACGGCAGGCCGACCCGCGTCATCTACAAGCGGTTCAACCGGCGGGCCTGGTTCGACCCGCTCCTGACCTGGTTCCGGCCGTCGCGGGCCTGGCAGTCGTGGCAAGCCGGTCAGCACCTGGCCAGCCGAGGGATCCCGACCCCGCAGAACCTGATGTTCCTGGCGCGACTGCGGACGTTCCGCCGCGATCCCCTGTTCTGGTATCTGCCCCACGAGACCTACCTGGTCACGATCAAGGAAGAACCGTCGATCACGCTGGGCGACTACGTGAACGAGGTCCTCCCGACCCTCGACGCCGAGACGCGACGAATTCAGATCCGGAGCCTGACGCTGGCGCTCGCCCGGTTGCTTCGCATGCTCCACGAGCGCTCGCTCTCCGACCGGGACCTGAAGGCGTCGAACCTCCTGATCCTGGGCGACCCCGCTTCGCCGGACGTCCGCCTGAGCGTGATCGACCTCGTGGGGGTCCGGTTGATCCACCCGCTGCCGGATCACCGGCGGATCCAGAACCTCGCTCGACTCCACCTGAGCCTGGCGGACGTCGTGGGTCGGACGCGGACCGATGCCCTGGTCTTCCTCCGCGCCTACCTGACGTGGGGGCTGTCTCCGCACAACGACTGGAAGAGGATCTGGCGGGCGATCGCGACGGCCAGCCAGGTGAAGCGGGAGCGAAACCGACGACGGGGGCGAGCCCTTTCGTAAGGACGGCCCCTCGCCAACGCACCACGGACGATCGACCCGACCTGAGCGACGAGGCCCCGACGATGCAGGAGAAACGACCGGCACGGCCCCGCCCGATCTTCTGGCTATTCGCCTCGCTCGGACTCGTCGGCTGCGCCTCGCTGGGAGAGAAGGGGCAGTCGCTGGTCCCCACCCGGCACGTGGTCAAGGCCGGCCCCTACGCCGTCTACTCGAACTTCCCGATCCCCGCCGACGCCCCGGCGATCCGCAGCCTAAAGTCGCTCGAGGCCGACCTCGGGTCACGGCTAGGGATCCGGGTGGACTCGGAGGAGCCCCCGGTCGAGGTCTACATCCTCAACGACCGCCCGAGCTTTGATCATTTCCTCAAATACTATTACCCCGAGCTCCCCTCCCGACGCGCCTTCTTCCTCGCGCAGGGGTCGCAACGCGTCGTCTTCACGTTCATGGGCAATCGCCTCGAGGAGGACCTTCGTCACGAGGCGACTCACGCCCTCCTGAACGTCGTCTACGGCGACATGCCGCTCTGGCTCGACGAGGGACTCGCGGAATACTTCGAAGTCCCGAACGGCCGGCAGGGGGTGAACTCCGAACACCTTACCCGGCTGCCCTCCGACCTCGCCTCGGGGTGGAAGCCCGACCTCCCCCACCTCGAGACCCTCCGGAGCGTCAGGGACATGAGCCCTCGCGACTACCGCGAGTCCTGGGCCTGGGTCCACTACCTCCTGAACGACTCAAAGCCGGGCAAGGCGACCCTCTTGAACTACATGGCCGATTACCACAAGGACCCGCGGACACTCGCCCTATCCGCCCGCCTGCGTAACCCGGACGGCAACGCCCCGCGCGAGATGGTCGCCCACCTCGACCACGTCAAAGTCCCTCCGCTCGTCGCGGCCAACTCCGCCCCGACCACGCCCGACGCCATGGTCCGACTCCAGGACAATTCCTCGGAGTCTTCGCGGCCAACGAACCAAAAGCGAAGCTTCTTCGGACGAATGCTCGAGAAGCTGGGACTCTGATCCCGCGTTGCCACGAATCCTCTCCGCCGGGAACACCAAGACGTTGAGGGCCCGCCTCGAAGGTGTCTTCGTGGCGGGCCCTCAACGCTTTCGATCGTCTCTCGCCCCCCCGGATGCATGAATCCGAACGGACTTCCCCGGTGTCCCGAGCCCACTCCGCACGAGCCTTCCCCCTGGTGGTCGGGGAACTCTTGCCCGCTCTTGCTGCGGTAGGCGAGGCGAAATACGCGGGGCAAGAGTGCCCCGCCTACCGAGGAGCATCAGCATACTCATAAACGATCAGTTCTTCGCTTCAATGCGTCGGATGCTTCGTCTTCGAGAGGGATCCGACAGGCACGTCATGCGAACTCACCGCGATGGCGCCGTGGTGGGAGCGATTGTTCTCGCTGAGGGGTTTATCCGACTGATCCCGGAGGAGGTGCCGCCCGTCGGAGATCTTGCCGAAGATGTAGTAGAGCCCGGGGATGACCAGCACGCCGATCAAGGTGCCGATGAGCATCCCGCCGACCGCGGCGGTGCCGATGGTGCGGTTGCCGATCGCGCCGGGGCCGGTGGCGACGACAAGGGGAAGGAGGCCGGCGATGAACGCGAAGGAGGTCATCAAGATCGGCCGGAACCGGAGCTTCCCTCCTTCGATGGCGGCTTCGACGAGGCTCAAACCCTCCCGGCGCCTCTGTACCGCGAACTCGACGATGAGGATCGCATTCTTGCCGAGCAGCCCGACCAGCATGACGAGACCGATCTGGGCGTAGACGTCATTGGACAACCCCATGACATCCAGGAACTGGAAGGAGCCGTAGATCCCGACCGGCAGCGACAGGATCACGGCCAGCGGGAGGATGAAGCTCTCGTACTGCCCGACGAGGACCAAGTAGACGAACGCGACGACGATCAAGAAGATGTAGACAGCCAGATTCCCCTTGCCAACCTCGTCATACGAAAGACCTTCCCAGCCGAGGCCGTAACCGTGGGGCAGGGTCTCGAGGGCGACCTCCTCGATGGCCTTGATCGCTTGACCGCTGCTGTAGCCGGCCGCCGGCGCACCTTGGATGGCGGCGGAGGGATACAGGTTATAGCGATTGATCTCGTTCATGCCTTGCTTCTTCTTGAGCTTCATGAACGAGGAATACGGGACCATCCCCCCTCGATCGTTCTTGACGAACATGTTCGAGAAATCGGAGGGGAACCGCCGGAACTCCGGCGACGCCTGGACGTAGACCTTGAAGAACTGGCCGAAGAGGATGAAGCCCTGTTCCCAGGTGCTGCCGATGACGATGGACAGGTTGTCCATCGCGGCCCCGATCGACACCCCCTTCTGCATCGCGATGTCGTTGTTGACGATCAGCTCATACTGCGGGTAGTTGCTGGCGAAGAAGGTGAACAGGCCCTTCACTTCCTTGCGTTTCTTCAAGGCGGCCATGAACTTCTCGGTCACCTCGCCGAGCCGCTGGTAGTCCATCGTGTTCGTCTTGTCGAGGACTCGAGTCGAGAACCCACCGGCCGCGCCGAAACCGGGGACGGCAGGAGGCTCGAAGAACTCGAGCTTGACGTTCGAGATCACTCGGCCTTCCCGTTCGAGTTCCTCGATAATCTGCTTCGAGGTCAACTTGCGTTCGTGCCAGGGCTTCAAGTTGATGAGACAGGTCCCCGCGTTCGAACCGCGGCCTTCGGTCAAGACCTCGTAACCGGCCAGGGAGGAAACCGACGTGACGCCATCGATCTTCTTGGCGATCGACTGCAACTCGTGGGACTTGGCGTTGGTGTACTCGAGCGTCGAACCCGGCGGCGTCTGGATGATCCCGTAGATCATCCCCTGGTCCTCCAACGGGATGAATCCCGACGGGAGGAACATGTTGACGAAGACAATTCCCACACCGAAGACCCCGACGACGGACGCCGTCAGGAGTTGGCGAGTGACGATCCGGCGCAAGATGCCCGCATACATCGCCGTGACCTTCTCGACGCCGCGGTCGAACACATAGAGCAACGCGGCGATCGGCCCGCGAATCTTCTTGTGGCCCGTGTGGGGCTTGAGGATCATCGCACAGATCACCGGGGTGAGCGTCAGGGCGACGACGCCGGAAAGGACGATCGAGGTGGCCATCGTGAGGCCGAACTGGCGGTAGAAGGTGCCGACCGGCCCGGTCATGAACGTCACCGGGACGAACACGGCCGTCATCACGAGTGTAATCGCGATGATCGCCCCGCTGATCTCCTGGATCACCTCTTTCGTCGCCCGATACGGCGAAAGGTGCGTCTCGTGCATCTTGGCGTGCACGGCCTCGACCACGACGATCGCGTCATCCACCACGACGCCGATCGCCAAGACCAGCGCGAAGAGCGTGATCAGGTTGATCGAGAGCCCGAGCAGCAGCATGAAAAAGAAAGTCCCGATCAATGAGACCGGGACCGCGAGGATCGGGATCAGGGTGGAACGCCAGTCGCCGAGGAAGAGGAACACGACCAGGGCCACCAGGATGAACGCCTCGAAGAGCGTGTGGAGGACCTTGTCGATCGAGGCCTCCAGGAACGCGGAAACGTCGTAGGAGACCGCAAAGTCCATCCCGGCGGGGAAGTTGTCCTCCTTGATATCCTCGAGCTTCTTCTTGACCTCCTCGATGACCGTCGTGGCGTTGGAGCCGGGGGTCTGCTTGAGGACGATGGCGGCCGACGGGAGGCCGTCGATGTCCGAGTAGAGGTCGTAGAACGAAGAGCCGAGCTCGACCTTCGCGACATCCTTCAGTTTTAAGATCTCACCATTCGGGTTCGCCTTCAAAATGATGTTTTCATACTGCTCGGCCTTACTATAGCGCCCCACCCACGTCAGGACGTACTCGATGGTCTGCGACGTCCGGCCCGTCGCCTGCCCGAGTCGCCCGGGCGAGCCGATGATACTTTGTTCCTTCAGCGCCCTCATCACGTCGTCGGACGCGATATTGTACGCACGCATCCGCTCGAGGTTCAGGAAGATCCGCATCGCATACGCGCGGTTGCCGAGGATCGTGGCCGTGCCGACACCCCGGACGCGCTTGATTTCGGGCAGGATGTTGACGGTGACGTAGTTGTACAGGAAGTTCTGGTTGACGCCCTCGGCCTTGCTGAAGACATTCACATACATCAGCATACTCGTCATGGCCTGCATGACGATGATGCCCTCGCGCTCCACGATCGGTGGGAGCCGGTTCTTCACCGTGGCGATCCGGTTGTTCACGTTCAAGACCGCCACGTTCGGGTCCGTGCCCGGCTCGAAGATGATCTGGATCGCCCCCTCGCCCGCGCTGGTGGCGGCCGAGGCCATGTAGCGCATGTCCTGGACGCCGTTGATCGACTGCTCCAGGATGATGAGGACCGAGTCGACCAGGACGTTGGCGCTGGCACCCGGATAGGAGACGGCGACGATCACGCTCGGAGGCGCGACGGAGGGGAACTGCGACATCGGCAGGGTTTTGATCGCCAACAACCCTAGAAACACAATGATGACCGAAATCACAATCGCAAGTGCCGGCCTATGGAGGATGTTGGTGAACATCGGGAGGCTCCATCCGGAGAGTGGGGACGTAGAGCGAACGAAGGCGACGAGCCCACGGGGGGATGAGCCTCGACCAACCCAAGCAGTCGATGATTCCGACTTCGCAACGAATCGACAAGAAAAACGACGAGCTTACGTTGAAGCACAACCCTCAACCGGCGCTAGCGCCGACGGGCTCGCCGCAATGGATGACTCTACAACGATTCCGGAAACCTGACCATCGATTTCTTCCAAAAACGCGTTGACCAAGAACCTTGAGCCGATTAAAGCTATGCAAAAGGATCGGCCAACCTGCATTGGCGGCTATATCGATCCCAAGCTTTTAAGAAGTTGACCGTTCTGGTTCGGCGTCAATTGTCATTCGATGAAGACGCTCGCTCGCCTTCACTCACCCCGTGAAGACCGTGGAAGTAGTGACCTAGCCTGGCTTTGCGATGATCTCTCACGCCCCGATCATTCCGTTTTCCTCGCCACCCGGGCGGCGGCCGACTGGACCAAAGCAGGTCTAGCGGGACAGGGGAGATCGGGCGGCACCGAAAGGAACGGGTACATCGCGGCTCGACGATACTCCCGATCCAGGGCCGCACTTCGATCGTGGACTTCGGCCAACTCCAGAAAGTGGGCTCGTCGAGCGCTGAGATTCTGGACCCCGAAAATCAACGCCGCGACCACCACCGTGGCCAACAATCGCCTCACGGTCGGCCGCGGGACTCGCATGGGAATACCTCGGCACGAGCAAAGATGAGGTACACAGCCTTTTTGGTGATGTCAACAAAACCATCGACCTGACACCCCGTCAAGCCTTGACTTGGGGTGCACCGTGACCGCTTTCACTTCGCCGCCTAAGGCAGGAATCTGAGCGGATCTCCCCGGCACTCGGCACGAGACATCCCCCGGATAGACGGGGCACACTTGCCCCGCTCTTCCTGCGGAAGACGAGACGAAAGCCGCGGGACAGGAGTGCCCCGCCTTCCGGGGTGATAATCCTTAGGCCCAGGCGAATACCGCAGGGCAAGTGGATGGTGATGTTGGGCGGAGCTTGTCCCGAGGATCCAAATTATTCCCGAACACCAATGGGGATGAAGGAACGACCGGGCTGTTTCCGGCACGGAAGCGAGGTCTCGCATTGGTGCCGACCGCCAGCCATTCTCTCCGTCCCCATCCGTGGGATGACCCGGCGAGGAGCTTGAGCGACCCCTGAGTCATGGGAACTGGGTCGGATTTATCGGCCTCGGGCCGGCGGGGACGTTGCCGGGCCGACGGAGCCTTCGAGGTCGGTCACCGAGGGGTTGGTCGGACCGCTGACGGGGTTGGGGCGGGCGGCAATGCCGTCGACGAAGCGGACCTGGTAGGGGGAGAACTCGAGGCGAGGCTCGGGGTAGTCGGTGCTCACGAACTGGGCGCCGCTCGCGAAGGCCTTGTCGCGACGGGTCGGGTCGTTCTTGCGGGCCTCGACGGTATCGATGTCGGCTCGGGTGCGGACGAGGAAGCCGTCGTGGACCAACGCCTGGATCTTGTCGAAGTCCTTGATGGAGTCGTTCATCTTCGTCCAGGCGGCCGCGGGATGGCTCGGCGCGACGCTGACGAAAAGTAAACGGCCCTGGAGTGCGGGGTGGCCTTCGAGGTAGTGATCCCTCGGAGCCCCTTCATTGTCGAGGGCGAACATCACCTTCCCCCGGACCGAGTCGAGCGTCGGCCAACCTCGGCCGCGGATCGCCTCGGGGAGCGTGGAGGCATTACCTCGAACGTCGTCGGGCGTGAGGATCTCCGAGCGTTCGAAAACCGAGAGGATCTCGGCGTCGACCGCCTCGACCTCGGCCTTGCCGATGGGCAAAGGTCGCGTCGGGAGGGCCGCGATCGCCTCGTCCTTCAGCTCGACCAGGATCATGATCGGGACGTGCCGAGGGTGGGCCCGCGACCAGGTCCGAACCTGGGTCAGGGCATCGACGAAGGTGGAGGCAGTCGTCCGGTAGTCGATGTCCTGGACGTGCATGACCTTCAGCCCTGGGCGGCGGAGAACGCCGTCCGCGTCGGGGTCGGGGCCGGGATCCTTGCCGAGCGTTTTGAGGATCTTGCGGGCGGCGGGTTCGGAGAGATGCCCCCCCTTGGGATCGGCGAAGACGTCGAGCTCGATCTGCCGAATCCCCAGGTCGGAGAATTGCTCGGCGAAGGGTCGGTGCGTGTAGTCGAGCCCCTCCGCGGTCGAGCGCTTCGGGGTGCCGATCAGGTTGAGCACGGTCGGGTGCGGGGCGATGTGGTACGAGTTGTGGCTCCCGATCACCTGGATCTGGTTGAGCCGAATCTCGTCGGATAAGGCCAAGCCAGCGATCTCGGTGGACGCGAGCAATGTGAAAATGAGCGGCAATCGCGCGGGCATGAGAGGCCTCGGAGAAGTCGAGTTCGGTCGTTGAAGGAAAGACGCCGACGGCGAGACGGCCCATCGGGGCAAGTCCCGCCGTCTCGCATGGTCCCGCGTTTGAATCAAGATCGATGGAAGGTTTCTTGTCGGATGCGTGAATCGGACCGCCGCGAAGCCTCCCGGCCGACCTCGTCCATCTCGGAACCTCGACCCGAACCCGACCGAGAGTCAGGCCTTGCAAGAGGCGCGGGCGTCGGCGAGGAACCGGATCGACTCGTCGTGGACGAGCCCGTTGGTGGCGAGGATCCCGAGTCCGTAGAGGTCGTAAGGCTCACCTTCCATGCCGGTGACGACGCCGCCGGCCTCGCGGACGAGGACGACCCCTGCGGCCGCGTCCCAGGGGTTCATGGAGCTCGCGTAGCAGACCTCGAATCCGCCCGCGGCGACGAGCGCGAGGTTGAGCGCCGAGGAGCCCGTGCGGCGGACGGAGTGGGTGCCGGTGGAGAACCGCCGCATGTAGGCCATCTGGAGGTCGGCGTCGGACGCGAAGTCGGTGGGGAGCGCCGTGCTGATGAGGCTGGCGCCGAGTCGATCCGCCCGGCTGACCCGGAGCGGCCGGCCGTTCTTCGTCGCCCCGGCCCCGAGCGAGGCGCTATAGGTCTCCTGGCTCAGGGGGTTGTGGACGATGCCGACGACGAGCTGCCCCTCATGCTCGAGCGCGATCGAGACGCACCAGAAGGGGAAGTTGTGGGCGAAGTTGATCGTGCCGTCCAGGGGGTCGACGATCCAGCGCCAGGGCTTGGACGGGTCAAGGACAGCCCCTTCTTCTTCGCCGAGCAGCGTGTGGTCGGGGAACTCGCGTGAGAACCGATCGGCGATCAAGGCCTGGCTGGCGAAGTCGGCGTCGGTGACGAGGTCACCCGGCTTCTTCTCGCGCGCGGCGACCCGACCGTAAGCGTCGGCGAGGAGCTGACCCGCCTCGACGGCGACGCGCTCGGCCACTCGTTGGCATTCTCGGTAATCTTGCTGCAACCGATAGCTCCTGACTCATAAAAGGATGAGGGACGCGCAAACCTTTTTGATCGCGCAAAGGTTGTCGGGCATAGTTCCCTGGGCGGCTCGAGCGACGATCCCCGCCTGGTGACGGGTCGGCGTCAGGTCTCTTGCCACCCCACTTCATCCGGAGCCTACACCATGTATGTCTGGGAGTTGATCTCCTTACGCCTCGGCCTCGCGGGCTGGGACGTCTGGCATTCGACGAGGAACGACGCCTACGGGCCGACGTACACCGTCCACCTGAGCCGCCCTGGGGGCTCGTACGACGTGTGCGGGCCGACCCTCACCGAGGCCTACAGCGCGGCCTCTCGACGCGTCCGCGAATCCGCCGAGTCCGCAGTCCCTGGTCCGCTCGCCGCTCGAGGCGTGCTGTCGGCCTGGGGATAAACCCAAAGCCGATTGGATCATCGTCAAAGAGCCTGACGCCTGGCCGGCTCGGTTGTCAACAGCTTCCGGGCCGAGCACGCTAGCCTCTTGAACGACGCTCGAGTCGAAGACACTCGACGTCCGCGATCCGTCAAAAGCAGGTCGGGCCCGCCGTCCCTCGCGGGACGGCGGGCCCGAAACGATGGTGTCGTCTCGACTCGGACGATCACTTCTCGTCTTTGGGGGTTTCCTCGAGGGCGTCGGCCTTCGGCGCCGACTTCGACTTCCCCGCGGGGCGAAGCTCGTGGTCGCGAAGCAAGTCTTTCCAGGCCCGGAGACCGGCCCCTTCGGGGTGTTCGGGGGAGTACTTCAGGTCGTCACGCCCGGTTAGCCCCTGGAGGTTGTCGAGGGCCAGCTCTCGGATGCCGACGTCCGGCGAGCTCAGGAGCTGGATGAGCTCGGAGAAGGTCCCCTCGTCGCCGGCCTCCTTGGCCGAGTACCCGACGATGAGCTTCTCGACGGTGGCCGCCTGGTCTTCGCCGAAGTAGTCGAGGATCTGGGCGTGGAGCGTGGCGGCGGAATCCGGCGCCTGTGCCAGGAAATCACGGAGGACCGCGATGGAGGCGCGTCGGGTGACCGGGTCTTCTTTGCGATTGAGGAGCGGGACGACATAGGAGATGTCGCCGACGGCCCTCAAGGCGAAGATCGCCAGGCGCCGGACGTCGTTCTGATCGACATCCATCGCCTCGACCAAGGTCGGGATGATCGGCCGGTCGCGGAAGAACTTCTGGAACTGCTCGCCGACCTGGAGGTCATAGGTGCTCGGCTTCGCGTCGACCACCCAGGTCGGGACGGGCTTGGAGTCGGCCTCGATCCAGGATCCTGGCGACTCGAACGTGATGGAGCCGGGGCCGACGACCGTTTCCTTGGCCTCGTCGACGGACACGGGGACACTCCCCTCGGACGCGGACACCTTCAGGACTGGGTTGGAGGCCGTCGGGGCGCCGGGCTCTCGGCGATTCAGCCGCTCGAGACCGACGTGGGAACCGCTGGGGGGGACGAGGTTGACGAACTTCTTGGCGAACTGGATCGAGAACGGTGAAGCGTTCGGAGTGCCGTGGAGGACGATGCGCCCTTGCGCCAGATGCAACCTGGCCGCCTGACCGGGCAGCGGAGGCAGGACCCAGACCTCGGTCTCGCCGACGAGGTCGACCTTGGCCTCGCCGAAGGAGAGCGTCGACCGGAACGGCTGGAGGTTCAGGATCCGATCCTGATCCTTCAAGGGGGTCTCGGCGTTCAATTGGACCCAGAGTCGCGAATCGCGGTCGAATCGAAGAAGGACTCCGCTCGGTTTTTCCGCCTTGCCGACGACCCCGGGCGGCAAGTCGGCCGGGGCGGCCGGCTCCTTTGGCGCGTCGGCCGCCTTGGCCGAGTCCGGTGAGTCGGCTTTCGCGAGTTCATCGCCCTTCTTCGCAGCCGCAGGGGCCTCGGGAGTGGCCGCCCCATCGACCGCTTTCGGCTCGACTTTCTCGGGTTCGGCCGGTCCGGCCCCTTCCTTGGGCTCAGTCTTCGCCACGGTCGTCGGAACGTTCTTCGGCGCGGAGGGGGGCAAGAGGCTCGACCAGGCGGAGGCGCAGAGCACTGCGATCAGCAAAAGGATGGCGACGGGCGGGCCGAACCGCTCGAACCAGGGACGTTGGGGAGGGATCGGGGTAACCCAGGGCTGGATCGGTTCGGAGACCGGCCCGGGTTCTTCGGCATGGGACGCCCGAGGCGCCTTGGACGCGACCGACTCTCGCCCCTTGACTAGATGATACATCCGATGCCTCGCCTCGGCGGGCACCTTGGCCTTCTGGCCGATCAGGCTGAGGATCTGATGCACGCTGGCAACTTCGGCGAGGTGGACGTCCGAGGTCAGGCAGCGCTTCTCGAACTCGGCGACTTCCTCGGCAGAGAGCTCATTGTCGAGGTAGCCCGAGACCAGGTTCGGGTCGGTCGCGTCGGGCCCCGACCGGCTCGGGACCGTCAAGCGGCGCTGGCGGGTCACGCGGTGCACGCGGTCCACCAGGTCCTTCGCGAACGGGCTCTCCGCCACCTGCTTACCGATCTCCCGGACTTCCGAGGGGGAGAGCGTGTCGTCGAGCCAGGCCAAGAGCGTCCTCAAAGTCAGTCGCATCATCCGGTCCCTTCGCCGAGTTCGGGGCAATCACGAGGCCATGACTCGAGCCCGAGTCGAAGACCTTCGACCTCGTCCCCTCACCCTTATTAGTGGAAGCCCGGCGCGGGATCCGTCGAAACTTGAGGATTTTTTTCCTGAAAACCGGCCGATCGTCCGCGAGCCGGGGCGTGGCGAGCCCGACGGCTCCCCCGAGCGACCACCGCGGAAGTTTGGCGGACCTTGCCTTACCACTGGATTCGCACCTCCGAGAGGGTCGAACTCGCGGACCGTGGCGCGACGCCCTCAACCGACACCCAATCATTTCAACAAGACTATTGCACAATAATTTTAATAAAACTCGAAGACGTCTTACGCCCATACCCGAAAAATACGCGACGATTTTTGACACTCGTCCAAACCCATCCTAGCGTTGCCCTTGGTGCAGAGCGACGAAGACGTTGCTACCCCCCAGTGACGCCGGAGTGACGCATGTTTTCCAGGAAGCGCGGTGGCGGCAGGGGCAAGGCGGACCAAGCACGGGCCGCGAGCCTTCGCGGCGAGGACCGACTTCGACGAAGTCGACTCCATCGTGCACGACTGCTCGACCTCGTTCTCGAAAACCTGGAAGAACGGCTGACGCCCAGCATCGGGTTTACGATCGGCGCGGCGAACGACTCGATCGTGTTCAACGGAAGCGAAGATCTCTACCTCGAAGCCTCGGCCGGAGTGCTTGCGTATCACGGCGTCGGGACCTCGGAATTCACGAGCACTGGATTCGCGCTGGACGGCGCATCCAAGGTCACCTATTCCGGAGGGAAGACATACCTCGCCGGCATGGACCGCGGAGGTGGCAACTTCCAGCTCCAGGATGCTGAGATCAGCGACGACCTCGCGACGCAGGGAAAAGACCTCTCGATCTCGGCCAGGACGATCGTGGTCGACGACGCCAAGCTCGTGACCGGCAGTTCGGGCACCTTGCAAGCGAGCGGAGGCTCGGCATACGCAATCACCGGCCAAGACGCCACGTCCAACACGGTGACGCTCGCCGCACAGGGCGGCTCATCCACTTTGTCCGACGGGGCGTTGTTGACCTACGCGGGGAGCTCCGCCGGCCTCGAGAACGGCAAGGTCTACACCATCCATGTGGTCGACCAGTCGAATGCCGGTCAGATCCAGGCACAACTCTACGACCCGGTCACGATTTCCACGTCGCCTGCGAGCACTGCGGCCGACGCCCCGGCGGGCGCGATCGCGTTCGAGTCGGCCCACGAGACGGGCGATTCGAGCATGGTCGACTTCGGGGCAACGACGCCGACGATCACCATCGGCGCGTACGATCGAATCGTGGCCAAGGGGACCGGCACCGGGGCCGACGGGGCCATCTCGGCCACGGCGAGTTATCTGTACGACTCGGGTTATTTCAGCAAGCTGAATCCGCTCGACTTCCTCAACTCCTACAACCAAAGCCCGAGCGTGACCGTCGGCACGGGGACACACGTCTCGGGAGGCGCGGTCTCGTTCAAGGCGACGGTCGGTGATCAGAACGTTTCGACATCCACAATTCCCTACGTAAGCGATTTCCTCGACCCGGCGATCCAGAAGTACCTGGGCGAGCCGCTATCGCTGCCCATCTCCGTGGTGGTGAAGCGAGCGGCGGCCAAGGTCGAGGTCAAGGATTCCGCCACGATCGAGAGCTCGGACCAGGTGACCCTCTCGAGCAAGGCGACCCCGAACGCATCGGGCGAAGCCATCTATTACTTCGGGGGGGCGGCGGGGGTTAGCTTCGTCGTCGTGTATGCCTCGTCGGACGCCGAGGCCCTCGTCGACTCGAAGGTTGTGATCAACGCGGCCAGGACCGTGACGGTCGAGGCCACGACCAAGACCACGGCCTCTGGCACCGCACGCGTGACCCAGAACACGGGGACGTTCCAGACCAACCCCAAGTATTTGCAAATCTCCGGGGCGGTCAACATCCTCAACTCGACGACGCACGCCATCGTCGCGGACGGGGCCACGATCACGTCGACCCATGGGAACGTCAACGTCTCGGCAATGGCCACCGACTCGACCAAAACGTCGATTCAAACCGCCTCGTATACCGACGGCTATGCCGGCTTGACAAGCTCGGTCACCGTGGTGGATGCGGATGTGAAGGCCTACGTCGGGGGCACCGTCACGGCCGGAGGACTGGCCACCGGCAGCACGGAGACCCTCAACCCGTTCCGCCAGGTCGACTTCGCCAACAGCCGGTTCTTCTTCAACACAGAACCGGGCTACGCCACCGGGGACCCGATCGTCTACAGCAGCGGCTTGGGAGGTGCCATCCCCGGGCTGACGACGGACACGGTGTATTACGCAGTCGTCTCCAACAACGGGACCGGGGCCGCGGCCTCCCAGTATTACGTCCGGCTCGCGGCAAGCCCCGAAGACGCCGCGGCCGGGCGATTCATCACGTTCGGCCAGCTCCCCACGCTCGGCGGAGTCCCGGTCACGAACGTCGACACCTCTTCCAATAGTGAAATCCTCTGGGATTTCGACCCCGGCTTCACGGAGGGGCAGTCGGTAGCCTTCACGCTGGCCGCCGGCGCCTTCCTCGGCTACGACGGCAGCGACGGAAAGCTCCAAGGCCGACTCGGGACCGACGCGCAAGGGAACCCGGTCACCTATAAGGTCCACATCGTCAGCAGCCAGGTCGACTCCACGCACCAGTACACGATCCAGTTGTTCCAGGACGGCAAGCTCGTCCAGCTCGACAACAGCCCCTACTTCACCACGGCGTCGGGGACCGTCGTCCGGATCGAAGCGTTCGACAGCACGTCGGACCAGATCCGATTGAACCCAACCGACCTGTCAGCCGGGTTCAAGATCAACAACGCCGACGCCCTGATCTATCACGCCGGCCTCTCGACCGTCGTCGACGGCCTGACCGAAGGCGCCACCTACTACGCGATCGTCGACCCTTCGGTGTTCAACTCGATCGACCCGGACGCGCCCCCGTCGTTGCTCCTGGCAGCGTCGAAGAACGACGCCGAGGCGGCCAACCCGGTCACGAAGGAACCGACGCTCACCTGGACCGACGGTAACGGCAAGACCCAGACCTCGACCATTCAGAACGTCAACACGCCGCAAGGAAGCCTCCTGGTTGGCGTCGGCCACTGGTTCCGAATCCTCTCCAGCGACTCGACGACAAGGGTCCTCACGATCGCACTCGAGTCGAACAGCACGGTCTCGACCCTGACCTCGGGCGAGTTGCTCACCTATCAAGGGGAGGACGGCGACTCCTCGACGCTCCAGGACGGCCGACAGTACCGCGTCGAGGTGGTCGACCAGTCCGACCCCGGCGCCATCCAGCTCCGGCTCCAGGACGTCGTCCGGCTCCCGACCCTGGGCACCCTATCCGGCACGAGCCAGAGCTTCACGATCCAGGACATCCCGACCGACGGCGACGTCGTCACCATGTCCCTGGATACCGATTCCACGGTGAGCCAGCTCACCGAAGGCCAGACGCTCGTCTATCACGGTGCGTCGGTGACCGGCTCGCTAGAGGACGGCAAGACCTACCTCGTCCACATGATCAACCAGGCCTCGACCGACGTCATCCAGGTTCAGTTGACCGAGAGCTACCCGGTCACGGCCTCGGGCACCTTGGAAGGGACAGGCCACTCGTTCTCGATCACCGCGAGCGACCCGACGACGGGGATCATCACCGTCGCCGAGCAGGCCGGCGCGACGGTGGTGAAGCTGTCGGAAGGGGAGACGCTCACCTATAACGGTCCCTCGATCGCGAGTACGGGCTACCTCCAGGACGGCCAACAGTACAAGGCCCACGTCGTCAACCAGACCAAGACATCGGCGATCCAGCTCGAGTTGATCTCGACGAGCGACGATGTGGTGGACTCGGGCTTCCTGGTCGGCACCGGCCATACCTTCACGATCGTCGGGAGCGACCACGCGACCGGCATCGTCACCATCGCCGAGCAGCAAGGGGGGACGGTCGCCTCGCTCACCGAAGGGGAGACGCTCACGTTCCAGGGGACCTCGGCGACGGCGTCCGGGACGCCCGAAGACGGCCAGACGTATCGCGTCCACGTCGTCGACCAATCCAACACGAGCCAGATCCGGGTTGAGCTCCGGGCCGGTGGGGTGGAGGTCGGTTATGGGACGCTGAGCCAGTCGAGCGGCTCCTATGTGATCCATGGCAGCGACCCGACGAGCGGCACCTTGATCCTCGCTCGAGTCGGCACGGCCCCCGCACTAACGGACGGCGACACCCTCACCTTTGCGGGTACCTCCGGCACCGGCGCCTCCTTCCTCCAGGACGGCCGGAGCTACTCGGTGTCGGTGGTCGTCTATCAGGACGACCCGGACAACATCCGGGTCAAGCTCGCCGACTACCTGAGCCCGGCCTACGGCAACCTTGCGACGGGCGACCAGGCGTCGTCCTACACGATCAAGGGCGTCGATTCGACGGCCCAGTCGTTGGTGGTCGTCCCGAGGGCCGGGTCGGGGGCGTTGACCGAGGGGCAGACGCTCGTCTTCTCCGGTGCATCCTTGCCGATTGCCGGGCTCGCGCTCGACGGCAGCTCTTACACGGTCCACATCGTCGACGCGAGCGACCCGCAGGCGGTGGAGATCCAGTTGCTCGACCCGACGGGTGTCGACGTGTCGACATCCTCGAGTGACGGCGTCGACCCGAGTAGCAACTCGATCCAGACCGACCCTTCCGCCACGGCCATCCCGAACGGGACGATCGTGACCTACCACAAGGGGGGGGCCAACACCGAGATCGGCGGGCTGGTCGACGGAGCTTCGTACCGCGCCGTGGTCGACTCGAGCTCGCCGACTGTGGTCCACTTCGTGTACGTCAGCGGGGCGGATGCGGGGCGCACGGTCGTCCTCTCCCTCGACGAGACGCTCCACGCCGACGGGCAGACCTACACGATCACGGCGGGCAGCGGGATCCTCCATACGCTGACGATCGCCGCGGCGGGGTCGTCGGGGACGATCTCGCTCAACGAAGGCGACGCCGTGACCTACTCCGGCGCCTTCGGCGACTCCACCGCCGGCCTAGTCGACGGCCGGACGTATTCCATCCACTTCCCGGACTCGACGGACAAGACCGTCATCCAGCTCAAGGACGAGTCGGGCGTCCTGCTGACCTACCAGGGTGCGGTGGACCTCGGCGACGTCGACGTCAGCGGTTACATGTCCGGCGCGTCGCATACCCTCTCGCCGCTCTACAAGGGCGGCATCAACGTCGTCGCCAAGCTCGACAGCAGCGACACGGGCAAGGCCAAGACTGGCATCGGCAGCGCCCCCAAGCTCAAGGACACGCTGACCAAGGGCGAGCTCGCGCCGCAGCTCACGAACGCCCTCAAGTTCATCTTCACCAAAACCCAGTACAACGGCGTTAAGCCGATAATCCCCGTCGAGAAGAAGATCAGCGACGCGGGCGGGGGGACCGCCAACTTCTCGATGTCGACCTCGTTCGTCGTCCTCGCGATCAACAACCAGTCGGTCGCCGAGGTCGGCCCGAACGCCGTCCTCCGGGCGACTGCTGGGGTCTCGGTCAAATCGACGTTGACCGAGAAAGTCCAGACGGCCGACGATGCTTCGGTCTCGAAACCGAGCGGCTTCAATCCGTCGAGTGCCGCCGGCTATACGCGGGCGAAGGACAACTCGTTCGCCGCCGCCGTCGCGATCGTGGCGAACGTCCAGAACAATACGTCGGTCGCGATTATCGACGGCGGGGCCAGGGTCGACGCCGGGGTGAGCCTCGACGTCAGCTCGGCGATTAGCTACCCATTCGCCGGGCCGTTCCTCAACCCGGGCGGCTTCAATGCCGCGGACTTCTTCGGCAAGAGTGGCTTCAACAACTTGCTCTTCCTGTTCGACAGCAAGCTCGGGTTGTCGGACTGGTTGGTGAGCAACTGGGCCAACGCCGGGGCCAAGTCGGCCAAGGCGAAGGCCGGCATCACGCTCTCGCTCGACGTCACCGACTACACGAACCACAGCGAGGCCCGGATCGACCCTGGTGCCCTGATCAACCAAGACGCGGCCTACCAAGGGGCTGGCCAATCGGTCTCGGTCACCGCCTCGACGACATTCAACGCGATCAATTACTCGGGCAATACCTATATCGATCTCTCGCTGGACAACATCCTCAAGGCGAAGCGAAGCGCCGGGTGGAACTCGATCCTGCCGTCGGTGCTCCCGCCGGCGCAAGCGTCGATCATCGCGGTGGGTGGCTCGACGAACTTCACGTTCCTGGACAACACGACCACCAGTTCGATCGGATCGGCCCACACGTTCGACCCCGCCCAGGCGCTCGGGAGCGACGGCAAGACTCTCGACCTGGGATACTACCTGGGCCTGGAGACCGGCGAGGCGGTTGTCTACTCGAGCAACGGCGGGACTCCCATCGAGGGGCTCGTGAGCGGCCGAGTTTACTACGCCGTCGTCGACTCGGCGCAACCCACGCAGATGAGGCTGGCCGCCACCCTCGCCGATGCCCTCGCGAACAAGCCCATCGCCCTTTCGGCGACCTCGGACACGGGAACGTCGCAGAGCCTCCAGGCCTTGAATGCCTCATCGGCGGCCAAGGCTTTCGACGGGAGCTCGGCCTCGGCCGTCACGGGGAACGCGATCGTTCTCGGCTCGTCGGCGAGCCTGCGGGACGGCGAGGCGGTCGTCTATAACAGCGGGGGCGGGACGAGCGTCGGCGGCCTGACCTCGGGGACCGTTTATTACGTCATCCTCGACCCGTCCAAGGCCGACCGCGTCCAACTCGCCGCCACCGCCGCGGATGCCCTCGCGGGCAAGGCGATCTCACTGACGGGGCCGGGGACCGGCACCACGCACAGCCTGACCGGGATGGACACGAGGGTGAATTTCGGCGACGGCGGGGTCAAGGTCGACGCCCAGCAGGACATCTTTAACCTCTCCATCGGCAGCTCGGCCGGGTTCGGGGGGAACGGCAGCGCGCTCGGATTCAACGGGGCTCTGTCGTTCGTCAGCCTGTCGAGCACGACGACGGCGAGCGTCGGCACCGGCGCCGTCCTCACCAGCAATGCATCGACCTCGGGCGGGGTCCGCGTGACGGCCGACGACGATTCGTCGTTCATCACCATCGCGGGGGCCGTCGCGGGGGGAAAGAACCTGGGCATTGGCGTCAGCGCGGCCGTGAACCTGATCGACCGGACGACCTCGGCCATCGTCGGGGCCGACATGGGGGGGCTCGGGAGCTCGCTCTGGAAGGTCGCGGGGGCGGTCGACGTCAATGCCATCGTCGGGGGATATATCGATTCGTTCGTGGTGACGGGCACCTCCGTCGCACCTCCGTCGAAGCTCCCC
Organism: Singulisphaera rosea; assembly: GCF_054877945.1. Classification (NCBI taxonomy): domain Bacteria; kingdom Pseudomonadati; phylum Planctomycetota; class Planctomycetia; order Isosphaerales; family Isosphaeraceae; genus Singulisphaera; species Singulisphaera rosea. The sequence goes on along the minus strand of NZ_JBTYIP020000029.1, from coordinate 73,669 downwards.
GTCCCTGCCAATCCGGCGTCGGCGACGAACTATGGCAGTTGGGGAGTCGGCGTCTCCGGCAGCGCGGCCTATACGAAGCTGACCGACGAGACGGAGGCCCTCCTGAGCGATCCGGGGTCGTTCAGCGCGGGGGCGGTCTCCGTTTCGGCCAAGGATTCCACGCTCGCGCTCAACCTGAGCGGCAGCGTCGCCTTGACCACCAATGGCGGGGCGGGGACCAGCGGGAACACGTTCGGATTCGCGGGAGCCTACAGCCAGATCGACTTCTCCGGCTCGACCACGGCGCGAGTGGAAGGGGCCACGCTCAACGTCTCCTCGCTCAAGATCGACGCCGATCGCGACGTCGACCTCGAGTCCTGGGCGGCGGGCACCTCGGTCGCGACGGTCAAAGGGAACTGGTCCGTCGTCGGTTCGGTGGCGGTCGTCACGATCGACGATGCCGACGTCGTGGCGGAATTGGTGCGGGCGACCGCGAACGTCGGCGGCAACGTCAATGTCTCGGCCGAGGATACGGCAACCGTCTGCGCCATCGCGGGGGCGTTGACCGTGACGGCCGGGCGCGGCATCGGCGCGGCGATCGCGCTCAACACGATCATGAGCAGCGTCCGGGCCTCGATTAGCGCGTCGACACTGAAAGCGGCCGGGAACGCGAAGGGGGCTGCCAGCACCAAACGAAAGGTGCTCGGTGTTGCGGCCGGGGTGTCGGCCTCGGGGACAACGTCGGGTGGAGTGGGCATGGCCGTCGTCGGCTCCGGCGTGGGCAACCGACTCGACGGGGACACCGAAGCCCTCATCGAGAGCGGAAGCCACGTCACCACAACAAGCGGCGGCTCTGTGACGCTTTCGGCGAGCGATACATCGACGGTACAAGCGGGAGCCGGCGTGCTCTCGATCGAGGCTTCTCTTGGTCAGGGCGGCACCTCCTTCGCATTCGGTGCCTCGGCGGCTACGAACTCGATCGGAAGCGATCACGCCATCAAGGTGACGGCCGCGGTGGACCAGTCCACGGTGACCTCGGCCGTGGGAGTCAGCCTGTCGGCGAACTTCAACCCGTCGATCCTCGCGGTGACGGCGGCCGGGGCCGGCAGCTACAGCAGCGGCGGGTCGTCGTTGGGGTTCACGGGCGCCGGGGCCGGATCGGGCAACACGATCGCGAGCGACGTCGAGGCCAGGGTGGAGGGGTCGGCGGTGTCGGCCGAGAGCGGCGGCCTGGCCCTCTCGAGCCAGGGCACCGCCACGATCGAGGCGATCGCCGGCGGAGCGGCCTTCGCCGGCGCGGTGAGCGGCGGGGACAAGTCCGACGTGGGAATCGCCGTCACCATCGGTGCGGCGATCGCGGTCAACGCGATCAACTCGAAGACGATCGCCTCGATCTCCGGCTCGACGGTGACCGCCAAGGGCAAGGTCAGCCTGAACGCCTCCTCGAAGAACACGATCGACGCTTACACCGTCGGCGTGTCCGGCTCCTTGAGCGGTGGCAAGGGGGGAGGCGCCGCCCTGAGCGGGGCCGGGTCGGGATCGGGTAATACCGTCGTCGGTGACACCGAGGCCCGGATTCAGGCCGCCACCGATTTCGCAGGGAAGTCGGTCCGCAGCCGGGTCGTCACTCAGGACGGTGGGGATGTCGTCCTCGACGCGACGGAGGCGTCCAGCATCCTCGCGGTGGCGGGGGTCGCGTCGTTCGCGATCGTCTTCCCCTCCGGCAACCAGGCCCAGTTCCCCGAGGCGGTGGGCGCCGCGGCGGCAGCGAACTCGGTCCGCGGGACCGTCCGGGCCAACATCGCCGGCTCGTCGATCCTTTCGGCGGGCAAGCTCAGCGTCGACGCGTCGACGGGGAGCGACTCGGGAGATCAGGAGAAGATCAAGGCCGTGACGGTCGCCGGGGGCGTGAGCGTCAGCAACAGCGGCCTGGTCGCGTTGAGCTTCGCGGGCGCCGGGGCCGGGTCGTCGAACTCGATCAGCCAAACGGTCACGGCCTCCATCACGAATAGCCAGGGGGCCGACGGTGCGGGCCAGTCGCTCGGCGTCGAGTCGGGGGGCGACGTGTCGCTCTCGGCGACCGATCGGGCGTCGATCATCGCCGACGCTGGTGGGGCCTCGATCTCCACCAAGTTCTTCGGGAAAACGCAGGGGCTCCTGTCCATCGCCGTCGGCGCGGGGTACGCCAAGAGCTCGATCTCCGACACCACCCGGGCCTACGTCGACGCGGCGCAAGTCAAGTCGGGTGGGGGACTGGCGATCGCCGCGGGCTCGACCGCGTCCATCGAGACCCTGGCCTTCGGCGTCGCGATCGCCGCCCAGTCGGGAAGTTATGCCCCGATGTCGTTCGCGGGCTCCGGGGCGGGTTCCTACAACCACATCACGAACACGACTTCGGCCGCGATCGGAGGGAAGAGCACGGTCTCGACGGGGTCGTCCGCGACCTCCGTCACCGCTTCGGACCGATCCGCCAGCGTCGCGAAGGGGGGATCGGGGACCCTCGGCGTCGCGACTGCGCCCGGGGTGAGCCTCACGGTGGGGGCGGTGATCGCCGACAATACGATCGCCAACACCGTTTCGGCGACCGTCGGCCGAACGACCGGCGATCTGGACGGCACGACGGTCACGTCGGCCGGTGGTGTGTCCGTCGAGGCCACGTCGCAGGCCAAGGCCCAGGCCCTCGGGGTCGCCGTGGCCGCCGCGGTGAGCGGCACGGAGGGAGGAGCCTTCTCGGGCTCGGGCGCCAACTCCGAGAATACGATCACGACCACGGTCACGGCCGCCATCCAGAACGGGGCGGCGGTCCATGCGAACGGGACGGGAGCGGGGGCCGCGGTCGTCGTCTCGGCGGAGAAGAGCGACACGATCGAGGCCACCGTCGGGACCGGAGCCCTCTCCATCGGCTATGTCGGCGCCTCGGTCGGGGTCTCGCTCACCACGAACCTCGTCGGTGGGAACGCCGATGCGTTCATCTCGAGAGCGACGGTGACGACCGCGGGCGGAAACGTCGACGTATCGGCGAGCTCGGCCGGCACGATCACCGGCCAGGCCGTGGCCACGGCCGCAAGCGTCTCGATCGGAGGCGCGGGGGCGGGAGGAAATTCCCGTTCGGAAGACGAGACCGTCACGAGTGCCTTCGTCGCCGGCGAGTCGACGATCGCGACACTCGGGACCAGGACCGCGGCCGACGGCACCACGAGCGACTCGTACGGCACGCTCACGATCGCGTCGAAGGCGAGCGGCGGGACGGTCGGCGCCGAGAGCGACGGCGGCGTCGGAGGGCTGGTCTCGATCGGCGCCTTCCTGGCGACAGCCAAGGTCGGGGGAAGCACGTCGGCGTATCTCGACACCGGGGTGACCCTCGACTGCGGCGACCTGTCGGTCACGGCCTCGGGCAATCGAGTGGCGACATCGAGAGCGATCGCCGTCGGCGTCGGGGCCGTCGGAGGAGAGGGGACCAACGCCTCGACGACGGTCGAGGACACCGTCAAGGCGTACCTCGGCACGCAGGCCGGTACGGCCCCCTCGACAACAATGACAACCTACAACCTACACGGGAGTCTCCAGGTCGTCGCGACCTCGACTGACAAGGGGACGTCGGAAGCCGACGCCGGTCTCGGCGGGGGGTTCGCTGTCAGCGGCAACACGGCCTCCTCCTACGTTGCGCCCACGGTCCGGGCCTACCTGGCCGACGACGTCGGCGTTTCGACGCCGGCCGGTAAGGACGTGACGATCTCGGCGAAGGCGAGCAACACGGCGGCGAGCGACGTCGTCGGCATTGTTGTCAGCGGGTTCGGCGTTGGGGTCTCGAAGTCGGAGGCGAACGACGCGGCGACCGTCCGCGCGTACGTCGGCAGCGCGAGGATCACGGCTGGGAGAAACCTGTCGATCGGGGCCTCGAGTACCGATACCGCGACGTCTAACGCCCACGCCTCGGGAGGGGCCCTCCTCGTCGGGGCGAGCGGGGCCGACGCCTCCGCGACGATCGGGACCACGGTCGACGCCCACGCCGGGGACGCCTCGGGCGGGGCCGCCATCAACGCGACGGGCTCTGTCACGATTACCGCCCAGGAGGCCCCCCACGCCTCCGCCATCGGCTTCGGCGTTACGGTCGGCGGCGGCCTGGCGGTCGGCGTTATCCTGAGCACCGCCAAGGTGACAAACAACGTCGGGGCCTACCTCGCCGACAACTCGAAAGTCTCGGCCGGCAGCCTCACGATCAACGCGACACAGAAGCTCCAATCCGGGCAATCGACGACGACCACCGCCGAAGTGAGAGGAGGGGCCGGAGGCCTCCTCCTCGGGGGAGCGGGAGGCACCGCGAACGCCTCGACCCAGAGCACCGTCAAGGCCTATACGGGCACGGCCGTGACCCTGCCCGATGGTGACGTCTCCGTTATCGCCAGCAACGGCAGCGAGCAGGACGCGTCAGCGACCGGGGGATCGGCGGGTTTGGGACTTTCAGTCGGCGTCTTCCAGACCATCGCCCACTCCGCCGGGACGACCTCTGCCATGCTCGGGGCCGGGACGACCTCGAGCGACTCCCGCGCCGGGTCGCTCACGGTCCAGGCCTTCGGGAACGACGAGAACACGGCCAATACGTCCGCCGGCAGCGGGGCCATCCTCGGCTCCGGCCAGGCCTCGCTCGCAAACACTTCGAACACGTCCACGGTCCTGACCACGCTGGACGGGAAGATCGCCGCGGGCACCGTCACGGTCACGGCCCAGAACACCAGCCGTTATGCCACGACCGCGAACTCGATCAACGCCGGTCTCGTCGGCGGCAGCGGGGCCGTGGCCGACAACAACGATTCTTCGAGCGTGAAGATTGACGTCGCCGCGGCGACCGAGATCCACGCCCGGGGCGTGGTCAGCTTCACGGCCCGGAATCAATTCCTCGAGGACGCGAGCGGAGACAACGCCGTCGGAGGCTCTGGCGGAGCCATCAACGGCTCCGCGGCGGTCAGCAGGTCCGCGGTCAACGGGACCAGTTCGATCGCCGTCGGCGATGGCGTCAAGATCCTCTCCGGCGTCGACCCGCTCTCCGCCCCCGGCGGGATCACCATGAGCGCCACGTCCAGGTTCGACTCGTCCGACAAGACGACCCTCTCCAGCGGTGGACTGCTCTATGCTGGGTCACGCGTAGAGTCGACCTTGAACGCGGCCTTCACCGATTCGGTGTCGATCGGGGCCAAGTCCACATTCCTCAGCGCGGGGAACATCGGCGTGGGGACCGCCACCCAGGCCATCGCGGACAATGAAGCCTACGGGAACACGTTCGGCGGGTTCGATTCCATTTGCGAAGCCTACGCCAACTCGAATCTCACCTCCAACCAGGATGTCTCGATCGGCAAGGATACGACGATCACAGCCGCGGGGAATGTCAACCTGACGGCAGGTAACGATCCCCAGGGCCTCGTGTCGACCGACGTCGAGGGCAATGCCAAGGCAGAGAGCTACGCCCAGGCCCTCGTCGGGGTCCCCAAGGCCGAGGCCAACTCCGCCGTTGCGAGCAATACCACCCTCACCATTGCGTCGGGCACCGCGGTCGGCAGTGGCCTGAACGTCGTGCTTGGCGCCTACAGTGGAACCGTTAAGGCAGCAACGTCGGGTATCGGCCACGCTTACGCTTTCTTCATCCCGATCACGGAAACAGGCACGAACAACCCATCCGAGTCGAGCACCGCGAAGGTCGTGCAGAACGGGACGATCACGAGCGGACTCTTCCACGAACTCGACATCACGATCCCCAAGGACTCGCCCTCGACCCCGCTGGTGAACGCCGACGCCTCGCCCTACTTTCCGCTTTCTTACGCGTATGACGAGGAATTCGACGCGGTCAAATTCATCAACGACAACTTCGGAGCTGACAGCCCCGAAGCCCAATCGCTGGATGCCGGGGTCTCGACGACTCCGGTGACCGCCCTGACCCTGGGAGGATTGTTCGCCTCGGGAGGTACGGTGACCGTCAACGCCGACGATCTCTCGGGGACCGGCCACATCACCGCCTACGGCGGGCCGAAGATCACGGTCACCAACGAGAGCGCAAGCTATCTGATCCTGGGAGGGATGAAGATCCCCAATATTCCGGGGGGGACCGTGAGCTTCACCGGGAAGGCGACCTCGGCGCCTTTCCCGACCGATCAGATCGCGGGAACATCGACTCCGACGATCACGATCAATCAAAACAATGAGGACCCGGTCGGGACATCCACGTACGGACCGGCGCTCTTCCTGACCGGTGACATCACCAACCTGGGTGGACTGGTCCAGATCGTGAATCTCGCCGGATCCTATGGGCAGACGGCCAGCATCTTCGGCCAGCGCGTGAGTATCTCGGTCCCGAACGGCTCCGCCGTGATCTCGAACCCGACCGGCACGTATTATGTCGGTTCCGATCCGTATGCGGAGTGGCAGTCCTTCATGATGTGGCCCGGCGGCAACCCGGCGAACGGGGCGCCCGATCCGGAGCAGGCGGGGGCTTACATCACCTCGCGCGACTACACATGGGGGCGAGCCTTCGAATTGGCGACTCGTTCACCGACCCTGAAGTCGACCGATTCCTTCGGCTCGGCCGACCTCACGGGCAGCCAGGATAGCGAGGCGGTGTTCGGCAACCAGATCACCATCAATGCGAAGACGGTCGATATCAACGCCCAACTCAAGGCGGGCAAGACCTCTCCCAACAGGTCGGTCGTCCTGAGCGCGGACCTCGGCGCAACCTTGACGGCCTACCGGCAGGCCTATGCAGGCCAATCGGAGGAGAACCCGATCTACGAGATCCCGCTCAATGACCTGTGGACCACGAACGGCGATGATGCCAAGATCGCGGCCTCTTACAACGCGGAGACGAATCAGATCACCGTCGACGATGTGGCCGCATCGTCGGGGGGTGGGGGATCGGTCACGATCCAAGGCGCGATCCTGAACACCAATACATTGGGCCAGATCCAGGTCATCGGTGGCATCGGCCAGGTGGACATCACCAACCTGACGGGCCTCCCCTTGGTGGTGAAGAACATCGACGCGGATAGCGGTTCTTCCACGGCCAGCGTAAGCCGGGTCCAGATTACCGACACGAATCAACCGACGGCGTCCCAGCAGGCCCTCTACGTCTACAACCCACGCACGGGGATCACGGTCTATCAAGGATCGGCCGGAGAAACCCTCGGCGCGGGGACCCCCACCTCAACGATCTCGGGAAACACGACACAATACACCCCCGAGGCCGGCCTTCGATGGCAATGGACCGAGCATGCGTTCCTGTCGAAGACGACGAACTTTTCGGGAAGTTTGCCGGCGAACACCGGGGAATTCCCGGAATTCCTGAACATCCTCGCGACGGATCCGAATCCCTGGTATTGGGACGTGGAGCCGAACGATCCCTGGAAATACGAGGATCCGACCACGGGCAAAGACGTCGCGGCCCCGGTGGGGGAGACGATCGTTCAACTCAGCAGCCTCGCCTTCGTAGAATCAATGATTTCTACGATCTACATGAGACGTCTGGACAGTGGCGTTGTCCATGTTCAGACAAACATGATCATGACCAATTCGGTAAGGGCTGACAATCCCATCGGGATCAGCTTCCTGGGCAACACGACCGGAAACGTCTCCATCTCGTCGAACGCCGATGTGATCTTGAGCGGGCTCATCGCCAACCCCACAGGCGGCACCGCGATCGCGTCCCAGCCGGGGAAACTCACGCAGAACGAGACCGCCTCGATCGTGACCAAGAATCTCACGTTGAACGCCACCGCGGGCATCGGGAGCACCTCGCAGCTCGTGAACGCGACTCTGACCGCAGGCGGAGCGGTCACCTCCGCATCGGGGAGCGGCGGCAACTACCTCAGGCTGAACTCCGGGGCGTACGGCTCCTCAGGTGCCGCGATCAATCAGGTCTCGTCGGGCACCCAGGTGCTCTGGAACAGCGCGACCGGTGGCTCGTTCACGGCCTCGAGCCAATCCGGAGCGGCCTCGGGACTGACCGCGCTCTGGAACCAGGCGGGCGACGGTTCTTTCACGATGTCCGGCACGGTGGCTGGCCGGACAACCGTCTGGAACCAGGCGGGGGGCGGGACCTTCACGATCTCCGTCAAGGTCGGCCAGCAGACCTTGACCACCGGGGCGATCGCGTTCAATGCCAGCGCCGACTCGGTCCAGGCCGCGCTGGCAGACGCCGGCGTGCAGGCGATCGTGGTCGGGTCCGGAACCCAGTCCGAGCCCTGGTACATCCGACTGAACAATGCGTCCGATCTCACCATCGACAACTCCCGGCTGACCGCCGCCAGCACGGTGCAGCCCTCCACCACGGACACCCGCGCGATTTGGAGTCTAGCCGACGGCGGGACCTTCCGCTTGACGGCGGATTTGGCCGGCTACACCGAATCCCTCGGCGACCCGGCCGTCCCGGGGACGTCGACCGACCAGGAGTCGGGACAGGTCTATATTAATAAACAACTGTTTTCAAATATGTCGCCCGCCTCGTTCACCTTCTATTCAAGGTCGCCCGGGCAATACCTGACGCCCATGCTCTTCTCCGTCGTCGGGGGACGATACACGCTGGCGGGGGTCTACCGATCGATCCTGGTCGAACAAGCCGGGACCGAGACCGCGGCACTCTCGCTCCTGCAAGGGACAATTGACCCCAATACCACCTACGTCTTCGGCTTCAGCGCCCGCCGGGTGAGCCTCGGGACAAACGGCCTTGAGACGGTGGGGGACCCGAGCCTGGGGGCCGTGACGTTCGACAATAGCCTCGTTGGCGACTGGTTGGACACATCGGCCTCGACGCTGGCGACGGACTATAACCCCGCCCTGGGCCAGGTCTTCGCGGTGAATGGCGCGACGGGGGACTATTCGATCTCGGGCGGACATGTCTACTCGGCGTCCATCACGCTCGTCACGTTGAGCAAGAGCGCAACGACGGGCGACATTTCCTACAAGGCCAGCGCGGCCGATGTCCGATCTGCACTCGAGAAGGTCGGCATCGACGCAACCGTCACAGGCTCGGGCCGACCAACCGACCCTTGGAAAATCAATGTTCCTCACCTCTCGGCGCTCACGTTCGACCAGGCGGCATTGACGGGATGGGCGAGAGAAGATTCCACCGAAATCGTTAACTATCGCTACAGCCTCAAGGTTTGGACTTATGCGTCGGGAGGAAGCTTCAGCCTGAGGATCAGCGGACGTGAAATCTCGTACTCGGGCGCCATCCCGTTCAACGCCACCGCGGCCGAGGTGCAGAAGATTCTGACAGATTCCGGCGTGCACACGACCGTCACCGGTTCCGGGACGGAGGCCGATCCTTGGGTCATGACCCAGGACCTTGCCGATACAGGCGGGCGCTATATCCTCGGAGTTCCCAAACACTTGACGCTCACGTTCGACCCAACGATGGTCGATGCGTCGGCCGAATCGGAGCGGGTTTGGAACAACGCGTATAGCGGTTGGTTTACGATCACCACGACCGTCGAAGGCAAGACCACCACGACGGCAAAGATCACCCACAACGCCGAGGCGGCCGAAGTGCAGGCCGCCCTCGAAGCCGTGGGCGTGAAGTCCACCGTGACCGGTTCGGGTACATCCTCCGATCCCTGGCTCATCCTCACCCCCGGCGCGACGACCTTCACCACCGATGATTCGCTCCTGACCTATCGGTCCACCTCGGTCAGTGCAGCCAGCACCTGGAGCACCGGGCCGATCGCCTACAACGCGACGGCCGCCGAGGTGGAGGCCGCCTTCCGCACGCTCGGCGTCGACGCGACCGTCACCGGCTCGGGCACCGCGGCCGACCCCTGGCTCCTCAGCGGGAACAACCTCGTTATCCTCAGGACGAATGCCGACCAGCTCCGAGGCGTCTCGACCGTCAAGGCCGCCTCTCCCGGCGTCCAGGAACTGTCCAACCAGGCGACCGGAGGCACCTTCTCGATCACGGCCAGCCTCTCCAGCCGGACGGAGACGCTGGGAGTCGTCGACCAATCCCGGTCGAACGTCGATCACGACCCGGGCCAGGTCTACATCAATTCGCAGACCTTCCACGGGCTGAGCCCCGTCTCCTTCACCTTCTTCGCGACGGGGCAAGGACAATACCTGACCCCGATGGTCTTCGAGGTCGTCGACGGGACGTATACCCTGGCGGCCGTCTACAGCTCGATCCAGGTCGCCCGGGCCGGTCTGAATACGGTCCCACTGACGCAGATCCAGGGGAGCCTCGACCCCAAGGGCACCTACGTCTTCGGCTTCAGTGAACGACAGGTAAGCCTGAATGGCACGACCTTGGGAAACGTTGAGCCGTCGTACGCGGGGACCGTCCCCTACGCGAGGAATACCTCCGACTCGTGGCTCTTCACCACCGGGCACAGCGTCACCGCCGACTACGTCCCTGCGTTGGGACAGACGTTTGCGACGAGCGGCGCGACCGGCACCTACAGGCTCGACGGGGGCCGGGGCTACTCCGCGTCCGTGACCCTTGCGGTCAACGCGTTGACGGCGACGACGTCATATCTCCCGTACAACGCCGACGCGTCCGAGGTCCGGGCCGCGTTGGACGCGGTCGGCATCGAGACGACCGTGACCGGATCGGGGACTACGGCCGACCCCTGGGTCATCAGCAACTCCCGGCTCTCGAGGCTCACGACCGACGACCTTCGCTTGCAGGGAGGGTCAATCTCTCGCGAGGAGAACCCGTCCTGGACGACCGCCTCGATCCCCAGGAACGCCAGCGCTGCGGATTTGCAGACGGCCTTGAACGCACTCCCCGGCGTGGACGTCTATGTGAGCGGGTCGGGGACCCAGGCCGACCCCTGGGTCATCAGCGGCATCGGCCTGGGGACGCTGACCATCAACGACGCGGGATTGATCGGCGGCACCAGCCATTTCACGGCCGGGACCACCGGAGACGTGAAGATCGTCGCTTCGGGCGACCTCTTCGGGAGCAATAGCCTACCGACCGGCGTGATCAACGTGCGCGGCAACTCCATCACGCTCACGAGCACCGGCGGTTCCGTGGGGGCCATCAACAACCCGTTGATGATCTCGGCGCAGGGGACCGCTCAAGCCAACGGGGGCACGCTCGGTGGGGTCGTCAACATTTCCGCCGCCAACAACATCCAGTTGATCCAGCAGGGCGGCGACCTCCGGGTCGGGCAAATCGCGTCGAGCGGGGGCGGACGCGTTTCGCTCTCGGTACCGTCGGGAGCGATCCGAGACGCCGCGGACCGGACCCCGTCCCAGACGCTGAGCGAGGCGGAAACCCAAGCGATCTGGCAAAGCCTGGGCTTGCTCGACGGGACGGCGGGCACCCAGGCGGTGGTCAACTTCCAGAATGAAGTGGATCGCTATTATGAGCAGTACTGGAACCTGCTCTCGAGCGGCCGCGCGTCGGCCGCAACAGCCCCGATCCTCGCGGGGAGCCGGACCCTCTGGAACTCGGCCAACGGGGGCATGTTCACGATCACCTCGACCGTGGGAGGGGAGTCGAAGACGAGCCCCGGGATCGCCTACAACGCCTCGGCCGAGCAGCTCGCGGAAGCCCTCCTGGGGATCGGTGTCTCCGCGCTGGTGACCGGATCGGGCACCCAGTCCGATCCCTGGGTGATCATCGGCGCGAGCCTGCCGACCCTCGCCATTGGCGACTCCAAGCTCAACGGCGGCAAGTCGACGCTCCAGGCCGCGCGTTCGGGCTCGCAGCGACTCTGGGTCCTCGCAACCGGGGGCACCTTCACGATCACCGCGAAGCTCTCGGGCAAGTCCCTCACGACGGCCCCGATCGCCTCAAGCGCCTCGGCCGCAGACGTGCAGGACGCCTTGAACCAACTGGGCCTGAACGTGGCGGTGACCGGAACGGGGACTCCCGAGAGCCCCTGGCTGATCCAAGGGTCCGGCCTGACCACGATGAGCGCCGACGGTTCGAAGCTCACGGACGGCCTCGTCGGTCAGAACTATCGCCTGAGAGAATCGGCCGTCTCCCTCTACAAGGATCAGGCGGCGGCAGCCCTCGGGATCGCCGACCCGTCCGCGGACCAGATCCAGGCCTACGCAGGCGACCTCTACCGAGAAACGGTGGCCTTCCTGGAGGCGAACGTCGCCGGTTGGCACGACCTGTCGGACTTCCAAATCTACAACCCCGACTTCGCGTACAACGCGACGACCGACCAGATCAACGCCCTGACGAAAAATGCGGTCCTGACGGAAGCCCAGTTGAGCTACTCCGTCAACACCGAGGGCGCGGAGCCGACGTCGGCCGAAGTCCCGGCCGGAGCCTCCGCGAGCAACATCACCGGCGGAGTCGTCTCGCTCTCTGCGTCCGGAGGGATCGGCCAGTTCGGCCAGACGAACGTCCTGACGCTCGCGCAACTGAAGTCGGGCGACATCACCTCCGACCAAGCGTCGGCCCTGGCCTCGGCGACCGCCCCCGGCGACTTGCAGCTCGTGGGGACCGATTCCCAAGGGAACGAGGTTACGTTCTCTTATGATTTCAAGAAAGGAATCATCCCGGTAGGCGTCACCGTGACCGGGGTCCGGGTGCGGGTCGATGCCCCCTTGCTCGTCTCCGCCGAGACGCTCAACGCCTCCTCGGGCGCCGATATCTTCGCGCGGAGCCAGGATGAGGACCTCCGCCTCGGCCAGGTCAGCGGGGGCAACATCCGCCTCGAGGCCGCCGGGAGCCTCGAGGGAGACGGGACGAAGGCAACCAACGTCACCGCGAGCGGAAACCTCACGCTGTCGGCCGGCACCGGCGACGTCGGGACGAGCACCCAATCGCCCCTAAGGGTCCAGATCGGCGGCGAGTTGAAGTCGTCCTCGGCCGGGGGCCATTTCGATCTCGCCCAGGTCCAGGGCGACCTCGTCGTCGACGGCCTCGTCGCGGGCGGAGACATCGCGCTCTCGGCACTGGCGGGCAAAATCTCGGCCCCCTCGACCGACGTGGTCGTCGAGGGCAAGTCGCTCGACCTCCGAGCAACCGGCGATGTCGGCAGCGAGCAAGTCCCGCTCGCAATCCTGCTCCACGGGGGCAAACTGACCGGGACGGTCGGCCACGACGTGTTCCTCATCAGCAACGACGCCAGCACGGCCCCGCTCAAGGTCGGCGAATTCCGGTCGGACGATGGCGACGTGACCTTGGTGGTCCCCGCGGGTGATATCGAGCTCGAGAGGATCAACGTCCCCTACGGCACGATCGACCTGACCGCGAACCTGGGGAGCATCGTCGGCGAGGCGGGCTTCTCGCAACCCAACCTCGCGGCGAAGCAAATCAACGTATCGGCGGTGTCGGGCTCGATCGGGTCGGAGTCGCAGAGCGTGATGATCCTGCTGACGACCAACAGCGGCGACGAGGCCGTCACGGCCGAGGCTCGCGACTCGGTCTGGCTGTCTGCGCGCGACATCATGCGGGTCCACCGGATCGTGAGTCGAACGGGGGACGTCAACCTCGAGGCGTCCCGCTCGATCACCGGATTGACGGTCTCGGGGGCCAATGTCTCGGGGGCCGACGTCTCGTTGACCTCGACCGGCGGGAGCATCGGGACCGAGTCCCAGGCCCTGACGGTCAAGGCCTCGGGCCTCCTGGAGACGTCCGCGTATCAAGGGGTCTTTGTGACCAGGGTCTCGGCCTCGTCGACGACCCTCCCACCCCCGACGAAACCTGCACAGCCTGCGGTCGTCGTGGCCTCGACGCCCCTCGCTGCCGCATTCTCCAACGGCATGTCGGCGAACTTCGAGGCTCGATTGGATCGGTTTTCGTTCCGGTTCGGCGTCCACCCCGTCTTCCGGCACCGCCACTTCCGGCACCGCCCGGTCAGGCCCCACCGCCCGTCCCACGCCCATCTCCCCTCGCGATTCCTGCCGCTCGTGCGCCAACCGTTCGTCGCCCGTCCGTTCCCAAGGTTCGCGCCGCACCCTGGGCATTTCCTGCACGCGGCCCAGGATCACCGAGTCTAAACCTCGGCCACACACCCGGATCATCGCCCCAAGACAGGAGTCCCCATGCCATCCCGTCCGAGTCGGCTTGCCGCAACGATCATCCTCGGCACCCTGTTGAGCAGCTTCGGAGTCCTATTCCAGGCCCCCGGCTCGGCACTCGGCGCTGAGGACCAGCCGTACGTCTCCATCCCGGACACCATCTCGGCGAAGGCGCAGGCGTACCTGCGCACCCTAACCGACCCGGCGCTCATCCCGCCCTGGCCCGAGCGAAACGACGCCGAGGGCTGGCGGAAGCTTGTCCGGACGTATGAAGACAAATGCGCCCCTCTCACCGAGGCGGCGATCAAGACCTTCCAGCCGACCCTGATCGAGAGGACGTTGGGAGGAGTCCCCGTCATCGAGATCCGGCCGAAGGGGTGGAAGGACGACGGGAAGGTCGTGGTCTACACCCACGGCGGCGGCTACGTCCTCTTCTCCGCCCGCTCGACCCTGGACAGCAGCGTCCGAGTCGCCGACATCCTGGGCCGACGCATCATCGCGATCGACTACACCCTCGCCCCCTCGGCGCGCTGGGACGCGATGACGGACCAGGTCGTCTCGGCCTTCCGAGCCCTCCTGAGCGAAGGGTTCACGATGAAGGACATCGCCCTGTACGGCGACTCGGCCGGCGGGGGACTCGCCGCCGGCTCGGTCTTGAAGATGCGGGACAAGGGGCTGGGGATGCCGGCCGTGCTCGTCCTCTGGTCCCCCTGGGCGGATATCACCAACAGCGGAGACACCGCCGAGACCCTCAAGCACGCCGAGCCTCGCTTCCTCTACAAGTCGCAACTCAGGAAAGCGGCCGAGGCCTACGCGGACGAGAACGCTTGGAAGACTCCCTACGTCTCCCCCGTCTACGGCGACTTCTCCAAGGGCTATCCGCCCACGCTGATCCAAGGGGGCACGAAGGAGCTCTTCGTCAGCCACTTCGTCCGCCTCTATCAGGCCATCGACACCGCAGGAGGGGTCGTCAAGCTCGACCTCTACGACGGCATGCCCCACGTCTTCCAGTGGTTCATCCCCGAGGCCCCCGAGGGGACGGCGGCCTTCGCCAAGATGAAAACTTTTATCGATCAGCATTTGAAACGATGACGGTTTGACCGACGATTCAGCCCAGGCGGCCGAGGCTCAACGGCCGCCGGTCCTGAGGCGATAGATCCGGAGGTTGGGGTCGTTCTCGGCGGCGCCGTAGAGGGGCTCGAAGGTCTCGGGGTGCCGCTCGGCCCATTGCCGCTCGATCGGGAAGCCCTGCGGGTCGGCGAGGTTATGCGGACCTTCCTCGGGATTGGCGCGGGCGACGACCAGGATCCGGATCCGCTCGGCCCGAAGGTTCTCGAGCCAGGCCCCGTAGTCGGGATGGATCCGATCCCAGCCTGGCCTCGGGTGCGGCCAGGTCGGCTCGCCTCGGGACCGGGCCTCGCGGTGGTAGTCGTGGAGCAACCAGTCGCGGTGGGCGTCGACGTTCACGTAACGGACCTCGTTCCTCAGCCCGACGCCAAGCAGGTAGTAAGGGATGTTGGTCCCGGCGTAGGCGATCCGAGCCCCCGAAGGCCCGTAGCGAAGCTCGAGGTCGAGCCAACCGGCGAGGTAATCTCCGAAGCCGGGATAGAACGCGCGGCGAGGATCGGTGCCCCTCGAGACGAGCAGCGCCCCCGCGAGCGTCAACAGGCCGACGCTCGCGCAGGATGCCAACACAAGACCTCGGCTCCCCGGACGGCTCCGGGCTCGGCTCCAGAGCCAGGCGACGGCGATCGAAGCGATGCCCACCGCCAGGGGCGGGACGCTGTACATCAAAAGCTCCGGGTGCTCCGCCATGATGCGGAACTGCTCCGGCGAGCGAGGCAGGGCGACCACCGGGTCGACCGCGTTGGGGATCAGCGGGCTCAAGTCCCAGGGGGGCTCGTTCTCGGGTCGCCAGGGCGGGGGGTGGTCGGCGAACGGCCAGGCTTGAGGCGTGAGCACATGGGCGGCGAGGAGCATGACCGCCACCACGGTCAACCGGGGCCGTCCCTCAAGGAACCGGGCGAGCGGGATGACCGCCAGGCCGAGGGCATGGAGCATGAAACGTTGCTGGGTTCGATAGGGGATCAGCCCCCAGTAGAGCGCGACATTCAGGATCGCGAGTGCCGAGGCACCCCAGACCCATCGTGCCTGCGTCCCTCGACCCCGGCCGAGGGCCCAGGCCCCGAGGAGGGCCGCCAGCCAGAGGGGGAACAGTCGCGGGTCGACCACGGCGAGCACGGTGTCGCCGAAGAGCCGCCAACTCGTGAACGGCATATAATACTTGCTCAGTCGCATGACCGACGAGTCGTACCAACCGGGAAGGATCACGCGACCTGCCAGGGTCAGGTGGAGGGGATAGAGGGGATTCCCCGTCAGCCAGGCATTCCGCGCGAACCAGAACCCCGCCATGACCAGCGGCCCGACGGCGAGCACGATCAGGTGCCGAGCCCGTTCGGGCCACGGGGCCGCTCGCTTCAGGACGGCGATCGCCGCAAGGCCAATCAATGCGGGGACGAAGACCACGCCGGTCGCTTTCGTCCCGAGCGCACCGCCGGCCGCCAGGGCTCCGAGGGCGAGCGTCTCCAGCCCTCCATCCCCGAGTGCGTATCGAAGGAAGAAGAACGCGGCCAAGACGTAACCGGCGATGAAGATCGTGTCGACGTTCGGCTCGAACGAGAAGAGGAGCAGCGGGGTCGACGTGACGAACCAGGCCGTGGCGACCACCGCCGCCGACGTTCCCGCACCCAGTCGGCGCGCCATCGCGAAGGCCGCCAGGCCGGCCAGGAGAAGGAAGGGGGCTTGCCCGACCTTCGCCAGGCGGTCGCCTCCCCAACTTGCCATCAACCAGGTGAACCAGAGGTCGCCGACCGCGGGAAAGTAGGTCGCGGCATTCTCGCCGAATGGCGTGGCGATGAGGGAGAGCCTCCCTTCCTTCCACCACCTCGCGGCGAAATAAAGGTGATAGATCGGACCGTCGCTGACGACCTTCACCGGGAGCAGCAGCGAGTTGATCCCGAGCGTGGTCGACGCCCAGATCACCAGACCAAGGGCGACCCGCGACGCCCGGTTCCACGTCGGGTCGCTCGGCATCGGTTCGCGCGCGGGTTCAACGGGCTCGGTGCGTCTCCGATCCGACCGGCGCAGGCCCGCCCCGATCGCAAGGCCGAGGATCGCCCAGAGCCCCAGGGGCTCCCGAGAGAGCAGGCCCAGGGGGCCGAGGACCTCCATCCCGACGGTCGCCCAGGCCCACGCCAGGGTCGCCGCCGCGAGCCCTCGCACCAGTCCCGGAGGCTGGCGAAATCCGTGCCGGGCCACCCAGTAACCGCCGAGGCCGAGCGTCCCGTTCACGACCAAGGTCCAGATCAGCCCCATGCACCAGCCTCCCGCCTCTCGATACCCCGCGAATGAAGGGTCCATTCTACAACAACCAGGTCGCCTGGGTTTGGGCCATCGGATTTTTAGCCACGGATTGAACACGGATGAAAAACGAATAATAATCAATTTTCAATTAAACAATCTATAATTTTTATTATTATTTGATTTTAAAATGATCCGTGTTTCATCCGTGTTCAATCCGTGGCTAAAAACCATCAAAAACAACCCTTCTCGCTGAGTTCCGGCCCTTGGTATCATCGCGGCCTCGCCCGCCCTGTAGGGGCGGACAACCGGCATTCGGGGCCGCCGAAAGGCCCGCTCTCCCAGGCCCGACCGCGACCACGACCATGTCCGCACCACTGCTCCTCGGGATCGAATTCGGCGGAACCAAGCTCCAGCTCGGGCTCGGCCGTGGGGATGGCCAAATCCTCTCGCTCGAGCGTAGGTTCATCGAGCCTGCCCGGGGGGCGGAGGGGATCCTGGCCCAGGTCAAGGAAGCCTTCGGGCCGCTCCTCTCCCGAATCGGGGCCGACGGCGAGGGCGTCGTCGCCGCGGGGATCGGCTTCGGGGGGCCGGTCGACACGGACCGAGGGAGCGTCATCAAGTCGCACCAGGTCGAGGGGTGGGACGGATTCCCGCTGGCCGACTGGGTACGCTGGGAGTTAAGGATCTCGCAAGTCTCCGTGCAGAACGACGCCGATACGGCCGGCCTCGGCGAGGCTCGCTTCGGCGCGGGCGTCGGGTTTTCGCCGGTCCTCTACGCGACGATCGGCAGCGGGATCGGGGGGGGGCTCATCATCGACGGGCGGATCTATCGAGGCGCCGGGGCCGGAGCGATGGAGATCGGCCATCTTCGGATCCTGGACCCCTCGAACGTCGAAACCGGCCCGCAGACCTTGGAATCGATCGCCTCCGGGTGGGGAATCGCGGCGGCCGCCAAGCGCGTGGCCGGCAGTCAGACCCCTAAACCTCCCGAAGGCTGGACCGTGCTGGCGAGCGCGGGGGGCGACCCGTCCCGGATCACCGGCGCGATGGTCGCGGAAGCCGCCCGTCGTGGCGATCCGGAGTCGCTCGCGATCCTGCGCCGGGCGACGTCCTCGATTGCCGTCGCCTTGAATCACGCCGTGACCCTGGTCGCTCCTCGCCGAATCATCCTCGGCGGCGGCGTCTCCCTGATCGGCGACGAGCTCTGGTTCGACCCGATCCGGACCCAACTCGACCGCGAGATCTTCGCCCCCTTCCGCGGCTCGTACGACATCGTCGCGGCCGCCCTCGGGGAAGAGGTCGTCATCCACGGGGCCCTGGCCCTCGCGGCCGACGCGGCGTCTTGAGCCGTGCGTCGCCCGCGAGGGCGATTCTTTCGACGAGAACGCGAGCAGCCGTGCTCCGGAGGAGGGTTCGGATTGAACCCATCAGTACGAAATCCAATAATATAACGTCTTCAAGGTCTCATTGAAATAAACCAAGAGACTTTCATCCATCGTGTACCAGTTCGACTCGTTGAAATCGGGGTGATCGGCCGCGGCGGTGTGGATTTCGACCCCGGTACCGGCGAGCGTCTTCCGGAAGACCCAACCCGAACGCGCGGTGTGAAACGCCGTGGTGACGACGAGGATCTTGTGGACCGACGGGTGGGCGCGAACGTATGCGAGGGTCGCCTCCGCCTCTTCCCGAGTGCTGGTCGCAACCTCGGGGAAGGCGTAGATCGCCTTTTCGGGGACGCCTGCGCCGATCAAGATTTTCCGGGTGATCGCATTCTCGTCGTATTCGACCTGGCCGTGGGTCTTCGCCGTGGCCATGCAGATGACGGGGGCTAGCCCGCGTTTGTAGAGCTCGGCGGCCTTGAGCGCCCGATGGTCGGTCCCGCCGAGCAGGAGCACGATCACGTCGGCCGGGACGGGATCATCGACCCGGAACCAGCGGGCGTAGCCGACCAGGAGCGGCTTGTACGCCAAAGTGAGTACGAGGGCCAGCATTCCCAGCAATCCGATTTGGATCGCCCGCCGCTTCAGGCGGGTGACCCGAGGATTCGGGACGTCCGGGAGCATCGGACCGTCTGTGAGGCGATAAGGTTCAGGCAAGGGATACTCGCGACTCAAGGCCATCGTCAAGGAACGAGGCAACTCCGCCTCAATTCCTAGCAAAACCCTTCATGTCTTCGATGTAAGTCTGCAAAGGATACCGAGCAATCTTTTTAAAGTCCGCGTACTTGGACTCCAACATCTCGGGATCCAGGCACCTTTGGATTGTGCCCCAGAGACTAATGCCCACAAAACTCACACAAATGCCCCAAACAAGGCAAGCCTTCTGCCTCAACTCGAGAATCGGGCGATCGGAATGAACCAAAACCTCAGCTCTTTCGTCTTGAGGGAATCCCAAGAGATTTCTCGATCGAGAGCTCAGGGGGGTCGTCCGTGGCGTACGCTCTCCCTAGAATTCCTCGACTTCGGGGCCAGGGTCACGAAGACTTACGGTCCGAGTAGGAACGCAGGATGATCGGACCGATTGAAAATCATGTGGACAGCACAAGCAATCGGCCCGGCAATTGCGATCCTACTCTCGACGTTATCTTCACTCCCATTTTTACCACCTTCGCGGTTCGAAGTCTCGCGGCTGGTCTTACGAGGTAATCCTTGGATCCAGAGGGCTTTCCGATTCTTTGAAACAACGCGAACCCGTCCGGTCTCCAGGTTCTCTATACGGTCGGGTCGAAATGAAGCATAATCAGTGCGGCTGGGAGATTGACCCTCCGGGGAGCTTGGACTTTTAAAAAGACGTCGAATTTTTCGAGGGATGAAACCAAACGGCAGATTTGAGCGTTTACACTAGAAGAGGAGTGGTCGGTTGGCCACACGATGGCCAGGGAATGGTCCTCCACACTCAAGCTCAAGGGGCTCGCCATGATGACGAAATTGGCCGATACCCAACTGTGGCAGCAGAACCTCGCTTCGCTGATCCGGTCGGGTTTGTTTTCGAGGGCCGAGACGGGCGAGTTGCACGGTCTTTATACAGTGGTCGGAATCTACGGCGACGAAACGAGTTCCGCTCCGCTCGCTAAGTACGGCGACGCACGACGTGCCTCTGACGCCGCGCACCTCGTCAATCAACTTGCGAAATCGACGCCTTCGGTTGAGTCCAACTGAGGGTAAGACCCCCGAGTTATCCATTCCAACCGACCCGGCCGCGATGAGCTATCAGGTTCACCGCGGCCGGGTCGTTTTTAGGTTTAAAGGACCGTTGTTCAGGTCGCGTGACGACGATTCGAGTGGATCCAGCCCACCTCCCAGGCCGTCCTCGGGTCGACCCGTAGCCTCGAGAGCGTCGATTCGCTGAGCCTCATGATGTCGCGTGAGCTGACGCTCTTGGCCGGGTATGACCCGAGGGGGACCCCGTACTTGTCGGATGCCCCGAACAGATGCATCAACTCGTGGACGATGGTCACCGGGTCGGTAAATGGGAACCCGACGAGCGGTTCCGGGAAGTTCGCCTCTCGGGCATAGCACACCGCCAGGCTCACCCCGCGAAGCTCGGTGCGGTCGAGGGGGATGGCCAGCGAGCGGCCTGCGCGTCGAGGGTGGAGCAGCCAGACGTGGACGTCGGCCTCGACCCTCGGGTTGATCCCCCCGAGCCATCGCACCGCGTCTCCAAAACCGAGCCGAGAGGCGGCTCGGCTCAGGTCGACCAGCGCCTTGGTCACGGCCCGGGCCTCCATCGGGGCGACACCGTCCCCCTCGGGGACGAACGTCATCTCGACGTCGTCGGACTCGTCCTCGTCGGTCTCGAAATAAGTCTCGGCCACGGCGATGTTGACGGGAGCCTCCCAACGGATGGCCTCCCGCTCGATCCAACGCCCCGCGCGAAGGGTTGCCGCCTGGGCTTCGGCGATCTCGACATCGGACCAGCGACAGCCGTCCCTGCCGAGAAAAACGGAGAGGATCGCGACCTTACCGAGGAGCGGGGGAGGGGCCACATCCCCGGTAGCCGGCATCCACTCGACTGTCTCCTCCCGCTCGATCGACCGGAATGAAGAGAACCGAGGATCCTGCTCATTCGGCTCCCCTCGAGTGCCCGAAATCGGGACCAGCTCGACCTCACCGTCGGCGGGCAGAGCCCCCGAAGGCATGATCGGCCCTGAGAAAGGTCGCAACGAGGAAAGGGCCAGGAACAGCTCGCCGGCGAAGCCGAATGCGACGAGGGCCGTCCAGAAGGCGATCGAGGGAACGCCGTCCTCCGCGATCGGCGTCAACGCTCCTTTCAAGAGCCCACCCACGACGACACCGCCAACCCAGGCACCGAGGCGAATGGACACGAGCCGCTTCTCCCGTGATTCCGAACGATTTCCGCGCGACGTTTCTCTCGAGGATATGGTAGCCTAACGGTCGACGGGCCCGGGACCCGAAGCGCCTTGTCTCCGAGGACGACGAGGGTGCAACGCGATGGCTGACCCTTCTCCCCACTTCCCCGTCGCCCGCTCGCGAAGGACCTTCCTCCGCGAGGCAGGAGGCGGTTTCGGCGCGTTGGCGTTCCACTGGCTCCAGGCCCAGGAGTCGCGGGCCCGGGCCGAGGCGGCCTCGGATAATCCGCATGCCCCTCGGCCTCCCCATTTCCCGCCCAAAGCCCAGCGTGTCATCTTCCTGTTCATGCACGGGGGCCCCAGCCACCTCGAGACCTTCGACCCCAAGCCGGATCTCCAGCGACTCGCCGGCCAGCCGCTCCCGCCGAGCTTCGGGATGGTCGCCACGAGGCGAAAGGTCGCCACCAACCCGCTCCTCGCCACCCGTCGGACTTTCGCGCGTTGCGGCGATTCCGGGATCGCGATCTCGGACTTCTTCCCCCACATCCGCCGTTGCGCCGACGACCTCGCGGTCGTTCGCTCGTGCTGGGCGGACAGCGTGAACCACCCGCAAGCGGTCTACCAGATCAACACCGGCTCGATCCTGATGGGCAAGCCGAGCCTGGGAAGTTGGACGAGCTACGGCCTGGGGACCGAGAACCAGGATCTGCCCGCATTCGTCGTCCTCCCCGACCCCGGCGGCGGGATCAAGGGCGGTCCTCCGGCCTACGGAGCGGGGTTCCTGCCCGCGAGCCACCAGGGGACCGTCGTGCGAGGGGGCGAGACCCCGATCCTCGACCTGCGGCCCCACGAGCGGACCACGGATCGCGAGCAACGCGACGTCCTCGACCTGGTCGGTCAGCTCAACGCCCATCACCTCGAGCGGGTCGGCGACGATCCCGAGCTCTCGGCGCGGATCCAGTCCTACGAGCTCGCCTACCGGATGCAGAGCGCCGCCCCCGACGCGGTCAACCTCTCCCAGGAGTCGGCGGAAACCAAGGCCCTTTACGGGTTCGACGACCGCCGCACGGCCGAATTCGGCACCCGCTGCCTCCTGGCTCGAAGACTCGTCGAGCGAGGAGTCCGGTTCGTCCAGCTCTATTCGGGCGACGTGGGCGGCTGGGACGCGCATGAGGACGTTGAGTCGAACCACGCCGCGATGTGCGCCCGGACCGACCGGCCGATCGCGGGACTCCTGACCGACCTCAAGCGTCGAGGGCTCTTCGACAGCACGCTCGTCGTCTGGGGGGGCGAGTTCGGCCGGATGCCGATGTCGGAGCAGGGGAAGGGACGCGACCACAACCCGCACGGCTTCTGCTACTGGTTCGCAGGCGCGGGGATCAAAGGCGGGACTGTCCACGGGGCCACCGACGCGGTCGGGCTCCGGGCGGAGGTCGACCGCGTCCACGTCCACGACCTGCACGCCACGATCCTCCACCTCCTCGGGCTGGACCACACCCGGCTCACCTTCCCGATCAACGGACGAGACGAACGCCTCACCGACACCGCGGGCAAGGTCGTCCGATCCATCCTGGCCTGACGGAGACGACCGGTCATGTCTCGTCGATTCCTCCGGACTTCCTCGACGATCGCCTTGACCCTCGTCCTCGTCGGAGGGTCCTTGCTCCCGTCGTCGAGAACCCGCGGCGAGGAGCCGGCCCGAGAGAAGGTAATCCGGCCCGAGGATCGGAATCACTGGGCCTTCCGGCCTCCCCGACGACCCGAGATCCCCGAAGTCCAGGATAAGGATTGGGTACGCAACCCGATCGACGCCTTCATCCTTGAGGCGTTCGAGGAGAACGGACTCCGACCCGCGAGTGAAGCAAGCCGAACGAGCCTTCTCCGTCGGCTCAGTTTCGACCTCACAGGTCTTCCCCCGTCCCCCGAGGAGGTCGCCTCGTTCCTTGCGGACGACGCCCCCGAGGATATTGCCTACGGCCGGCTCGTTGATCGCCTGCTCGCCAGCCCGAGGTACGGCGAGCGCTGGGCCCAGCACTGGCTCGACCTCGCGCGCTATGCGGACACCGACGGATTCGAGTTCGACCAGGTCCGCGAGAACGCCTGGCGTTATCGCGACTGGGTCGTCCAGGCCCTCAATCGCGACCTCCCGTACGACGTCTTCGTCCGCCAGCAACTCGCGGGCGACGAGACCGACCCCGACGACCCCTCCGCATTCATTGCGACCGGCTTCAATCGCTGCTATCCCGACATGGTCGACCTCAACGACCAGGCGTTGAGGCGGCAGAACGCCCTCAACGACATCACCGAGACGGCCTCATTGACCTTCCTCGGCCTCACGATGGGCTGCGCCCGTTGCCACGACCACAAGTTCGACCCGATCCGCCAGAGCGATTTCTACCGGCTCCAGGCCTTCTTCAGCCCTTCTCGGTTTCGCGACGACTACCCCGTTGTCGACTCCGAGGAACACGCCGAAGCCGAGCGGGTCTCGCAGGCCGGCGAACGTGACCGGCTCGCCGTCCAGCGGGCACTCATACGGATCGAGTCCTCCGTGCGGCGGATCCTCGCCCCCGGTACCCCTGCTGGGATCAGTGATGACGCGGCGTCGGCCTTCCAGAAGTCGGAAGGGGACAGGACTCCGACGGAGGTTCGACTGGTCTACGACGCACTCGCCGCAGATCGTCGGATCTCTTCAGCCACCTGGGAGGCGGTCCTCGACCCGACGACCGCCGCGATCCGGCGAGTCCTCCTGGCGAGGCAGTCCCGGCTGGTCCGCAAGGCTATTGTCCCACCGCCGACGGCCCGAGGGATTGACGAGACGACCGCCAATCCCCCGCCGACGTTCGTCCTGCGTCGAGGGGAGCTGACCTTGAAGGGCCCCGAGGCCCCCCCGGCCTTCCCGCTCGTCCTCAGCAGTTCGGAGCCCGAAGCCCTGACCCGCGTCTCGCCGTCGTCGCGGACGAGCGGCCGGCGGACGGCTCTGGCAGGTTGGCTGGTCCGGCCCGACCACCCTTTGACCGCCCGTGTCATCGTCAATCGGCTCTGGCAACACCACTTCGGCCGGGGGATCGTCGCCACCCCGAGCGACTTCGGCACGATGGGCGCCGAGCCGACCCACCCCGAGCTCCTCGACTGGCTGGCCCTGGAGCTGGCCGACCGCGGCTGGAGCTTGAAGACGCTCCACCGGCTGATGGTCACGAGCGCGACCTATCGCCAATCGTCGCGGACCAACTCGGGCTCGCGGGCTGCCGACCCGGAAAACTCTCTCCTCTGGCGGTTCGCCCCAAGGCGGCTCGACGGCGAGGCCATCCGTGACGCGTTGCTCGCCGCCTCGGGCCAACTCAACGGCACGATGGGTGGGCCCCCGGTCTTCCCCCAACTCCCGGCCGAGCTCACCAAGCTGAGTAGCAAGGGGGCGATCTGGCCGGTCTCGAGGAACGCCGCCGACCGCGATCGACGAAGCCTCTATGTCTTCGTGAGGCGGAACCTCCGCTTCCCGTTCTTCGAGGCCTTCGATCGCCCCGACACCAACGCAAGCTGCCCCCAGCGCCCGGTCACGACCATCGCCCCGCAGGCCCTCACGCTCCTCAACGGCGAGCTCGCCGCCCAGGCGGCCCATGCGCTCGCCCGCCGGGTCAACTCCGAAGCCGGCCCCGACGTCGACTCTCAGGTCCGGACCGCCTTCATCGTATCCCTGGGCCGACCGCCCGACGAAGCCGAACGGGCGCTCGCCCGCGAGTTCCTCGGGCACGATCACTCCACAGAGCATTTCCTCCTCGCGATTATCAACTCTAACGAGTTTATCTATATCGATTAAAATTCACACTTCGTCTCCCTGGAAATCGTGAGCGTATCTGTCCCGAATCCCGGGTTTTCTCACAACCGGGTTTCTGACGCCGTCAACGCCGACGATCTCGGGGATATCGTCGCCGACTCCCCGAGAATCCCGGTTGGCTCATGAGGCGAGATTGGTGCCGAAGTCATCCCGTAGGGTGGGCATCGCCCACCTGTCTTTCCCAGTGGCGATCGAGGGTAGGAAAGTCATCGACGCACCCCGCCCGCATTTCGATGGCTGGTGACGTCGACCGGGCCTGCCGGAATGCTGGTGGGCAATGCCCTCCCTACATGGAGCTCAGCACCGATCTCGCGACATGAGCGACCCGGTTCCCAAGAAAAAACCCGGTTTCGAGTTAGACGCCCAGGCACCGGAATTGCCGGCGAAGAGGCGAGCCCGGAACACGGACGGGGCCGACGAACGCACCCCGCCTTGGTCGAAGGAGATCCACCGGACTACCCACTCCGCGCCGACATCCCGGCTGACCGCGACGACCAACCCTGGGTTGGGCGATTGGATCGACACTACATTCGCAATTCTTTATCATTAGGATTCGGCCGCGGGCGGGGCACACACCCTCGTGGCGGCCGACACGCGCGAGCGGGGCGCATCGGCCCCTCGCGAGTTCCTCGGGGAGAATGAGAACGGGATGAGTGTTTCTTTCGTCGAGCAAGCCCCTCCCGGCCCTTCCGAATCAGGGACGTTGGCCGACCTCCTTGTCGATCCCCTGGGCAAGGCCCCGATCCGCGCGGAACTCTTCGGTCAAGAACGGCTCGACGCCCACGCGAGGCTGCTGGCGTTGGCCTGCGCGCTGGAGCCCCCTCGTAAGCAGAGCAGCCCGCTCCTTGAGCGTTTCGAGGAGAACGGCCGCTCGCTGGCAAAGGCCCTCGCGCGAATTGCCGCCGGGGCAGGGGGTCATGAGGGACGGAGCATCGACGCCGAGTGGCTCGCCGACAACTATCACATCGTGGAGGAGGTTCTCCGCGAAGTGCGCCAGGACTTCCCCCAGGGATATGACCGAGAGCTGCCCAAGCTTTCCGGAGACCCGGTCCGGGGCTATCCTCGCGTCCTGGCGCTTGCGTTGGCCCTCGTCGCGCACACCGACAGCGAGCTCGACGAGACCAGGATTACCCGCTACGTCGAAGTCTACCAAGGGGTCACGCCGCTGACGATCGGCGAGCTCTGGGCGCTGCCGACAATGCTCCGGCTCCTCCTCATCGAGAACCTCAGGCGGCTCTCCGACGAGATGATCTGGGGATGGGACGAGTGGGCCCGCGCCGAGGACGCCGCCCGAGAAATCCTCGGGGGCGGTACGAACCGTCTGGAGCCCGGCCGTTCCCTCGTCCCGACGCCCCCGAGCGCCCCCACCGCCCCCTTCGGCGTCCGCCTCGTTCAGCTCCTTCGCGATCGAGGCCCCGCGGCGGCCGCTGCTCTCGAGCGCCTGGAAGAGCGGTTCCACGAACAAGGGGCCGAGGTCGATGACATCGTCCGTCGCGAGCATCGCCGACAGGCCGCGAATCAGATCTCGATCGGCAACTGCGTCATCAGCCTGCGCCTGCTCTCGGCGATGGACTGGAACGCCGCATTCGAGCGCATCAACCTCGTCGAGGTCGTCCTCCGCGACGATCCCGCCGGGATTTATACCCTCCAGGACTTCGCGACCCGCGACCGATATCGCAGGGCCGTCGAGACCATCGCCCGAAGGGCCGGCGCCGACGAATCCGAGGTGGCGCTCCGAGCCGTCGAGCTGGCCCGGGCTAACCTCGACGAGGGTACAGCCCGAAGCCACGTCGGCTACTACCTCGTCGACCACGGCCTGACCGAGCTCAAGCAGTCGTTCCCCCCCGCCGGGATCCGGTTGAAGGAAGCCCTCTCGAGGTGGTCCCTCGGCCACCCCTGGGCGGTCTACTCCGGCTCCATCCTCCTCCTCTTCGCAACGATCGTGACCCTGCTGGCACTACCGACCGCGGTGGGTCCCTGGTCGCTCGCGCTCGTCGTCCTCGCGTTGCTCCTGCCCGCAAGCGAGTTGGCGGTCGGAATCGTCAACCACGTGCTGACCCTCGTGATGCCGGCGAGGGTATTGCCGAAGCTCGAGTTCAAGGAAGGGATCCCGGCCGACTGCCCCACGTTCGTCGTGATGCCGAGCATGCTGATCCGTCCGCAGAGCGCGGAGTCCTTGCTCGAACGCCTCGAGATCCACTACCTCGCGAACCCCGACCCCCGGCTCCGGTTCGCCCTCCTGACCGACTTCGCGGACGCGGACGAGGAGCACACCGACGCGGACGAGGGCTACATCCGCGATGCGCTCGCCCGGTTACGCGTGCTCAACCAGAAGTACGCCCCGACGGGCCCCGACCTCTTCTTCCTCTTCCACCGGCGACGGATCTGGAACCCGATTCAGGGGTGCTGGATGGGCTGGGAGCGGAAGCGAGGCAAGCTTTCCGAGTTCAACCGCCTGATTCGAGGGGACCGGGAGACGAGCTATCACGTCCTGAGCGTCGAAGACCCGGCGGATATTCCGAAGGTCCGGTTCGTGATCACGCTCGACTCCGACACCCAGATGCCGCGCGACAGCGCACGAAGGCTGGTGGGGACGCTCGCCCACCCGCTCAACCTCCCGCGATTCGACCCGGCCCTGGGACGCGTGGTCGAAGGGCACGGTGTCTTGCAGCCGAGGGTCAGCTTCCACCTGACGGCGGCCACGCACTCACGGTTCGCGGCGGTCCTCGCGGCCTCGGGCGGGATCGACCCGTACTCGTCGGCCTCGTCCGACACTTACATGGACCTCTTCGGCGTTGGGAGCTTCACCGGCAAGGGGATTTACGAGGTCGATGCGTTCGAGGCGGCCACCGGGCACACATTCCCGGAGAACCGCATCCTCAGCCACGACCTGATCGAAGGGAACTACGCGCGTTGCGGGCTCGTGACCGACACCGAGCTCTTCGACGACTTCCCGGCCCGATACCACGCCTACGCCCGTCGTGAACACCGCTGGGTCCGGGGCGACTGGCAACTCCTCCCCTGGCTCGGCCGCCGGGTCCCCGCCCCCGAAGGCTCGCGAGCCAACCCACTGCCGCCGCTCGAACGCTGGAAGCTCTTCGACAACCTCCGGCGGAGCCTCGTCTCCCCGTCCTTGGTGCTCATGCTGACCCTGGGTTGGGCAGTCCTACCCGGCTCTCCCTGGCTCTGGACGGCGATCGCCCTGGCGGTGCCGGCACAGCCGCTCCTCCAGACGATCGTGGCGACCCTGGTGGGGTGCCTGCGTCGCGGGTCGTTCGCAGGCTTGCTCTGCTGGCGCGACTCCATCCCCGCGACGGCCGCCCAGGTCCTCCTGTCGATCACCTTCCTCGCCGACCAGGCCAGGATCGCGCTCGATGCGACCTTCCGGACACTGACCCGGTTGTTCGTGACCAAACGCGGCTTCCTCGAGTGGGAGACGGCCGCGTCGACCGAGCGCCGGCTCGGGACGGGGATCGCGAGCTTCGTCCTCAGCATGTGGCAAGCCCCGACCTTGGCGGTCGCGATCGCGGCGCTGGTCGCGTTGGCACGCCCCTCGGCCCTCGTGGCGGCGGGCCCGGTGCTGGCCTCCTGGTTCCTCTCGCCATTGGTCGCCTACTGGGTGAGCCGGCCCAAGGCCGTGGCCGAGTCGCCGCTTTCGGACGTCGAGCGCAACGAGCTCCGGCGGATCGCGCGACGGACCTGGCACTTCTTCGAGACCTTCGTCGGCGACGAGGACTGTTGGCTCCCCCCCGACAACTTCCAGGAGATCCCCGAACCTCGCGTCGCGCACCGGACCTCCCCCACGAACCAGGGGCTGCTCCTCCTCTCGACGCTGACGGCCCACGACCTCGGCTACATCGGCCTGCGGACCCTCGCCGACCGGCTCGAGAAGACGTTCGACACGTTCGACCGGATGGAGAAACACTGGGGACATTTCTATAACTGGTACGACACAAGGACTCTCGAACCTCTCCATCCGAAGTATATTTCGACCGTCGACAGCGGCAACCTGCTCGGTTGCCTCGTGGCGCTTCGGCAAGGGCTCCGGGAGAAGGCCGACGGCCCCCTTGTCGGACCCGAGATCGCGGCGGGGCTGGCCGATACCCTCGGGCTCGCCCTCGCGACGCTCCAGGGGACGAAACCCCCGACCATCGCCCACGCGTCGTCCTCGCTCCGCCTCCTCGAGGAAGAATTCCGCCAGGTTGGTCGACGCCTCGAGACGACCCCGGACGACCTGCTCGGCTGGGAAGAATGGCTGAAGTCACTCGATTGGGCCGCGGCCGGCCTGATCGGCCGACTGCGATCCTTCGGCGCCGAGTTGGGCGTCCCCCTTGGGGCTTCGTCCGCCCCTGGCCCGAAGCGTCGCGGAGACGGCTCCTCGACAGTCGAGGCGTCCGAGTCCGTCCACGAGCATTTCGATCCGTTCGCAGTCGCGCTCGAACGGGTCGAACACTGGACGCGACGTTTCATGTCCCAGATTCAGGACCGTCGCGCCGAGCTCGAGGCCCTGGCCCCCTGGCTCGCGGCCCTTCGCGATTGGCGAGACGGCCTGACCGTCGGCACCCACCCGGTCGGCCTCGGCGCATCCCTCTTCAAGCGGCTCCTCGACACGGGCGGCTTCGCCAGGCAAGGGGACTCGACCGAGCTCGATGATTGGCCCTCCGACGATCCCTCCCGGTCGGCTGTGACGGGCCTCGTGGAGGGGGTCCGGGACTCGATCGAGACCTCCTTGCGTTCCCGACTGCTCATCCTCGCCGACCGCGCCGACGCCCTCGCGGCCGGGATGGAATTCCGCCCTTTGTACAAGCCAGATCGGCACCTGTACGCGATCGGCTGCAACCTCGTTCAAGGGAAGCTCGACGGGGCCTGCTACGACCTGATCGCCTCGGAGTCGTGCCTGACGAGCTTCCTGACGATCGCCCGAGGCGACGCCCCCAGGCGTCACTGGTTCCAACTCGGTCGCCCGTACATCCGCGCCGCGGGAGAAATCGGACTCGTCTCCTGGGGCGGGACGATGTTCGAGTATCTGATGCCTCGGCTCATGCTGAAGAGCCTCCCCGGCACCCTGGTCGACGACGCGTGCCGAACCGCGGTCGCGCGGCAGATCGAGTACGGCCGGGAACTCGGCACCCCCTGGGGGATCTCCGAGTCGTCTTACAACGCCAAGACCGGCGACGGCGACTACCACTACCAGTCGTTCGGCGTCCCTGGGCTGGGCCTGAAGCGTGAGCTCGACAAAGACGCGGTCATCGCCCCGTACGCGACCGCGCTCGCCGTGATGGTCGCCCCCCACGAGGCCCTCGAGAACTTCCGACGCCTCGCCTCCGAAGGGGCCGAGGGCCTCTATGGATACTATGAGGCCGTCGACTACACGGCGACGCGAGTGCCCAAGGGCAAGCGAGCGGGGATCGTCCGCTCGTACATGGCTCACCACCAGGGGATGAGCCTGGTGGCGCTGGCCAACGCAGTCCTCGACGAGCCGATGCCCCGTAGGTTCCACGCCGACCCGATGGTGCGGGCCGTCGAGCTGCTGCTCCAGGAACGGATCCCGCGCGACGCACCGATCATCGAGCCGTCAGAAGCCACGACCGCCGCCACCGGACCGACGGAAGCCCGAGAAGGGATACCGCTGCTCAGCCGGCGTCTGACCTCGCCGAACACGCCGACGCCTCGCGCCCACCTCCTGTCGAACGGCCAGTACCACGTGATGGTCACCAACTCCGGCGCGGGATCGAGCCGATGTCGGGAGATCGACGTCACCCGCTGGCGCGAGGACGTCACCCGCGACAACGCCGGCCAGTTCTGCTACCTCCGAGACGTCGCCGGAGGTCCGGCCTGGTCCGCCGCCTACCAGCCGATCGGGAGGGCGGCCGAAGAATACGAGGTCACCTACGCCGCCGACAAGGCCGCGTTCCGGAGGGTCGACGGGACCCTCGAATCTCTCCTTGAGATCACCGTCTCTCCCGAGCGGCTCGCGGAAGTCCGACGCGTCACGATGACCAACCTCGGCAACAAGGCCAGGGTGGTCGAGGTCACCAGCTACGCCGAGGTCGTGCTCGGGGCCCGCGAAGGGGACCGCGCGCACCCGGCGTTCGGCAAGCTGTTCCTCGAGACCGAATGGGTTCCCCGCTCAGAAGCCCTGATCTGCCGGCGCCGGCCTCGAGCGTCGGAGCAACGGCCGGTGTGGGCCGTCCACGTCCTGGCCGTCGACGGGCCGACCGAAGGGGAAGTGCAGTTCGAAACCGACCGCGCCCAGTTCCTCGGCCGAGGGCGAACGCCCGCCGACCCGGCCGCCCTCGACTCGGGAGCCCAACTCTCGGGGACGGTCGGGCCGGTCCTCGACCCGGTCTTCAGCCTCCGGCGTCGGATCCGACTCGAGCCCGGCGAGGCGGCGAGCGTCGCCTTCACCACGGCCGTCGTCGAGTCGCGCGAGGAGGCCCTCACACTCGCCGACCAGTATCACGACGCGAGCGCCGTCGCCCGCGCGTTCGAGCTGGCCTGGGCCCACAGCCAGGTCGAACACGTCCAACGACACTGTTCCCCTGAAGACGCCCAGCTTTTCCAGCGCCTCGCTTCGCACATCATCTTCAACGGCCAGGCCCTCCGGGCCGCCCCCGGCGTCCTCGAGGCGAACCGAAAAGGGACCCAGGACCTCTGGCGCCACGGGATTTCGGGGGACTACCCGATCCTCCTGGTTCGGTTCGGCGACGACTCCGAGTTCGGCCTCGCCCGAGAGCTCCTCGCCGCCCACGCGTTCCTGAGTTCCAAGGGGCTCGACTTCGACCTCATCTTCCTCGACGAACAGCCGGCGACCTATCTGGACGCGCTCTCGCGCAGGCTCCACGAGCTGGTCCGCTCGAGCGAGTCACGCGAGGATCTGGACAAGCCCAAAGGCGTCTTCATCCGCAAGTCGGCGCAGATCTCCGAGGCGGATGCGATCCTGTTCCAGACCGCCGCCCGGGTCGTCCTCGACGCCTCACGAGGCCCCCTCACCACGCAGCTCGAGCGCATCGAACGGGTTCCGGCCCTGCCCGAGCCGTTCATCCGCACCCGCGAGCCGGTCGCGTTCCCGGTCGATCCAATGGCGGTCCCCGAGCTCCTTTTCGCGAACGGATTCGGCGGGTTCTCGACCGACGGACGCGAATACCTGGTCAACGTCCAGTCCCCCCCGAAACCCGAGATCCGGCGCAACGGCAAGCCCTATGTCGAGCCGGTCCCGTACCCGACCTTGCCGCCGGCCCCCTGGATCAACGTCATCTCGAACCCCGGATTCGGTTTCCTGGCGTCCGAGTCGGGGCTGGGTTACACCTGGTCAGGTAACAGCCAGGCGAACCGGCTCACCCCCTGGAACAACGACCCCGTCACCGACCCGCCCGGCGAGGTCGTTTACCTCCGCGACGAAGAGACCGGCGAAGTCTGGAGCCCGGCGCCACTCCCCGTCCCGTCGCACTCGCCGACGCTCGTCCGCCACGGTCAGGGCTACACCACATTCCAGCGCCGAGGGTTCGGGCTCGAGCACGAGCTGACCGTATTCGTCTCCCCCGACGACCCGGTGAAGTACGTCCTCCTCAAGCTCCGAAACCTCGGCGACAGCTCCCGAAGCCTCTCCGCCACGTATTACCTCGAGTGGGTCCTGGGGACGACCCGAGACCGCGAATCCGCGCACGTCGTGACCGAGCTCGACCCGGAGACCGGCGCGATCCTCGCGAGGAATGCCTTCCGCACCGACTTCCCGGACCGGCTCTCGTTCGTCGACGTCGACCTCCGCCCCCGGTCGTTGACGTGCGATCGGGGCGAGTTCCTCGGGCGGAACGGCTCCGTCGCCGCCCCCGCCGCGCTCGGCCGATCCGAACTCTCGGGACGAGTCGGCGCCGGGATGGACCCGTGCGCGGCCGTCCAGGCCAAGTTCGAACTGGCCCCGGGCGCGGAATCCGAGGTCCTCTTCGTCCTCGGCGAGGCAGATGGGCTCGAACACGCCCGCGATCTCCTCCGGCGACACCGGGCCCCGGCCGTCGCACGCCAAGCGCTCGACGCAACCAAGACACATTGGGATTCGCTCCTGACCACCGTGCAAGTCCGCACGCCCGACCCCGCGACCGACCTCCTCCTGAATCGTTGGCTCCTCTACCAGGTCCTGACATGCCGAGTCTGGGGACGCTCGGCCTTCTATCAATCCGGCGGCGCCTTCGGGTTCCGCGACCAACTCCAGGACGTCATGGCCCTGGTCCTCGCCGATCCGGGCGAGACGAAGGCGCAGATCCTCCGTGCCTCGGCCCGCCAATTCATGGAAGGGGACGTCCAGCACTGGTGGCATCCCCCGACAGGCCGAGGGATCCGGACCAAGATCTCGGACGACTTCCTCTGGCTCCCGTACGTGGTCGCCCACTACGTCGAGGCGACCGGCGATGCGTCGATTCTTGACGAACGCATCCCATTCCTGAAGGGCCGGCCGATCCCCTCGGGTCAGGACGACGACTACGGCTTGCCCGACATCTCCGACCAGGACGGCACCCTCTACGACCACTGCGCCCGGGCCCTCGCCCGGGGTGAACACGACGGGTCGCACGGCCTTCCGCTGATGGGCACAGGAGACTGGAACGACGGGATGAACCGCGTCGGATCCGGCGGGAAGGGCGAGAGCGTCTGGGTCGCCTGGTTCCAGATCGCCACCCTGAACCGGTTCGCGAACCTGGCCGAGTCCAGGGGCGACTCCGAGCGGGCTAGCCATTATCGTCAGCGCGCCGAAAACCTCCGCCTCGCCGTCGAAACCAACGCATGGGATGGCGCATGGTATCGGCGAGCCTACTTTGATGACGGGACGCCGCTCGGGTCGGCCGGTAACGACGAATGCCGAGTCGACTCGATCGCCCAGACCTGGGCGGTGATCTCAGGTGCAGCGGAACCGGAGCGAGCGGGACGAGCGATGGACGCGGTCTTCGAGCAACTCGTCCGCGTCGAGGATGGAGTGATCCTCCTCCTGACTCCTCCTTTCGACTCGGGCCGGCTCCACCCCGGTTACATCAAGGGGTATGTCCCGGGGATCCGCGAGAACGGCGGCCAGTACACCCACGCCGCAACCTGGGTCGTCCTCGCCGCGACGCAACTCGGCCTCGGGACGCGTGCATTCGAGCTCTTCGGACTCCTCAACCCGATCGCGCACGGCGGCACCCCCGAGGCGATCGCCCGCTACAAGGTCGAGCCTTACGTCATCGCGGGCGACGTCTACGGCCGCCCTCCCCACACGGGGCGAGGCGGCTGGACGTGGTACACCGGCTCCGCGGCCTGGCTCTATCGAGTCGGCCTCGAGTCGATCCTCGGCGTCCGCAAGAGGGGCAACACCTTAGTGGTCGACCCGTGCATCCCCGCCGACTGGCCTCGGTTCGAGGTCACGTACCGACACGGCAGCTCGAGCTACCGCATCGTCGTCGAGAACCCCGAAGGCCTCGAGCGCGGCGTCGCCCTCGTCGAAGTCGACGGCCAGCCGTCGCTCGACAGCGGAATCCCGCTCAACGACGACGCGGCAAACCACGAAGTCCGCGTAGTCCTCGGGCGTCCGGACGCCGCGGCCGGTTAATCCGGTCCGTCGGCGTCCGATCCGAAGGCCATTTGGAACGACGATTTAATCGTTTTTGATATCTTATCCAACAAAACGAGCTTGTCGGCGGCCGAAGGGAGTCATGAAGTGAGGGGTCGGGCGATCTCGAGGTGTCCGTCCCCGCAGGGGAGAGGAGGGGTGCGGGGGATTGCTCGAGACCTGGAGCATGACGTGAGAGGGTCGAGACGTCGAGCTACCGCGAAAAGAAATGTGGACATCAACGCTTTCTCAGCAGGCCACGCATCTGGAGATGGCTGACCGGCAGCGTCGCTTCCTTGAGCCTTCGCGTTAGCTTGGTCTCGACCAAATGAGCAGGACTGAGACCCGACCGGTCGTCGACGACAAGCGTCTCATCCGCGGGGGCCGGGGTCGAGAGGCCGCCCAAGTCCAGGCGGCCCGCGACGCGGCTGCCATGATCCAAACCTGCCTTCGTGTCCGTCGACAAGAGTGTATGGGGCGAAGAATTCGTCACAAATTCGCTATTCATCATCGACCTTCCCTTTTTCCAGATAGGCGACTTGTATCCCACAAGCCGCCGAGGAATTGTGCAAACGTCGTGCCTTAATGCACGACCGACACGCACCGCCACAATTTTCCCAATTCTCATACAAAGTTTGTACAGCCCTCGCGATGGAGGGGCACACTCATTGGCTTGAGAAAGCCGCGAGTGACTTCGTAAATGAGCGGAGAATGGCGACTCCAAATCTGCGCGAAGGCGTCGAGGCTCGGGGACCGAGCTCTCGGGGAAATGCGTATGTCTAGTCACGTTACGCGATTCACGGCTCGGAACGCTAATGAATTTTCCATGAACAGGATCCCGTCGAGTTCGACCAAGAGCCCCGTTGTCCAGGTTCGGCCTTGTGCCACCTTGAGTTCTCGATCTCTAGAAAAGCCGGGAAAAATGGGAAGTTCTTGGCACCCACCGAGAAATGTCCTCGTTTGTACATTCGATACTTTTCTAGGCCGAGAACTGCAATCGAGAAGGAATCCCGAGCGAGAGAGTTCGCCTCGAGCGACTAGGTACGCTCGAGTAAGACCTCCTGGCAACTTACGTAAGGAGCACAGAAACGCCTTCGAGGTTCACCTCCGTGGGACTCGGTCCACATCGAAGCGTGAGGGTGATTAGAGCACCGAAAGCCATGAAAAAGTCGAGCGGACGAAATTGCTTCCCTCGTCTTCAGCCAATTCGTCGTACATAAAAAAGGATCCCCGACACCGACGCAACGGAT
This sequence comes from Singulisphaera rosea, assembly GCF_054877945.1. NCBI lineage: Bacteria > Pseudomonadati > Planctomycetota > Planctomycetia > Isosphaerales > Isosphaeraceae > Singulisphaera > Singulisphaera rosea. Next base: position 37,400 of record NZ_JBTYIP020000029.1, on the reverse strand, counting down.
CCTATCACGCACCGTTGGGGATTCCGGGATGGATTAATGAAAAACATATTTTTTACACCCCAAGAGAGAGGCGGCCGTTGCCTATAAAGCGGGCATCGCCGTCGAGGTGGTCTTGCCTAAAGCCGTGAGACCGCTACGATTCTCGCGACGCTCGCATCTCCCGGACCTCGATCGTTCGGCGAGATCTCCCCTTGGATCTAGGCGGTCCTCGTCTCGGACTGGCTGGAGCGACCGCGGCCTTGGGCCGCGATCAAATCGCCCGGCATCACCCTTGCAAATCCACGAGAAGACTTGAAGTCGGGGACGTTCCCGACCTTGCGGGCACCCGACGACGATGCCCCTCTCGTCCCTTCGACCCATTGCAATAGGCCGAGGAACTCCCCCATCTCGGCCACGAAGCCAAGTCCTTGATTTTTGGTTGCAGATATTCACCTCCGTTCACTCGACTCGACAAGGTGCCGAAATGGTCCAGCGACAGGACACGCCGCGGAACGGATTCTGGCGTGAATTCCGGAACATCGTGGAGCGCGGCCTGCAGGTCTGGAAACTGGTCCCTTGGCGGCAGAGGTTCGCGCTCGCGGGGGCGGTCGTGGTCATGAGCACCACGAGCGCCGCGTGGACGGCGATCCCGCTGTTGCTCGGTGCTCTCGTCAACGCGGTGAACGAGCAGTCGAAACAGGGACTGGGCGAAGCCGCCGTGATGAAGACGGCGGTCTTCTATCTCACTCTGATCGGCGTGGCCTACCTCGTCCGCGAAGGGATGAACGTCCTCAGGCGCTACCTGGTCGAGAGCACCTGCACGCGGATCGACCGTGACATGTGCGTCCGGCTCCTCTCTCACTTGATGACGGTCGACCTCGCGACCCTCTCGCGCGACCAGGTCGGGGCCCTCCAGGGGCGGATCACCCGGAGCGTCGAGGGATTCGTGCGATTCCTCCGGATCAGCTTCCTCGACTTCTTCCCCGCGATCCTCACGGGGACGTTCGCGCTCACGGCCGCGCTCTCGAAGCAGCCGAAGATCGCGCTCGCGATGGCCGGGGTGATCCCGATCTCCGTCGCGCTGACCATGTGGCAGCTCCTGACCCAGAAGGGGATCCGTCTCGGCTTGTTGCGGACCCGCGAAGAGATGGACGGCACGGTCGTCGAGCAATTGGGAGGAATCGACTACATCCGGGCCGCGAACACCCACCAGGCCGAGATCGCCCGCGTCGAGCGCACGGCGGAACGGAAACGATCGAAAGAGCTCCGCCACCACTTCGAGATGTCGCTCTTCGGATGCGGCAAGGCGCTCAACGAAGGGTTCTTCCACCTCCTCGTCATCGCCTTCGCCATCTCCCTGTTTATCCACGGGGGGATCCAGAACGGCGACATCCTGCTCTTCTCGGCCCTCTTCCTCAACGTCATGGCGCCCTTGAATGAGATCCACCGGTTCATCGACGAGGCGCACGAGAGCAGCCTGCGGGTCGGCGACCTTGTCGAGATCCTGTCGCAACCGTCGGATCGCTCCTTCCAGCCGACCAACCCCGGCGTCCCGACGCTCGGCCAGGACACGCCCCTCTTCGCGTGCGACGGGCTCCAGGTCGACTACCACACGGCCGACGGACGCCCGAGACGGGCCCTCAACGGGGTCTCCTTGTCGATCCGTCACGGCGAAACCATCGGGGTGGCGGGCCGGTCCGGCTGCGGCAAGTCGACCTGGCTTCGGGTCATGATGCGGCTGACCCACCCGAGCGCCGGGACGGCCTCGATCGGCGGCGTCCCGCTGGAGTCGGTCACGCGTGAATCTATCGGGACGTTGATCGGATACGTCGGCCAGAATCCGTTCGTCTTCTCGGGCAGCCTCACGGAGAACATCGCCTACGGGAATGAGGGGGCCACCCCGGAACAGATTCGGCAGGCCGCGAAGCGGGCCTGCTTGCACGACGAGATCATGGCCATGCCCGGCGGCTACGACGCCCGGATCTCGGAACGCGGGCAGAACCTGTCCGGCGGACAGCGACAGCGGCTCGCCCTGGCCCGGGTCTTCCTCAAGAACCCGCCGATCCTGATCCTCGACGAGGGGACTTCGGCCCTGGACAACATCAGCGAGCGCCGGGTCCAGCAGGCGATCAACGCCGCCCGCCAGGACCGCACGGTCATCCTCGTGGCGCACCGCCTCACGACCTTGCTCGACTCCGACCGGATCTTCGTCTTCGATGAGGGCCGCGTCGTGGAGACCGGGACGTACGGCGAGCTCGTCGACCGCCGCGGTGTCTTCACCGAGCTTGTTCGCTCGGCCACCGACGGCATCCTCGGCAGCGTCGGCGAAGACATCGCCGAAGAGATTGTGCAGGAGGAGTTGAAGATGACCGCCTGAGCGGGTACGCCCGGCGACGATTTTTAGGCCGAAAGGGCCCGCCACGACTCTTCGGATGGATTCCCTTCGCCTGGGGATCGCACCCGAAGGGTCGCGCGGGCCCTTGGCATTCTCCTGTCACACCCCCCCGAAGGCGCGGAGCTTACTTCGAGATCAGGACGATCGTCGACCGAGGTCGAATCAGATAGGTCGACTCGGGCAGGAAGAACGCTTCCTCCTCGGGAACAATGTCCTGCTCGATCGGCAACGATGTGTCGGCCACGCGATACCAGCGACGCCCTTCGACCTCGGGGAGTTGGACGGTCAGAGGCTCCCAGAATGCGTTCGAGGCCACGTAGATCGGCACGTCGGAGCGTTGATCGGTCTGGAACGCCTCAAGTTCCCACGCGAGGAATCGCGAGGACTCAGAAAAGTCGGCCTGCCTCGGTTCGACGCCGTGCCAGGTGATGTTTCGTAGCACCGGTGTCTCGGATTCGTCGGAGGTCAGGTACCGCCAGCGTCGGATAATCTGGTGCCGCTTGCGGAAGGCGATGATCAATTTGGTGAACCGCAGGATTTCGGCATGCTCCTTGGCGTATTCCCAGTTGATCCAGTTGAGCGAGTTGTCCTGGAAGACCGTGTTGTTATCGCCTTCCGCCGTCCGGCGCATCTCGTCGCCGTAGAGGAGCATCGGCGTCCCTTGGGAGAGGAACAGGATCGTCAGGAAGTTCTTGATCTGCTGCCGACGGAGCTGGTCGATCGCCTGGCGTTCTTCCTCGGGGAGGCTGGAGAACTCGAGCGCCCCCTCGTAACCGCAGTTCCAACTCTCGTTGTCGTTGGCGCCGTCGCGGTTCTGTTCGCCGTTGCGTTCGTTGTGTTTCTCGTTGTACGAGACGAGGTCGTTCAGGGTGAAGCCGTCATGACAGGTGACGAAGTTGATGCTGTGGAACGGTGACCGCTCCGAGTCGGGGTTCGGAGCAAATAGGTCGTAGGACCCGGCGACCCGGGTCGCCAGCTCGCCCGTGATGCCGGGATCTCCCTTCACGAACTTCCGGACCGAGTCGCGGAACCGTCCGTTCCACTCGGCCCAGCGCCGGTCGGAGAAGCTCCCGAGCATGTATTGGCGGATGCTCCAGGGCTCGGCGATCAGCTTGATCCGCGAGAGGACCGCGTCGGTCTCGATCTCGTGGATGATTGGCGTCTTTCCCTTCTCTTGCTGATCGACGTCCACGGCGAAAACCGCCGCGAGGTCGAACCGGAACCCGTCGACGTGCATCTCGGTCACCCAGTACCGCAAGCAGTCGAGGATGAATTTGCGCGTCACCGGATGGTTGCAGTTGAGCGTGTTGCCGCAGCCCGTGAAGTCGTTGTAGAACTCCGGGCTCGGGGTCAACATGTAATAGATCTGGTTGTCCAACCCCTTGAAGCTGACGGTCGGACCGAAGTGGTTCCCCTCGCGCGAGTGGTTGAACACGACATCGAGGATGACCTCGATGCCATTCTTGTGGAGCTCGCGCACGAGCATCTTGAATTCGTCGACCTGTTCGCCGAGCTTCCCGTAGTAGCTGTAGTGAGACTCGGGGGCGAAGAAGGCGACCGTGTTGTATCCCCAGGCGTTCGCCAGGCGTTCGCCGGTGAGCGGGTCGCGGAAGGGTCCGTCGAACTGGTCGAACTCCATGATGGGCAGGAGTTCGACGGCGGTGATCCCCAGGTCCTTGAGGTAGGGGATCTTCTCGATGAACCCGCGATAGGTCCCCGCCAGGTCGCTCTCGGACGAGTGGTGGCGGGTGAAGCCTCGGACGTTGACCTCGTAGATGATCGACTCTTCGATGGGGGTGTCGGGGTGCTTGTCCCCCTCCCAGTCGAAGTCGCTCCGATACGCGACGCATCGCGGGGCCCCGGCGACATTGTCGACGCGGCTGGGCCTCAGGTGGCGGTCGGCCTTCTCGGGCTCGGTGTTGTCGTAACCGAGCGCATCGCCCGACTGCCAGTAGAAGTCGCCGGTGACCGCCACGGCGTAGGGGTCGAGGAGCGTCTTGGCGATGTTGAACCGAGTGCCGTCGACGGCGGGGTTGTAGGGGCCGTCGGCCCGGTAATTGTAGAGCGCCTTGTTCGGGAGGCCTTCCACGAAGATGTGCCAGATGTCGCCCGTCCGGTTCGTCTCCGGCGAGAGCGGGATCACCTGGCTCGGGCGCTGATCCGCGATGTTATCGAAAAGGAGGAGCTCGACCCTCGTGGCGCCCGAGGAATGGACGGCGAAATTGATCCCCTCCGGGGTCACCTTCGGCCCGAGAGGCTCCGGCTCACCGGGGAGCAGGTTCGTGATCTTCGGCATGGGGCCTCACAACGGTGTAGACGAGGGCTTTATGGAAGCATGCGCAGATTTCGCAAATCGCGTGCCCAAGGAAAGGAGCCCTGCGGTTCGCCCTCCGGGCTTCCCGGCCCTCTCCCCCGGGTCGATCTGCCATCCGCTCATTCGAACACTTACCACATTTTTACAAGGTGGAGTGTGGGTAACCGAAGTCAAGCAAGGCGAACCGCCAAGGGGTGCGATTCCGGGCGCCGTGACGAGCGTCATCCCCCCTCGAATCGCTCTAGGAAAGGGGAGTCGGATGGGTTATGAACGCTCCAGAACATGGCGGCGCTCGCCCGGACGATTCTGAGGGAGGGTCAAGGAATGGACCGAAACCGACCGCGGCGACTCCTGGGCGTGCTCATCCCGATCGTCGGACTCGCCTCCGCGTGCGGCGGGCCCGTCCCCGTCTCCAAGCTCCCGACAACTCAAGCGACCCTGACATCCGCCGGGAAACGGCTCAGCGAAACGCGATCGGCCGCCGAGCTTTCCACCCTCACTCCCCGCGGCGAACTCGTCCTCGCCGCGCTCTCGCCCGAGGAGCGTGACGCGCTCGGCCGGGGTTATCTCCGTTTCCAGGTCGATCGACCGGTCATCGTCGAGGTCGCCGCGCCAGGCCACGCGATCCCGTTCTGGCTGGCCGACCAGGGGTTCGCCGCGACGGATCGCACGATCAACGTCCTCAGCGGGCGTTGGCCCCTCTATTCTAAGCGGTTCGCGTCGGGCACGGTCGGCCTGGGCGTTAATGGCCTCGACCGCTCGCCCCTCGCCCACTACGCGGCGTTCGTCCGCTCGAAGGACGGCAGGGCCCCGGCAATCAAAGGGATCGAGCCGAGTGACTGGAAGGTCGCCGTTGCGAATGTGGGCGTCAGCACCACCTTCGACGTCGAGTTGCCAATCCGGAGCCTGCCCGAAGACCTCCGAGGATCCTTGCTCCTCCAGCCGTCGCACGAGTGGAGGAATGAAACCACGCTTGCCCGCGCGGGACGGGCCTGGAAAACGCACGTCGTCTCGAAGACAGCCCCCGACCAGGTTGCGATCGCCTTCGGCGCCGACCCGGCACGGAGCCTCTCCTGGACTTGGCGGACGGCTCCCGAAGTCTCGACGTCCGCCTTGCGGATCGCCCCCGCGGCAAAGAACGGCTCAAACCCAGCCGATCCTGGCGCGATCCGGGTCGTCACGGGCGAGTCGGCCCGGGTCGAGTCGCCGGACTTGCTCAACGACCCGGTCGTCCTCCGCCATCGCGTCCGTGTCGACGACCTCGCGCCGGACACGACTTATGCGTACGCCCTGGGCGACGGCTCGCCGAACGGCTGGTCCCCCTGGCGGACGGTCCGGACGGGCCCGGCGACCCCGAGGAGCTTCCGATTCCTCTATCTCGGCGACGCCCAGTGCGGCCTCGAGGGCTGGGGCAAGCTCCTCCACGCCGCGCAACGCCTAAACCCTGATGCCTCATTCATGCTCCTCGCCGGCGACCTCGTCGACCGGGGCAACGAGCGGACGAACTGGGATCACTTCTTCCTCAGGGCCGAGGGTGTCTTCGACACCTTGCCTCTGATGCCTTGCGTCGGCAACCACGAATATCTCGACCGAGGCCCTTGGCTCTACTCAACCTTCTTCGACCTCCCTCGCAACGGCCCCGCGGGAATCGCCCCGCCGCTCGTCTATTCGTTCGAGTACGCCAACGCCTTCGTCGCGGTCCTCGACAGCACCCCCGCGACCGTCGACCGCGGCGTCGCCCGCCTCCAGGCCGAGTGGCTCGACGACGCCCTTGCGAAGTCCAAGGCCACCTGGAAATTCGTCATGTTCCACCACCCGATCTACGCGTCGCACCAGACCCGCGAGTACCCGACCCTCGGCGAGGACTGGGTCCCCGTCTTCGACAAGCACCACGTCGACATGGTCCTCCAGGGACACGACCACGCCTACCTGCGGACCGTCCCCCTGCGCTCGGGCTGCAAGGTCGACTCGAACGCCGAAGGGACCACGTACGTCGTCTCCGTCTCCGGCGAGAAATTCTGCGAGCAGGCCACCCGGGATTACACCACGGTCGGGTTCACGAATGTCTCGACCTATCAAACCATCGATATCGACGTGCCCGGTTCACGCCTGACGTATCGCGCCTGGGATATCGACGGGAACGAGCTCGACCGACTGGTGATCCAGAAGCCCACGACCCTCGTGCAGCACTGAGTCCTCAAGTCAACGGTCGCTCAGGGCCCACGACAGAGTGTGCCCCGGCGGGTTGGATCACTCTCAACGGGCTCTCCAACTCGTGATACCTCGGCCGCACTTTGATCGGCCAGAGCGTTGGGGTTACGACTTCGTAGTCACCACGTTTTGCAATCGTGACCCGCGCTCGGCGATCACCATCTTGCCATAAAGGAACGCAAACCAGACGACCCAGGCCAGGATGATCCACCCTCTCCAGTCGATCCGGCGCAAGGTGGAGTCCTGGGCTGATGGTTCTGCATGGGGCAGGTCAGAGGGGGGCATGCGGGGACTCCTCTCGGTGGAGGCGGGCCCACCAGCGACGAGCGGCGCGGTAGACGCGTTCGGGCCGGAGGCCGGCCATGCAGGGGTGATCGGCGAGTGGACAGACCTTCTGGTGGCAAGGGCGGCAGGAGACGGTCTGACGGAGGACGAGCGAACGTCGCGACCAGGGGCGCCACTGGGCCTGTCGGTTCGTGCCGCTGAAGAGGACGACGGAGGCGATCCCCGCGCTCGCGGCGAGGTGCGAGGGCCCGGAGTCGGACCCGATGAAGAGGTCGGCCCGCTCGAGGAAGGCGGCGGTCTGGGTCACGGTCAAACGCCCGGTCCAGTCGCGAAGCTCGGGGTGGGGCGTGAGGGATTCGGCCGTCTCGACGTCCTCCGGGCCCCCGACGACAACGACGCGCCAGCCATCGGCGAGGAACCGGGCCACGAGATTTCTCCAGTGAGCGATCGGCCAACGCTTTGCTGACGTCCCGGCGCCGAGGTGGATGGCGAGCATCGGGGCCTCGGCGCCGAAGCGGCCGGCGTGGAGCCAGTCGCCTTCCTCGCCGAGATCGGCCCGACCGGGACTTGCGGTCTTCGTCTTCAACTGGCCGGAGGCGTGGGAGCGCCTGGATCGGGAGGGCCCAACCAGGGCCCTGGCCTCGCGGTCGGACCAGGCCTCGCGTAGCCATTGCGCGACCTGGATTCGGTCGAGGTCGGTCGCGTGGACGACCACGCGCGCCGGGCCTTCGGCCGAGAGGCCGAGCCGCTCGAGAAGGGCGAGACGCGACGCCACCTCATGACGGCCCGGCACCCACTCCGCGACATCGGTGAGGAGGAACCCTCCGCCTCCCATCGCCCAGCCCGCACGCCTCGGGATCCCGGCCAAGGCCAGGACGAGGACGGTCAGGATGTCGCCGCGGACGTCGACGCCGAGGTCGTAGTGACCCCCTCGCAAGGCCCGACCCAGTTGCCAGACGGCGGTCCCCAGGGCCCAGTGGCCCCGCCGGCGTTCGAACCAGTTGCGGGCGGCGAGATGGACATGGTCGATGTTCGGGTCGGCCGCGAACACTTCGAAGTTGCTCGGCGAGGCGAGCACGTCGATCGTCGCGCCGGGGTAGGCCATCCGGAGCCTTGAGAGCATCGGGCTCGTCAGGACGGCGTCGCCGAGGTGATCGAGCTGGACGACGAGGATCCGCCCGGGCGACTCCACACGTCGAGCGGCCCGCAGGACGCGCCAAAGGCGCATCCCGACCGCCCCCACGGCGTCGAAGGTGCTGACGAGGATCCGCCATCGCAGCTTGCTATAGCGGTAGCGTCGGATCGGAACGGGCCTGGGCTCAGCCGGCAATTTGATCATAGACCTCCGCCGTGCGCTGGGCCACATCCGACCAGAGATAACGGGAGCCGACGTGCGAGGCGAGCCGAGGGTCCGCCCCCGACTTCCAAACCTTGAGGATCGCCCTGGCGATCTCCGAAGGACGGTCGGGCCGAGCGTATTCGACCCGGTCGCCGAAGTACTCGCGAGTACAGCCGAAGGGCGTGACGACGACCGCCGTCCCCGCCAGGGCCGCCTCGAGTGCCGCGAGGCCGGGGGTCTCGAACCAGCTCGGGAGCGCGAAGACTCGGGCCGCCGCGTAGGCCGAGGCGAGTCGAGGACTGTCGTGCTCGATCGACCCGAGCCAACGGGTCGTCCTGCCCCCGAGGCGTCGGCAAGCCCGGGCGTAGTCGTCATACCCCGGCGGCGGCGAGCCGATCACAACGAGCGGCAAGCCCGCGGCCTTCACCCCCCGGACCAGCCCCAGTACGTTCTTCCGGGGCTCGATCCTCCCCGCGTAGAGGACGAAGTCATCCGCACCTTGCTCGGTCCGGAACTGGACCTCCGACGCATAGGAGAACGACGCAGGGACCCCGTTCGGGACCACCCGAATTTTACCGTGGTCGATCCCGAAGAGTCTGACAAGCTGCCGACCCTCCGCCTCCGAGTTCGGCAAGATCACGTCCGCCAGGCCCAGGAGCGACCGACGCCAGCCGGGCATCTTCGGGATGAGCCGCTTGACTCCCCACTTCGCCAGATCCCATGACCTCCGGGCGGGCGAGTCGGCCAGGGCGGCGATCGCCCTCGGCTCGAACCAGCAGATCGGCGAAAGGACGACCCGAACACCGCGCGCCCGGGCAACCCGGGCGAGTTCGAGACCTTCGCGCGACATCCCGAACAGGTGGAGCAGCCGGGCGTCCTCGAGGCGATCGATCCATGGGGAGAAGAGGCGAATGTTGACGCCAAGGTCTTCGAGGTGCCGTCCGGTCTGGATGAGCTGGTTCTCGCCGCCGCCGGGCGCCTGGAACGCGAACGAGGGGGCGTGGAGCAGCACCGAGCCCGGGAGCATCGCCCCTTGCGTCCTGGCCGCGGCCCACGCGGAGATCTGGGTCGTCCTCATCCGGCGACTCCCGAAGGTTGCGGCTGCCGCCAACGCCGCAGCGTCTTCTTGACCCGGTCCGTGAGGCGGTCCTCGGGCAGGTCCTCGATCGGGGTGACCGTCTCCCAGTCGAGCGCCTTGCGGACGGCCGCCTTCAGGCTCGGCGACCGTCGGGCCGGGATCCCCGCGGGGAGCTCGGCCCGATCTTCCCGACGTTCGTAGGCGAGGTCTTCCAGCCGCAGGCCCATCCTTGGGCCGGTGATCGGCACCGTCGAGACATGCCGCCCACGCACGACCTCGAGGCCGAGCGGATATTTGTCGTTCCAGTCCTCGAACTGGAGCTCGTACTGCCCCTCGGGCTTGGGCACCAGCGACCATTGCCGCTCGCTTCGCCAGCGCCACCAGTCGGCGAATTCGGTCAGGGTAACCCGCCAGAGGAGCGGCTCGCGCGAGACAACCTGGGCGAGCGACTCGAGGACTTCAGGGAACCGGGCGAGGCGACGCTCCGGATGGCCGTAGACGAAGGCCGGCTCCCCCGAATCGAGCTTGGCCCGGACGACCTTGACGAAGTAGTCCGCCAGGGTCGGGCCGTCGAGCGGACCGGCCTCCATGAAGATCCCCTCGCAGATCGGGTGGATCGGGACCTGGAGGACTTTCGAGAATCGATCCCCCCGCCAGGGAAAGAACGGGACATCGTCGTAACCGACCTGAAAGTCGGACGAATACCGATATCCGAATTCCTCGAGCACCTCGTCGAGCCCGGCATTCCAGCGCCCGTGCGGCGCGGCGAACCCGCCTGGCACGAACCCCGAATCCTCGAGGATCCGATGGGCTCGCCGGAGGTTCCGACGGTTCGCGTCGGGGTCTCGGTAGATGACGTGATAGTGGCCGTGCGATTGCGTGTCGAATCGACGCAGGTCCTCGAGCACCTCGGGCTGGTCGCCATACGCGTGCGTGCTGACGAAGTGCGTACAGCAGTCGGCCAGGGGGCGTCGAGCGAGTGCGTAACGTTCGTAGTCCTCGACGACCGGTTCGTCCAGGTCGGCCCGGAAGTTGAACGCCGAGCGGAACGGGAAAGGAAATGGCGCGAGCCTGGCCCAGATCCCGCCGGCCTGCGTGACCGCGTCTCGGAGCTTCGGCAGCAGTCGACGCCGGATCGCCGCCTTGGGCACGAGGCCGACGCGTTCGGACACCATCCGATCGTCGATCCGCCAGGTGACCGTCGCAGGACTCGAGTCGACGAGGCGCCGGAATGGATCGGCCCCGTCCTCGCGGCGGAGGAGGTCGACGTCGATCGCGACGTGCTCGGCCGAGAGCGTCGCCTTGACGGTCGACGTCGCCACGCGTCGGCTGTCGTAGAGGACGAACCGCCCGCCTCGAAACGCCAGGGGATGAGGGTCAAGCACCCGGGCGCACGCGATCCCCTCCTGGGCCAGGATGAGGTCGAGCCCCGGCGGCGTCTCCCAGAGGAGGAGGGGCAGGGGGGGGAGCGTCGAGAGGAAGACGGGACTCACGCGGACCTCCCGGCGACCGTCGCCGTCCAGAGGGTCAAGAGCCGACAATAGGGGATCCGTCGGAAGAGCCAACGATCCGCTTCCGTCGATGAGAGCAAATGCGCGACGCGGACGTCGTCGAACCAGCGGCGAAGCCTGGTCCGGAAGGGCCCCGGCCAGAACCAGCGCTCGCGGACGGATCCCCCGGCGGGGTACATCCAAAGACCTCGACGCTCGTCGATCCATTTCACCGCCAGGCTCGGCAACCAAGGACGCTGCGCGTTCAGCGATGCGGCGTTCTTATCGACGATCGCCAGGATCCCCCCCGGCCGGAGCACCCGATGCGCCTCGCTCAACGCCTCGTCGATGCCATCGAGGTGCTCGAAGACCTCGACGGCGATCACGGCGTCGAACGAGCCGGAGGCGAACGGGAGGCGTCTGGCCGAGGCCCGAAGGCGAGGAAGGCCGACGGCCTCCGCGAGCATCCCGGCCGAGAGGTCGATGCCGATCACCTCGGCCCCCGCCTCGACCATCGGGTACGCGAACCGCCCCTTGCCACACCCGAGATCGAGGACCCGCCGACCGGACAAGGGCCCCAGCCGCTCGAGGATCGCTCGCAGTCGGGCGTCGTCCCGGGTCACCGTCCGCTTGAAGCGGGCGCGGTGCTCGTCGAATCGGGAGGCGACCTCGGCCTCGTGCGTCGTCGTCATGACGCCCCCCTCGCGCGGAGGCGTTCGCGGTACTTCCATTGCCGAACCGCTACCGAGAGACCCGACAGGGCACAGAAGACGAAGCCTTCGATCCCGTCGCGGAACCCTTGCTTGCCCAGGTAGAGCTTGGCGAAGGTCCAGACGGGGCGGAGCGTCAGGTCGATCCGGCGGTAACGCCGCCCTTCCTGCTCACACTTGATCGATTCAAGCGTCGTATATTGATTGATTTTTCCGAGGAACGTGGACATGTCGGGGATCGTCCGGTGCTGGAGTACCCCGCCGAGCTGGCCGATCGTCCCCTCGATCGCGACGGTCTCGTGGACGGCCCCGACCCAGCGTCCCTTGTCGCGCCGGAAGAGACGGAGGGGGAGGTCGTGCTGGGTCCCCGAGTAGGAGAACGACCGCCCGAGGATGACGCTCCGGATCGGGACGCGGAACCCGACGTAGGGGCTCGACGGGTCGGAGAGGAGGCGTCGGATCTCGTCGGCGAGCGCGGCCGAGGCTCGCTCGTCGGCGTCGATCGCGAAGACCCAGTCGCCCGAGGCCAGTTCAAGGGCGGCATTGCGCTGGCCGGCGAAATCGTCGAAGGTCCGAAGCTCCGAGCGGTCGGCCCCTTGCTGGGCGATCTCCAAGGTGGAGTCGCGGCTCGCGCGGTCGACGACCACAATCACCTCGTCGGCCCAGGCGACGCTCGCGAGGCAGCCGGGGAGGTTCTCGGCCTCGTCCTTGGCCAGGATCAGGACGGAGATCCGCGGGTCAGCCACGCTCGACCACCTTCCTCGCGGCCCCGGCCAGCGTCCTCGCCGGGAAATACGCGGCATAGGCGGCGAGGGCGACATCAAGCCGTCCCAGGGCCGCCAGGAGGATCCAGAGGTGCCAGCGCACGTCGGCATGGCCCACGAGCCGGATCATGCTCACCAGGGCCGAAGGGGGTCGGAGTGCCAAGGTCGGTGGGGATTTGCTCGAGGCGTGCGGCGAACCTGCTCCGCCGGTAGGCTTCGCCTGGGGCTCGATGGGGACCGCGGTCGTCACGAACAGGTACTTGCCCATCCCGTACGCCATGCCGAGCAGCAGCCAACCGGGGTGGCCGCTCCTGACGAACGCCGCCCAGGCGATCGCCGCGTGGAGCATCATGTCACCGAGCTCGTCGAGCGTCGCGTCCAGCCAACGACCGAAGTTGGAAGACGTCCCCTGGAGCCTCGCCAGGTGTCCGTCGGCCGTGTCGAGCACCAGCGCCACCGCGAGCGCGAGCGCGGTCGCCTGTTGGGCGACGATCCCGGAACCCGCAAAGGCCACGAGGGCCGACGCACCGAGGACCAAGGTCGCCGAGGCGATGGTTACCCCGTTGGGGCGGACCGAGGTCGGGCACAGAACCTTCGCCAACCGCTTCGCCGGGGCGAGTGCCCAGTACCTCCCGAGCGGTTGGTACGACTGGCGTCGGGTCAGCTCGTCCTCGGCACCGATCAGGCCGTGGGGCTGGTCGAGCCGCCACACGACCGCCGACTCGGGGTCTTTCCCGCGCCGAAGTGCCCGGCGAAGCCACTCCGGGTCGTAGAGCCGATCCGTTCGCAAGACCGATGCCCCTTCAGAAGGGGCTCCGGTCGCGAGCGTGTAGCGTGCCGAAGGCCGGTCGATAATCAACTCCTGGAGCCTTCGATGGTCCTCCAACCTGGCGTGGATCACGACCGGCGCGTCATCGATCGTTTGGGCGAGGTCCAGGAGGTGGCTGAGGACGCACCGTCCCTGGATCAACTCGCCCGCCAGCGGCCCTTTCGGGCCCCTCGGGCGGGCGTCGATCACCAGCGATGGATTGGGATTGCGCATCGGTCGCCTCCTTGCGACGGATTCCACCACGAGACCCGATTCCCTCACCAACGAAACTGGCGGAAGAACGCCTCCTGACGCGTCGACCACTCGCCCACACCGACGCCCAACTCCCGCCTCGACTTCCACACCTCGTCGACCCGCCCGAGGGCCTCAGCCAGGGCGACGGCGAACGTCGGTCGCCAGGTCCCGAGGGCATGGACGAGGCGGATCGGCAGCCAGGCCAGGTGCGAGGCGAGTCGGAGTCCGCTCAGGTTCTTCCAGGCAAACAGCAGACTGTTCCGCGCCGCGAGCCGGTCGCATCCCGACTTGCCAAACGCCGGGCCGAACGAGCCGAACCCGCGGTGATAGGCGAGCGACGCGGGGACATAGTACCCCTTCCAACCGGCCATCCAACCCCGGAAGCCCAGGTCGAGGTCCTCGATCCTGCCGGGGAAATAGAGCGGGTCATACCCCCCGATCGCCAGGAATCGCTCGCGGTCGACCGCCAGGATCGGACCCGCCGCCGCGGTGAGGTCCGGGACGTCGACGCTCGCTTCGTGCCCGGGGACCCGGCACATCCCCTGCACCAGGCCGAACCTGGTCCGCACCCGCGTCCGCATCCCCTCGTACTCGTCCCCCTCGAACGTCCAGCACTGCGGGGCCGAGAAGAGGGCGTCGTCGTGCTCATCGAACGCGGCCAACATCGGAGCCAATGCGTCGGGGTCGAGCTTGACATCATTGTTCAGCAAAAACACGACGGGCTCGTCGAGCCGGGCCAACACCCGATTAAACGAGGCAAGCCCATCGTTCGGCTCGCTGACCACCCCAACCCCCGGCCACGATCGTGCCAATTCTTCGAGCGAACCGTCCGTCGAGCCGTTGTCGACCACGGTCACGGGGCAAGGCACCGGCGCCCGCGCCGCGGCCTCGACGATCGACGGCAAGCATTCGCCCAGGAGCGCACGCCCGTCGTAGTTCAGTACCAGGATGTGCGTTCGATCGGCACCCACGGGGTCCTTCCCTCGTGCCTCCGGAATCGGCCCCGGCGCAAGCCGAGACCGGAGCGACGGGTACGATACGACGCGATCCGATTCGGGTCAAGGTGGGGTTCGTGGGGTCGATGGGCCACGGATTCGGGGAAACCTTAGCCACGGATTGAACACGGATGAAGCGAGGAGAAAAATCGATCCCCAGACGACACAGACGTATCAATAATTTATATACAAGCATTAACTATTACAATTTAATTAATTATCTAAAAATCTGCGTCCATTTGCGGATCGATCAGCTCTCCCCATCCGTGTTCAATCCGTGGCTAAATCCTCTCCCGATCCATACCCCATGGCGGAAGGGCCGTCCCAAGGCTGGATCCGACCCCGAAAATGTGCGACCATTTGTGAACATTTAGCATCTTTGAGAGCAGGCAACATGGCCGCGGACATCCAAATCACCCAGTGAGGCCGAGGCCGTCTCCGTTCGTTTCTCGCTCCCGAGGTGGGCCGTTGTTGAATCGAAGCTTGATGAGGCCACCATCGACCAGGCCGCTCGCGAGGCGTTGGCCATTGAGCTGTTCCGTCGTGGACGGCTGAGCCGGCTCTCACTCGGCCGAATGCACGGCCTTGAACGCTTTGAGACCGTGGCTTTCCTCAAGCGGCATCAGCTCTTCGACGACCCAAGCCATGAGGAGGTCGACACCGAGGTCGAGGCAACAAGAAAGCGGCTCGACGGACGCCGCAGCAGAATATTGAGTCAACAGGAGAGCAACCCATGAGCATTAGCTTCGAAATCACGCACGACCTCGGGCCGCAACTTCGAACAAACGGAGCGGACTTGAGCCGCGAGGCCCGCGAGGCGTTCCTCGTCGAGCTATACCGCCTGGACCGCATTACGCATGGACAACTCGCTCGGGCCCTTGGGCTCGACGCTTACGAGACCGACGGAGTGCTCAACAGTCATGGAGTCGGCCTCGAAATCACGGCCGATGAGTCGCGGGCCGAGGCCCTGTCACTTCGCGACGTGAGGCCGGAATGATCGTCGTCTCCGACGCGACGTCGCTTCGATATCTCGTGTTCCTCGGGGAGGATCGCCTGCTCCACGAAATCTTCGGGACGGTGTACGCCCCGCCCCTCCCGAGGTCGTGGCCGAGCTAGGCCGGTCGAAAAGTCCGGAGCTTGAGCCGGTACGTCGCCGGGCTGACTCACCACCCGAGTGGCTCTGCGTCAAAGGGCCGAAAGTTGTCGATGCACCCCTGATCCAGAAGCTCGACCGAGGCGAAGCGGAGGCCATCGCTCCGGCCCGGGAACTCAAGGCGGAGCGGCTCCTTCTTGACGAGAAACGGGCGCGGACCGTTGCGAATGAGATCGCGGAAGCCGACCGGAAAGCCGATCGACCAGCATGGCAAGTTGCCGGGACACTCGCCGTCCTCGAAGAAGCTGCAGTTCGAGGCCTGGTCGACATCGACGAAGTCATCGATCGACTTCGAAATACGAACGACCGGGCCAAAGAGCATCTCTATCAGAAGACCATCGAGAACGTACGAAGGAGAAAGCCCGGCCAGGAGCAGGAATAAATGGTCGATTCAGCCCAACGGCCGTTGACCCGAGCACCCAAGCCATGTCGGCCACGCATCCGGCGAAACTTCGACCATACTTAAGGCACAACCAAATCCAAACAAAAAATTAAAATTAAAATCATTAAAATGAATCACTTCATTATCGACATCAAAACCAATAGCAAATCAATTCGAGATTCCTCCCGTCCACGATCGACCCACCTTTTCCCATCCGTGTTCAATCCGTGGCCAAAGACGCCCTGAGCCCTGCCCCATCCTCGATGAACCGACATGAGTCTTCGAGGGGGTCGGCCGACTTCAAACGTTCGGCGATAGAGTGGGTTTGTGCGGCGACGTGAGACGAGCGGATCAGTTCGTCGAGGGCTTGAGCCACAGGGGCGGGGCGGAAGTGCTTGGGCGAGAGCCATCGGGCGACGTCCAGTCGCCTGAGGCGCTCGGCGTTGTCGTACTGGTCGTGGGCCATCGGCATGAGGAGTTGGGGGACGCCGGCGGCGAGCCCTTGGGCGGAGGTGCCGATGCCGCCATGGTGGACGACCGCAGCGACTCTGGGGAAGACTCGGCTGAACGGGATGAAGTCGAACGAACGGATCTCCGGCGGGAGCGAGCTTGGGAGTTGGTCGCGGTAGGGCGAGATCAGCGCGGCGCGTCGGCCGAGGCGGCGGACGGCCGCGACGGCGGCCTGGAAGAACTCACGGCCATGGCGCATGGCCGATCCGGGCGTGAAGGCAATCGGCGGCGGCCCGGCGTCGAGGAAAGTTTCGAGCTCCGGGTCGAGCGGGCGGCGATCTGCCTCGTCGTAGAGCGGGAACCCGGTCATGCGGAGTTGGGGCAGGCTGTCGACGAGTGTCGGCGCATACCAGTCGGGGAAGAGCCCGAGGACCCTGGTCGGTGAAAACCACCACTTCGCAAAGAGCCGACGCACCGGCGGGAGCCCGAACTCCGCCCGAAAGGCATTGGTCTCCGCGGCGACGACCCGGTCAATGACCGCAACATCCGCGAACCAATAGAGGAACCGATTCCACGCCGGTGGCATCGACGACGAGACGGGTAATTTCGGGATAAGGGGGGGCGTTCGGTCATTGCGAAGCATGGCCGGTTGGAGCAGGACCGTGACGAGCGGAACACCCAGCACCTCCTGAGCCACTCTCGCACCGAATGCCAGCAGAGGCCCGACGACGACGGTTTCGCCCGGTACGTTCCGCTCCCGGACGATCTCGAACGAACGCCTCATCGGCTTGAGCATGCCCCACTCGGCCACGAGGGGGAACGAGCGGGTCGGATGCCAGACCTCTGGGATCTCGAGGACCCGGCGGTAGTCCTCCTCCGTTCCAAGCTCGAGGTACTCGAGCCCGACCCGGCGGACGAGCGGCTCGAAATGTCCGTTCGTAATAAACGTGACGTCGTGGCCTCGGGCTTTCAAGGCGAGGGCCAGGGCCACGAACGGGTGGACGTCTCCGGCGCTCCCGATGCTGAAGACGAGGATGTTCACGCCCGATCTCCCCTCGAGAAGTGAGTTCCCGAGGCCAGGAACCTCACGAGATCCCGACATCGCCCCAAATCCCCCGACCGACCCAAGCCAATCATAAGGAGATGAGTGTGACGTGGACCTCGACGGAATGATGTGTGCCGGCTCGAAACGTGCATGATATCCCCAACGGACGAAACGGGTACGAAACCCCACGAATTGGGCCGGAAGACGGCTTCGAGTCTGGCGATCTGGGGATCGGCCATGACCGGACGACGTAACCGGAGGGTTGCACCGTGCGCCGGGAACGATTATACACGAAGGGGGATCCGTTCGCTCCTGCGCGACGCGTGGCGACATCATGGGCGGCCCCGGTGCCTTCCGTCATTTCCGTTTCGTAAGCCGATCTAGACAGACTTTGGGTAAAGGCGTCCGGCCCTCGAGGGCATCGGACCCACGGGAGAACTCCCCCCAATGGAGACCGACCACTCCGTCGAGATGCCGAGACGCGGGCCCGTTTGCTTGGAGTATCGGGCAGGGACCCTCGACGCAGTCCTGGCCTCGTCCTCCGACCTGGTCTACCTCTGCGACCGCAACGGGACCTTCCTGTACGCGAACCCCGACGGGGCTCGGCAATGGGGGAAGGACCGGGACGAGATCCTCGGCATGAACTGGCAGGAGCTCGGCCTCCCTTGCGGGATCGTCGCGGACCTGGCGGAACAACGGAACATCGTCTTCGAAAGCGGTCGGTCGTGCGTCGCCGAGGTGACCTTCCCCCCATCGATGGGTGAGCCGACGTGGGAGGTCCTCCTGACCCCGATCCAGGGGCCTACGGGGGCGGTCGAGGTCGTCGTCCTCGCGCTCCGAGACGTCACCAGTCGCAAGCGGAGAGAGCAGGCCCATCGGGATAGCGAGGAGAAGTATCGCCTGCTGGCCGAGAACTCGACCGACATGATCTCGCGCCACGACCCCGAGGGGCGATATCTTTATGCATCACCCGCATGCCGAGCCCTCACGGGATACGACCCTGAGGAGCTCGTCGGACGGTCGGCGTACGACTTCATCCACCCCGACGATCGTCTCGAGATCGGCGTCGCCCACGCGGATATACTCCGTTCGAACACGCCGTCCGTAGCCACCTACCGGATCGTCCGCAAGGACGGCCGGATCCTCTGGTTCGAAACGACGACCCGAACCCTCCTCGACCCCGTGGCCGACGAGGTCCTGGAGATCCAGTGCGCCTCGCGCGACGTCACGGCCAGGAAAGAGGCCGAGACCCGGCTCCAGGAGCAGAACTCGCTGCTCCACGAATCCGTCCGCTCGGAACGCCAGGCTCATGAGGCCCTCAAGCGGGCCGAGGCCCAGCTCGTCCAGGCCGAGAAACTCAGCGCCTTGGGGCAGATGGTCGCCGGGGTAGCCCATGAGATCAACAACCCCCTGGCATTCGTGACCAGCGACGTCACCGTCCTCCATCGCGAGGTCGGCTTTCTCCGCGACCTCCTCATCCTCTTCCGCGAGTCCGAGCCGACCCTGGCCGAATACCAGCCCGAGCTCCTCGCGAAGATTAATGCCCTCGAGGAACGGATCGACCTACCGTTCCTGCTCGAGAACCTCGACCGCCTGATGGATCGCGCGGGTGAAGGCCTCCGTCGCATCCGCCAGATCGTGAGAGATCTCCGCGACTTCGCCCGGCTCGACGAGGGGGACCTGAAAGAGATCGACCTCAATGACGGGATCCGGTCGACCGTGAACCTGATCCACGGCCGGGCCACGACGCTCGGCGTCACACTCGAGGCCGACCTGACACCGCTTCCCCTGCTGACCTGCTACGCAGGGAAGATCAACCAGGTGGTTCTGAACCTCATCAGCAACGCGATCGACGCGTGCGAGGCCGGTGGTAAAGTCACCGTTCGCACGCGGTCGTCGCAGGGCTTTGTGGAGATCGACGTCATCGACACGGGGCACGGTATCCCTGCCGAGATCCGCGACAAGATCTTCGACCCGTTCTTCACAACCAAGCCGATCGGCCAGGGGACCGGCCTGGGGCTCTCGATCAGCTACGGGATCGTGCAGACGCACGGCGGCACAATCTCGGTCGACTCCGAGCCCGGTCGCGGCACGCATTTCACCATCCGCCTCCCCCTGAAGATGCCCCCCAGCCCGCCGACAGCCTAGCCTCAGATCGCCCGACCGCCTACACCCCAAGCCTCCGGTCGATTAGCCTATCACTCAAGGCCTTTGCGCCCGAAATCCCACTCGTTTGTCCCGTGCCCTTGCCGAGGCGACCATGACGCAACCGTTGTCGAAGAGGTCGGCCCTGAAACTCGCCGTCGCCCTGGCGGCCACCCTGTTCATCACCCGCGACTCGAGGACGGACGAGGCGGTTCCCACCGCCAAACCGATCAACGCACTCCTGATCACGGGCGGGTGTTGCCACGACTACGAGGTTCAGAAAACCCTCATCCCCGAAGGGATCAGCGCCCGGGGCAATGTCCGCTGGACCGTCGTCCACGAGGGCACCACCCGCACGCACCGCGTGAGCCGCTTCGAGAAGGCCAACTGGGCCGACGGCTTCGATGTCGTCGTCCACAACGGCTGCTTCGGTTTCGTCGACGATCGCGAGTTCGTCGAGCGCGTCGCCTCGGTCCACCGCAAGGGGACGCCCGCCGTCGTGATTCACTGCGGCGTCCACACGTTCCGCGCCATGAAAACCGACGAGTGGCGCGAGTTCCTGGGAGTGACCTCTCGTCACCACGGTGCGCAGCGGCCACTCGAGGTCAAGCCTGTCGCCACCTCCCACCCGATCATGAAGAGCGTCCCCGCCGTCTGGAAGACGGTGCCGGAGGAGCTCTACGTCATCGAGAAGGTGTGGCCCGAGACGACCCCACTGGCCCAGGCCTACGACGCGGATCTCAACAAAGATCATCCCGTCGTCTGGACCCACCAGTTCGGCAGAGGTCGAGTCTTCGTCACGACGCTGGCCCACAACAACGTCACGATGAAAGACCCGGTCTATCTCGACATGGTGGCCCGGGGCCTGCTCTGGGCTTGCGACAAGCTCGACGACTCCGGAAACCCGAAGCCGGGATACGGCCCCGCACCCCGCAACTGACGCGCCTCCCGAAACCCGGTTCTTTCTTCAAAACCGGGTTTCTGTGCCAATAGGCGACGACATCCCCGGGAGGTGTAGACAACGTTGACAGCGTCAGAAACCCGGTTTTGAAGAAAAAACCGGGTTTCGGCACAGGCCCTCATCGAGGTTGGACGGGGATAGTCAAGGTTGACGGGCGATTGTTCTTCGTATTCGGCTTCGGGATCACACCGGAGCCTGGAAGCGTGATCGATGGCCGTCCCTGGAGAGAACCCTCAGCGAGGGCGCTCTGGACACCCAGGGGCGTGAGCCCCATCCCGAACATCGGGTTCAGGTAGCCGTAGGCCGGGACAACCGCCTGGGGGGCGGACGTCATCGGGATGCCGCCATATCCCAGACCGGGATTATTGTAGCCGAAGCCGTAGGCAGGATTGCCATAGCCATACCCGGGATAGCCGTAGCCATAGCCGAAGCTGTACCCCGGAGCCCCGAACCCGTTGTAGACCGGGGCGCCGGGGTAGGCATAGCCATAACCGTAGCCCGGGTATCCCATGGGCCCGCCGAACATCTGAGCCTCGGCCGAGGTGCCCGGTAGGGCGAGGAAGGCAAGGCCGAGGAATAGGCTGAAAACCAAGCTCGGCGCGGGGATGCGAGGCGGATTCATGGCGATGGACCTCCCGAGGAAGGAGCCTCGGGGCCGGCGATAGTGCCCCCCTGTCCCCTTCTTCCCTCACCCTATTATAGGGCATGCCCGTCCTGAGGCGATCGAGAAGCCCTTCAACGGAACGGCCACGACCTCCCCCGAATCCAGTTTCGGCAGGTCGATCGACGCGACGCCCCCGACCAGGTGAGGATCCGATGACGAACCTCCACCACATCAACGGCGGGACGCTCCAGGTCCCGCCGTACTCGACGGCCTACTGCCACTGCCTCGTCCTCGAGGACAAGAACGGCCTGGCCCTAGTCGACACCGGCATCGGACTCGAAGACGTCCGGCACCCAGCCGAACGACTCGGAAAGCCGCTCATCGACATGGCCGGATTCCGGTTCAACGAACCCGACACCGCGATCCGTCGACTCGAAGCCCTCGGCCTTCGGCCTGGCGACGTCTCGCACGTGGTGCTCACCCACGCCGACCCCGACCATACCGGTGGCCTTGCCGATTTCCCCCAGGCCCAGGTCCACATCTCCGAAGAGGAACTCGCGAGCGTCGCCCGAGACCACTTTCGCTATGTCCCGACCCACTTCGCCCACAAGCCGCATTGGACGACCCACGCGAAATCGAGCCGAGAGTGGTTCGGACTCGAGGCCAGGCCCGTGGAGCTCGGTTTCGAGGCTGAGGTCCTCCTGATCCCGCTCTTCGGTCACACCCTCGGGCATTGCGGCATCGCGATCCGCCAGGGAGACCGTTGGGTCCTCCACGCCGGGGACGCCTATTACCTGCGCGTCGAGCTCACGGCCGACGACCACCCGGTATCCCAACTAACCGCGATGCGGGCTGACGACAACGCCCGGCGACTCGGGAGCCTCGAACAGATCCGTCGACTGGTCCGAGACCATGGGGACACCATCGACGTCTTCGGCTACCACGATGGGAGCGAGTTCCCCGAGCGGCCGTGAAAGTCGCCTCGGGCGTCGGTCCGGCTATCGGACGTCGTCGATCGTGAAATGTGGGTTCTCGATGACCCCGAAGACGTTCCCGAACGGGTCCCGCACCAAGCCGACCTTGATCCCCTCGCCGACATCCTTGACCGGCTCGACGACCGAGGCCCCAAGCCCGAGGAGCCGGTCGAACTCCTCGACGGCGTTCGCCGTCCCCCAATACGCCTGCGCCCCCGACTCGCCGGGCGTGCCGTCGGGGATCAAGCCGAGCTCGAACCCGCCGACGGAGAAGCCGACGTAAAATGGCTGGTCGAAGTAAGGTTCATGGCCGACGACCTGGGAATACCACGCCTTCCCTCCGGCCAGATCGGTGACGGGATAGATGACGGTCCGCAATCCTTGAATCATGGGATCCCCACGCCCGACAACCCTAGGACGGGAACCGATACCATCAATAATGCCCACCGAAGGCATGTTGGTTCGATAACACGACCGGATCCACTCGCGACGATCGCGTGAAGGCGCAATCCATCATTTCGCCTTGGGCAGCCCTGGCTTCGGCCCCTCGGCCTTCGGCGGTGCACCGAACGAGCCCAACGGCTTGCGAATCGGCTTGGTCGGGGTCGTATAGCGAGTGGGTGTCGCGGCGCCTCGGGGCGTCATCAGGCTGTGGACCCCCATCGTCGCCAATCCTGGGATTAACAGCATCGCCACGACCCCGATCGCGAACGCGTGGGTCGGGTGGAACTGGAGGATCAGCGTGAAGACCCCGAACCAGACGATCGCCTGGAGCACAGTCCAGGGCAGATCAGAGGTGAACATCGTATCAAATGACGATCGAATCCAGGTCAGGACCGCCGCAAGGATCAAAGACCCGAGTCCGACCTTGAGGCCGGGGTGCGGGGTGACCTCGTCGTAGAGCTGGTCCTGGCCGAACTCGACGATGGAGAAGCAGGCGACGAAGAGGACCAGCCAGTAGATCAGGAACGGCCACACGATCGCGCCCATCAGAGGTCATCCACGAGGTTGAGCGGGGGGAAGATCGACCGCCATTCGTCCGTCGCGCCGATCGAGCGGGACAGCCCGCCGAGGGGACGCGATCCATCGTATCCGCGCCCTACCCCGCACGCCACACCGTACGCTGGCGGTTTCCGTCGCGGATGTTACATTGGGGCTCGCACCGAAAATGAACCAGCCCGAGGCCCGGGGACGCCGCAAGATGATTCGCATCAGTGCCTTCGCCGACGAGATCTCCAAGGATCCGGTCGAGCAGCTCGACGTCCTCGAACGGCACGGGATCCGCCACATCGAGTTCCGCTCGATCTACGGGACCAACGTCCTCGACCTCTCCGAGGCGCAGCACGAGGAGTTCCGCTCGCTCCTGCGATCGCGCGGGTTCGGTCTGAGCGCCATCGGCTCTCCCATCGGCAAGATCAAGATCACGGAACCCTTCGAGCCCCACCTGAAGCGGTTCCGCACGGCGATGGACCTGGCCGAGTTCTACGAGGCCCCCCGGATCCGGATCTTTAGCTTCTACATGCCCCCCGGCGAAGACCCCGAAAAATACCGCGACGAGACCGTGTGCCGGATGACCGAGTTGGCTACGCTCGCCGGCGAGCGGGGCATGACACTCTTCCTCGAGAATGAGAAGGGGATCTTCGGCGACACCGCCGCCCGCGTGCAGGACCTCCTCGTGACGGTCGGCTCGCCGAGCCTTTCCCACGCGTTCGACCCGGCCAACTACGTCGAGGTCGGCCAGCCGATCGACGAGGCCTGGCAGCTCCTCCGCCCCCGGGTGACGCACTTCCACGTCAAGGACTACGACGCCAAGCTCGAGCGGAACGTCCCCGCCGGGGCAGGGGGGGGCGAGATCCCTCGCCTGCTCGCCGACGCGGTCGCCCACGGGTATGACGGGTTCTGCGTCCTCGAGCCGCACCTCGTGATCGCCGAGCTCACGTACGGCTTCACGGGCCCCGAACGCTTCGGCGACGCGGCGAACGCCCTCAAGAGCATCTTCGTCGAGAACGGGACCGCGTTCGCTTGACCGGCCTCGATCTCTCGGCCTCCAGACGACGAACGCCTTGCGATCGGACGGGCTCGGGTGATTGACCCGTCTCCTCAAGGCCTTTAGACTGCGACACTTGCTCCTGGCCACCGGACGACCCATCAGCTCCCATTTCCCGGAGATCGCTCGCGATGAACGGTTCCGTATTGACCCGCCGGACCCTACTTCGAGGCGCCCTCGTCGGAGGCGCCTCGCTCGGCCTCGGGATCCGCCCGACCTGGGCCGCCCCCGTCTCCGGCCAGCCGGCCGCCGGCAAGATCGGCGACTTCAAGATCTCGCTCGCCGAGTGGTCGCTGCACAAGGCCCTCTTCAAGAGAGAGATCAGCAACCTCGACTTCCCCAAGATCGCCCGCGAAAAGTACGGGATCGAGGCCGTCGAGTTCGTCAACCAGTTCTTCAAGGACAAGGCCGGGGATTCGGCCTACCTGAAGGATCTCAAGACCCGCGCCGGCGACCAGGGAGTTACCTGCGTCCTGATTATGATCGACGGCGAGGGCGACCTTAGCGCCGAGAGCAAGGCCGAGCGCGATGAGGCGGTCGACAAGCACAAGAAATGGGTCGACGCCGCCGCGGCCCTCGGGTGCCACGCGATCCGCGTGAACACCGGCCATCACTACAGCCCCTCTAACGTCACCAACGCCGCCGAGGCCTGCTCGGCACTGACCGAATACGGCGAGAAGAACAAGATCTCGATCATCTGCGAGAACCACGGCGGCCCGTCCAGCAATCCCGACGCCCTGCTCGCGCTGATCCACGGGGTGAACAAGCCCGGGTTCGGCACGCTCCCCGACTTCGGCAACTTCCCGAAGGACCGTCACGGCAAGTTCATGCTCGACGTCTACGAGGCGATCGCGCGGATGATGCCGACCGCCAAGGGCGTCTCCGCCAAGAGCCACGACTTCCACAACGGCGAAGAGACCGAGCTCGACTACGGCCGGATCCTCAAGATCGTCACCGACCAGGGCTACAAGGGCTACGTCGGCATCGAATACGAGGGCAGCAAGCTCTCCGAGCACGAGGGCATCCTCGCCACCAAGGCGCTCCTCGAGAAGTATCGCGGTGCGATGTACACCCCCAAGGCTTGATCACCCGGCACACATTCGAGGCGCCGCCCCCGGCAAGGACGGCGGCGTCTCGCGGTCCCTTGCACCCAGCCCCATCGCCCTTCCCCCAGCTCACCCTCGCCCTCCTCAACGAGTCTTGGCGGCCCCCGCCGAGGCTTCGACATCCCGGTCGAACCGACGCAATCCTCCTCTCTGGCTGACGGTCTCTTGTCCTCGCGAATCGCGAGGAGGGAGCACTGAACCGTGGCGTGCCAATCCGCGTCTAAAGAATGATCGAGAGACACGTTCGCGCCATTCGGTCCAAAGTTCCGTCCTCTCTGACGCCCGAGTACGTAGGAGTAGTCAACTCCGTCCTTCGCCTCGTCGCCGACGGCCGAGGGAGCCGATTCCGTTTTCCACGAGGGAGGGTCCCATGAAGGCCAACGCCACCGACATCACGCTCGTCCTCGACCGATCCGGGTCGATGGATCCCATCGCCGACGACACGATCGGCGGCGTCAATGCCTTCGTCGCGGAGCAGAAGAAGCTCCCTGGCGAGGCGTCATACACCCTCGTCCAATTCGACCACGAGTACTTTCAAGTCTTCGGAGGGATCCCCCTCGGGGACGTCCCTCCCCTCACCCGAGAAACCTTCGTCCCCAGGGGGACCACCGCGCTCCTCGACGCCATCGGCCGGGCCATCGTCGAGACCGGCCTACGGCTCTCGGCGAAACCCGAGCCCGAACGTCCTTCGATCGTCATCTTCGTGATCATGACCGACGGCCAGGAAAACGCGAGCCAGGAGTACACCGCCGACCGGATCAACGGGATGATCACCCACCAACGCGAGGTCTACTCCTGGCAGTTCATCTTCCTCGGGGCCAATCAGGACGCTCTCAAAACCGGGGGAGCCCTCGGGGTCCACAACGGGACCGCGCTTTCCTGCGCGGCCAACGGAGCCGGCACCCGCGCGGCCTACGCGAGCGCCTCAAAACTCGTCGCACGCGCCAGAGTCGGCGGCTCCGCCGAGTTCACCGAGTTCGACCGAGCAGCCCAGAGAGATCAAGGCGCCGTCTGATCCCGATATTCCTCGCCGGTCACCGCCGAGCCCCCAGCCCGGGATGCCGTACACCACAAAGGTACCGATACATATAAAGATGAAATCCCGAGGAAACGAATCCCTTTCCGGTATTCTCTCGGGACCCTTCGTGTCTTGGTGCCTTTGCGGTGGGCCTGCTGCCGCGCCGATCGCAGGCAATTCGGCTGACTTCAGCGATGAGTCTACTGAGACCTCCTTCGACACCCGGCTTTTCTTCAATACCGAGGTCACGCCGCTCCCATCTCTCCGAAGCCTGGGATTCTGCCACGGTCAGCGCTGACACCATCGTGGAGGGCCGACCGCCCCCAACCCCGAAAGACTTCGATCCCCCGACCGCAACGATCCTATCAATCGTCTCCGAATTCATTCACGCCGAGAAACTCCACGTTGGGCCATCGGCCATCTCCGAATTAGTTCGTGAGAATACGAATCCCTTCGACATACACCCCGCCTGATGACTCCAGAGCCACCGAAAGCGAGTGCGAGAAGAGGAGTGGATGGCTCCGCAAGCAATCTTGACAAAAAAACCGATCGACATGATTGACGGACCACCGACCGTGTTGCTAAAGATGTCGTCTATCCGACTATCGGAATCTCCCTTCTGCCGGGTCGGAACTCCTCTCTCCGCCGCGACTCTCCCACGCGGCCCCGCGTCCTCGTCCGCTCCGCTCGATGCCGTGGTCCCATTCTCCAGCCCTGTCTGGGAGCCATCCGATGCGCCGTCGAGGTTTCACGCTGATTGAGCTTCTCGTGGTGATCGCGATCATCGCGGTGTTGATCGCCCTTCTCCTCCCCGCGGTCCAGGCGGCTCGCGAGGCCGCCCGACGCGCCCAATGCGTCAACAATCTCAAGCAAGTCCTCCTGGCCTGCCACAACTACCACGACCAGGTCGGGACCTTCCCGCCGGGGGGTATCAGTAAGGGGGGAGCAGATTCGAGCCAGTGGTGGTCGAACGGTTCCTGGTGGGGATGGATGGCCCTCATCCTTCCCCAAATGGAACAGACGCCACTGTACAACACGGCCAACTTCTCGGTTGCCAACATCTCGCTGGCCAACACGACCGCGTATCGCACTATCCTCAACGCCTACCTCTGCCCGAGCGACAGTTTCAACAAAATCGTCGACAACCTCCAGGGCGTCAACGTGCCGGATTTCAACGGCATGTATTCCGGTGCGGTTACCAACTACGTGGGCAACTGGGGAGATATGCGCACCGGGAACCCGACTTGGGACCAGTACGCCGGCGACCAGTACATCAATGGAGGAAACCTGAGCTGGGGCTGTAACTTCAACCTGCGCGGGATGTTCGTCGACTGCAGCGACGGGCGGGGGACGAGCATTGCTCAGACCACAGATGGGACGAGCAACACCATTTTCGTCGGCGAGAACTCTCCCGACTACAACGGGTCTCTCCTCTGGGCCAATGGCGACGGCACCTGGTCCTCGACCGTCATACCGATCAACTGGCGTTGCAACCTCAAAGACGGCCAGGTCGACTCCGACGGGGTGACCTGTGACATCAACGCATTGAATATCATCGGCGCACCGCACTGCTACCGCAACCAAACGTATAACTACGGATTCAAGAGCAAGCACCCCGGCGGCGTGAATATGGGGATGGTCGACGGGTCGGTCCGATTCATCAAGCAAACGGTCAATTTCCGCACCTTCAATGCCCTGGGCTCGCGAGCCGGCAGCGAGGTCGTCTCGGCCGACGCCTATTGACCATCACGGGAGCTCGCGCGGGAAGGAGCCCGCCGGGCTTCGACTCGGACATACAAACGGATGGGAACCCCACATGCGACTCGCATGGAGAACACCTCTTGCGTCGCCCCTCCTCGTCGGGCTGTTATTGCCCGGATGCCGCGACGACAACGGCCTGAATCTCGGCCGGGTCGGAGGCAAGGTCACTTTCCAGGGCCAGCCGGTCCGCTACGGGCAAGTCATGTTCGTGCCCGACGACTCCAAGGGGACCACCGGCCCGCCCGCCATGTCGATGATCCGCGACGACGGGACGTTCGTCATGACGAGCGAGTCGGATGGAGACGGGGTCGTCGTCGGCCAGCACAAGGTTGCGATCGTCGGGCTCGACCCCACCCCGGTTGCCGGCGCATCGGCCGCCGCAACCCCTTCTGGCGAGAGGAACGTCCTCAAGGCCAAGGCGAAGGCCGTCACGGCCAAGGTCGCCAAGGGCCTCGGCGAAACCTTCACCGACCGCGGCGGTCGGGTCTTCCGCTACGTCACGCCCAAGAAGCTGGGCATGGCCGAGTCCTCGGGAGTGACCGCCAAGATCGAGAGCGGTTCGAACACCTTCAACTTCGACGTGAAGGAGGACGGGACCGTCGAGGTCCATTGACACCGTCTCATGAGGATCACGCCAAAACATCACGGTATTTGCAAGACGTAGAATCTTCGTTGGCGACCCTCGGATTCGTCCCGAAGGAATCCAACGGCCCGATAACCCGAGGCGAACGCGGTGATGAACCCTTCGCGAACGGCCCGCCTCCATGTGTCGGCGAGTTGCGGGTCGAGCGACCGAAGGGCGGTGATATCCTCCGGAATCTCGAGGAGAGCCCGGGACCCCACGGCGCGACGCAGGCCGGTCGCCACTCGAACGCCGCCAGGTTGGTCGTCGGAGTTGATCAAGCGAGGGAGACTCAGGATCTCAGCCGACTCGAGCTCAAGCCTCGGGTGGGGCGAGGAGAGTTCCCACTCGGCGATGAGACGATCGGTGGGGACGCCCGTGTTCAGGGCGTCGGTGCGCGGGCCATACATGTCGTCGACATATCGGGCCGCGGTGGCGCCGAGCTTATCGAGGTTGAACCGAGCATTACCGGCCTGAAGCGGGTCGAACGCCCAGGCGATGAGGTCGACCCCCTCGTCGAGGGCGTACTCGCGCTGGGCCTGCTTCAATTGATATCCGAGCCCCCGCGACTGCTGGCCCGGGACGATGCCGGTGAGTTGCGAATAGAGGCAAATCCGGCCTTCGGCACGGCCAAGAAACGCGAACGAGAGCCCCACCGCCTCGCCGTTCGGGAGGAAGGCCCCGAGGACCAGGCCGCCGTGGAGTTGAGCCCCGACCATCGTGGCGATCGGTAGGAGATACCCCGTATCGGCGATCCCCCAGGCCCGGCGCTGGGCCTCCTGGCACGCCCGGTAATCGGCAGGGGTCTCGGCGCGTCGGATCGTGATCTCGTCGCCCATCGGCAAGGCGTCCTCAGAGGTCCAGGAGCAGGGCCGCCAGCAGCGCGGCCCGTTCGGGCAATGAATCGATGAGGATATGCTCATTTTCAGCGTGTGCCCCCGCCCCGAGGGCCCCGAGGCCGTCGAGCGTCGGGAGGCCGGCCGCTGCCGTGAAGTTGCCGTCGCTCCCGCCCCCGGTCGACCCTTCGGACAGTTCGAGGCCGAGGTTCCTGCCGATCAGCCTCGCCTTCTCGAAGAGGGCGGCGATGGCCTCCGTCCGCTCCATCGGCGGGCGGTTGATCCCGCCGCTGACTTTCAGGCTGATTCCGGGCGTAATCGGGGAGAGCGCCGCGAACTCGGACGCGATCCGCCGCGATTCCTCCGACGTCGTGACCCGCACGTCCACTCGAGCGACGGCCCGCGCAGGGACGACGTTGGGAGTCGTCCCACCTTCGATCAGGCCGACATTGATCGTCGTCCCCGCGGAAGGATCGGCGAATGCGTTGATTCGTAAGATCTGCTGGGCGAGCTCGGTGATCGCGCTGAGCCCCTTCTCGGGCTCGACCCCCGCATGGGCCGCGCGGCCTTCGACTTCAAGGGTGAAACCACCCACCCCCTTGCGTGCTGTCTTGAGGGTCCCGCCGGGCAAGGGCGACTCGAGCACGAGGGCATAAGCGCCCGAGTGGGCCATCGCTTCGATCGTCGACCGTGAGGTCGGGCTGCCGATCTCCTCGTCCGAGGTGAAGAGAACTTCGACACCCCGTCTTGGCTCGAGTCCAAGCGTCCGCAAAGCCGAGAGGGCCGACTCGACGAGGACGATGCTCGCCTTCATGTCGAAGGTGCCCGGGCCGTACGCACGCCCCTCTTCGATCCGGTAGGGCATCCGTGCCAACGTTCCAATCGGCCAGACCGTGTCGAAATGACCGACGATCAATGCATGGTCCCCACCTCCTTGAGGGCCGAAGCGGGCCGAAACGTGGTCACCGCCCGACGGGTTCGCGAGCAACGTCACCGCGCCACCGACCGCTTCGAACCGAGCTGCCACCACCCGGGCGAGCGAATCGAGTGCCGCCTTGTCGCGGCTCGGCGACTCGTGCTCGACCAGCTTCGCCAGGCTTGCCAGCATCGCGTCGCGCCGGGGTCGCAGGACGTCGAGAAGTTTCGATCCGTGCATTCGCGAGCCCCGTCGAGGATTCGTTCAAGCCGTGAGCGTCCACTCGCGGAAAACCCGGCCGGCGAGCCGACCTTCGTTAAGCGCATGCCCGAGGCCGACCGAGGTCGGAACGGTCACGGCGCCGTCGACCGCGAGGATGGGTGGGTCGACGATGTCGTCACGATAGTATTTGTCCGATCCGGAGACGTCCCCGGGCAATGTGAAGCCCGGCAGGCTCGCGATCGCCACGTTCGCCGCCCGGCCGACGCCGAACTCGTGCATCCCCCCGCACCAGACCGGCACGCCTCGCGCGAGGCAAAGGTCGTGGATCCGTCGGGCCTCCGACAGTCCGCCGACCCGGCTCACCTTGATATTGATGACCCGGCAGGCCCCGAGGTCGAGGGCCTTCCGCGCGTCCTCGGCCGAGTGGATGCTCTCGTCGAGGCAGACCGGCGTCTTCAACACCTCCTGGAGCCGGACGTGGTCGATGATGTCGTCGTGCGCCAGCGGCTGCTCGATGAGGAGGAGGCCGAAGTCGTCCAACTGCTTGAGTCGCTCGACATCCTCGAGCGAATAGGCCGAGTTCGCGTCGACCTGCAAGGGGACGTCGGGATAACGGTCGCGGACCGCCCTCACGACCTCGACGTCCCACCCCGGTGCGATCTTGAGCTTGATCCGACGATAGCCCTCGCCAAGATATTGCTCGATCAGTTCGAAGAGTGTCGCCAGGTCTCCTTCAATCCCGAGGCTCACGCCCGACGCGATCTCCGAACGCGTCCCGCCCAACAGCGCGGCGAGCGGCTTCCCCTGTCGGTGGGCGAGGGCATCCCAGCACGCCATCTCGAGCCCCGCCTTGGCGAAGTTGTTCCCCTTCACCCGGCGGTAGAGCCCCGTGAGGTCGTCGATCGTCTCCCACTCCCGGCCGATCACGGCGGGCGCGAGGAAATCCTTCAGGATGTGCCAGCACGTTTCCGTCGTCTCGGGGCAATAGTACGGGTCGGACGGGCTGGCGCATTCGCCCCAACCGACCTCGCCGTCGGCCTCGACGCGCACGAGGATGTGCGCGATTTCATTTTTGCTGCTGGAGCTGGTCCGGAAGGTCCGGACCAACGGGAGACGCACGAGCTTGAGATCGACCCGAGAGATTCGCATCACGTGGCACACCGACGCCGCAAGGAACGTAGGGTCGAACGACGGGGGAGTCTTCGAGGGAGGGGATCGACGACGCCCGTCCCATTGATCAAGGCTTCAAGAAGCCCTGACCCTTGAGCCATGTCGCGCACAGACCCGGCCAGGCCTGAAACGCGATGTCGGGCGGGACGTTGTGCCGCTTCGAGCCCGTCCCCAGGCCGAGCCCGTGCTGGCCCGTCTCGAACAGGTGCAGCTCGACAGGTACGCCGGCTTTCCGCAGGGCGAGTGCGAACAGGATGCTGTTCTCAGCAGGGACGCCCCCATCCGCGTTGGTGTGCGCGAGGAAGGTCGGCGGGGTCTCCTTGGTCACCTGGAGCTCGTTCGAGAGGTGCTCAACTTGTTCCTTCGATGGTTTCTCGCCGAGCAGGTTCCTGAGCGACCCCGCATGACCATAGGGAGTCGCGAGCGCGACGACCGGGTAGACGAGGATCGCCAGGTCGGGGCGGCAACTCTCGCGATCGATCGGGTTGGCGGCATCCGGCTTCCCGGCGTCGAAGTGTGTCGCGGCGGTCGAGGCGAGGTGTCCTCCGGCCGAGAAACCGATGATGCCGACCCGCTTCGGATCCAGCCCCCATGCCTTGGAGTTGGCGCGGACCGTCCGGATCGCCCTCTGCGCGTCGTGGATCATGGCCGGGTGGTGATACTTCGGCCCCAGCCGATACTTGAGCACGACCCCGGTGACGCCGAGCGTGTTCAGCCACTCGGCAACCTCTTTACCTTCGTGCTCCGTCGCGAGAAACCCATATCCGCCGCCGGGGCAGATGACAACCGAAGCGCCGTTGGCCTTGCTCGAGTCGGGCTTGTAGACGGTCAGCGTCGGTACGTCACCCGCATGGTTCTCGTCACCGGTCTCCTTGCCGAGCGCCCCCGGGGCCCCCTCGGGCCAGAGGGGATAGGTCTTCAACTCCTCACCCGCCGACGTCGACGAGACGAGCAGGAGGAGAGCGAGGAGCAGGCCCAAGGTGTTGCGCATGTCGGTACGCCTCGATCGAAGACTTGGGAAAGCCGAACGCGATCGGCCCAGTTTGGCGACCCGGAGCAACGCTGTCAAATCCCCGCCGCAGGCGGCTCAACCTCCTCCTCAGCTACGCTTCGGACTCGAGGAACGCCGCATAGATCTGGGCGACATCCGAGACGCTCATAAGGTCGCCGGTGTGCCAGGGGTCGCTGTCCTCGGATTCCCACTGCCAGAGCAGGGGCCCTTTGATCACGGTTCGTCCCTCATCTCGAGGGAGCCTTGAGAAATAGTCCGCGAATCCCGAGAGCAAGGGCGAGGCGAGCTCGGCCCAGGACTTCGGGTCCTTCCCCGCCGGTCGCCCCGCGGCTCGCCAGAGGCTGTCGAGGCTGATCCGGCCATTGTCGATGATCTCGACTTGCTGCCTCAGCACGGCCACGACATGGCCGCTGGACGCTTTCAACATCGCCAATCCTCCTCACACACGGGAATCAAGGGATCACCACCAAACCCGCATCGAGGCCCCTTGCCCTCGAGTCTCGTCCTGAACGAGTCGGGCGGATCCCCTGGCTCTTTCGGCGGGTTCACCGCTCGCCGAGACGTCAGGACCGTCGCCTACAAGACCCAACTCCCCACGGACATCCCCTCGGGCTCGTGGAAGACCTTCAGATCCCTCGGAGCGACGAAGACCGACTCTCCCCTCGCAAGAGAAAGCTCATGGGAACGGTCTCGTGTGAGGATGACCTCGAGGCCGGTCCCGTCGAACAGCCCGAGTTCCACCCGCACCGAGCCTCCGATGGGTAACAGGCGCCTCACCTCAGCCGGCCAGGACACGGAATCATCCCGGGAACGGCTAATTCCGAGGTCGTACGGCCGGACGTACACCGAGACGGAGCCGTCGGGCCCCGGCGATCCCGTCGGGACGACGAGCCCGTCCCCCAGCACCGCCACCCCGTCGACCGAGCGCCCTCGGAGGACGTTCACCTCGCCGAGGAACTCGGTGACGAACGGCGACGACGGGTTTTCGTAGAGGTCTTGAGGCCGTCCGGCCTGCTCGACTCGCCCCCCCTTCATGATCACCACCCGGTCGGCGACCTCGAAGGCATCGCCCTGGTCGTGGGTCACGAAAAGCGTCGTGACCGGCGATTGTTCATGCAGGCGACGGATCCAGGTGCGCAGCTCTTCGCGGACCTTGGCGTCGAGCGCCCCGAAAGGCTCATCCAGGAGCAAGATCCGAGGCCGAGGTGCCAACGCCCGGGCCAACGCCACGCGCTGGCACTGTCCCCCCGAGAGCTGCGAGGGATAGCGATCGGCCAACCCCTGCATCTGGATCAGTTCGAGCAGCTCGTCGACCCGTGCCCGAGCCTCCGCCTTGCGGATCTTCCGCACTTCCAGCCCGAACGCGATATTCTCCCGGACCGTCATCCGGCGAAACAACGCATAGTGCTGGAACACGAACCCGACGCCCCTCTCTCGCGTCGGCCGCCCGTCGACGATTTCGCCCCCCAAGTCGACAACGCCGTCGTCGGCTTCCTCCAACCCCGCGATGATCCGCAAAACCGTGCTCTTGCCCGACCCCGACGGGCCGAGCAACGCCACCAGTTGCCCGGCGGGGACCTCGAAGCTCACTCCATCGAGCGCATCAAAACGTCCGAACCGCTTTCGCAGACCTCGAATCGCTATGCTCATCGCATTGCCACATCCACGGGCACCGGCTTCCTTCCTCCTCGAGAAATGCCCAAAGGAGGCGCGAGCGACAATCTTCGCTTTCTCGACTCGTTTAGTCAAGTTGATTCTTTGCGAGACTCTTGACGACAACCCGGACCTACCGTAAACGCAATCGAAGCCTCCGACCTTGCAGAGTCCGAGACGCCAATAGTCGAAAATTTACCAAATATAATTATTTTTACTTTTTTATATTCATTTTTCGGATTCGCCCCCCAAGAGTTCAGGAGCAGCAATCTCGAATCGACCGATGCTGCCCCTCAACCTCGAACCCATGGAGAGCCTCCGCTCTCAAGTCCAACGACCCATTCCCCGTCGAGGCAACCTCGTCCAAAAGGTCCGGACGATCGAGCAAGATTCGCGGACTTTCGAGCATTCGTCCGCGAGACCCACGGCCCTACACTTGCTCAAACCAGAACACATCCCTGAGGACCGTGTGATGCCTACGCAGCAGAAGCCCCTCAATTCCGGCTTCGGTTTCGATTCGACGGCCGAACAGGTAATGGAGGGCATCGACCTCTCGAACAAGGTCGCGATCGTGACCGGTGGGTATTCCGGGATTGGGCTCGAGACGACCCGCGTCCTCAGCCAGGCGGGAGCCACGGTGGTGGTCCCGGCCCGTTCGACTGAGACGGCTCGGAAAGCGCTGGCGGATATCCCCCGAGTCGAGCTCGCCTCGATCGACCTCCTCGATCCGAACTCGATCGACGCCTTCGCCGCCCGCTTTATCGACGGCGGTCGACCGCTCCACTTGCTGATCAACAACGCGGGGATCATGGCATGCCCGCTGGCTCGCGACGGGCGTGGATATGAGAGCCAGTTTTCGGCCAACCACCTCGGCCACTTCCAGCTCACCTTGCGGCTCTGGCCCGCGCTCCTGCGTGCGGGCGGCTCGAGAGTCGTCGCGTTGACGTCGCGCGGGCATCGCTTCTCGCCCGTCGTCTTCGATGACCCGAACTTCGAGAGCAGGCCGTACGACAAGTGGAAATCCTACGGCCAGTCCAAATCAGCCAACGCCCTGTTTGCCCTCGCCCTCGACAGGCGCGGGGAGCCGAACGGGATCCGAGCGTTCTCCGTCCATCCCGGAGGAATCCCTACGCCGCTGACCCGGCACTTCACCGACGACGACCTCAAAGCCTTCGAGCTCTATCGAAAGGAGGACGGAACCGTCGCGCAGGCCCCGAACTCCGAACGGCGATACAAGACCGTCCCGCAAGGCGCGGCGACGACACTGTGGTGCGCGACCAGTCCCCGACTCGAGGGCCTCGGCGGTGTCTACTGCGAGGATTGCGATATCTCTGAGATCATCCCGGGAGAGGTCCTGCTGCCGAAAGGCGTCTCCCCTCACGCCTGCGACGCCAAGCAGGCGGAGGCCCTTTGGAGTATGAGCGAAACCCTTACGACGGTCGGGAGAATGTCATGATATTGACGCATCGCAAGTTGGGGAACCAGGGCCTCGAGGTCTCGGCGATCGGGCTGGGATGCATGGGCATGAGCCAGTCCTACGGCCCGGCCGATGAAACCGAGTCGCTCGCGACCCTCAGCCGAGCCATCGAGTTGGGCTGCACCTTCTGGGATACGGCCGAGGTCTATGGCCCCTTCAGGAATGAGGAACTCCTCGGGAAGTTCCTCAAGGGGAAGCGGGATCAGGTCGTGATCGCCACCAAGTTCGGCTTTCGTATCGAAGACGGGAAGCAACTCGGTGCGGAGCGGGACAGCCACCCGAGCCGCATCCGAACGGCCGTGGAAGGCTCGTTACGACGCCTCGACACCGACCGCATCGACCTGCTCTATCAGCATCGCGTCGACCCGAACGTCCCCATGGAAGACGTTGCCGGCACCGTCGGCGAGCTCGTCCGCGAAGGAAAAGTCCGGTTCTTCGGCCTCTCGGAAGCGGGGGTCGCCAACATCCGACGGGCCCACGCCGTCCATCCCGTCTCCGCTCTCCAGAGTGAATATTCGCTGTGGGAACGGAACCTCGAAGCGGAGATCATCCCGGCCCTCCGCGATTTGGGCATCGGTCTCGTGCCATTCTGCCCTCTCGGTCGCGGCTTCTTGACCGGGGCGGTCCGGCGCGCGGAAGAGTATCCCGAGGGCGACTATCGTCGGGGCGATCCCCGCTACCAGGGAGAAAACTACGACGCCAATCTCGAAGCGGCCCGAGCTGTCCGCGATCTGGCCTCCGCCAAGGGCGTGAAACCAGGCCAGGTCGCCCTCGCCTGGCTGCTCCAGAAAGGAGATGACATCGTCCCGATCCCCGGAACCAAGCGGCGAGCCTACCTGGAGGAGAATATTGCCGCCGCCTGGGTCCGACTCGATACCGTCGAGTTGGCGCGACTGGACGAAGCCCTGGCGCCCGATCGAGTCTCGGGCAAACGTTACCCCGAGTGGATCATGGCAACGGTCGACCGATGACTCTTCGGAAACGGTCGCGGGAATTACAGGGTGGCATCGCCCCTGTCCATGAAGAGGACCTTCCCGAAACGCACTCGATTTTCTTGGTAGGTCGTTGACTTCGTTCCATGATCCGGTACTATTACCCCTGTCGCCGCTGACAACGGTGGTGACGAGAAACGCGGCCGAGTGGTTCGGCAAGACAACTTGACCGAGCCCGATGGCCGCGATAATTCGTTCGCTGGACGATTCGGCCGGCGTGACATGCCCTCA